>JANWLO010000076.1 GCA_025450815.1 Gemmatimonadaceae bacterium
CGACGTGCCCGAATCCCTGCGTGGATCGCGCGTCATGGCGCTGGATCTGACGGGGCTCGTCGCCGGCGCGAAGTATCGCGGTGAATTCGAAGAGCGCATCAAGGCGATCGTCGACGAGGTGCGCGGCACAGACGACGTCATTCTCTTTCTCGACGAGCTGCACACTTTAGTGGGCGCTGGTGGAAATGCGGGCGGCATGGATGCGGCGAACATTCTGAAGCCGGCCCTCGCGCGCGGCGAGCTTCGGTGCGTCGGAGCGACGACCCACGACGAGTATCGCGAGCACATCGAGAAAGATGGCGCGCTCGCACGCCGATTCGAGAAGGTGATCGTCGAGGAGCCGGACGACGACATGACGCTCGCAATGCTGCGCGGCGTGAAGGGAAACTTCGAGCGCTATCACGGCGTGCGAATCAGCGAGGACGCATTGCACGCGGTGGTGAAGCTCGCGCGTCGCCACCTTCGTGACAGGTTTTTCCCGGACAAGGCGTTCGACATCCTCGACGAGGCCGCGGCGCGCATTCGACTCCAGGTCGAGTCAAAACCGAATCTCATCGATGAGAAGGAGCGCGAGCTCGTGCGCCTCAACGCGCGCATCGAGGCGCTCAAGGGCGCGGGCGGAAAGGCCGACGACCTCAAGGCCGCGACTCAGGATGCCGCGAAGAAGCAAAAGGAGCTCGACGCCCTTCTCGCGCGGTGGAAGGACGAGAAAGAGGTGTCCGATGGTTTGCAGGCCACGCGTAAGGCGACGCAGGAGAAGCAAGCGGAGCTCGACGCGGCCGAGTCATCGGGCGACGTCGCCAAGGCCGCCGAGCTGCGTTACGGCGCTCTCAAGTTCCTCGGCGAGCAGCAGGCGGATCTCGACAAGCGATGGGAGAAGCTCTCCGCGGCCGGCGTGCTCATTCCGGCAGAGGTCGGGCCGGACATCATCGCGGAAGTCGTCGCGCGACGCGCGGGGATTCCGATCTCGCGCATGATGGAGAGCGAGCGTGAGCGACTGCTCAAGCTCGAAGAGCGGTTGCGTACACGCGTGCTCGGCCAGGACGACGCGGCGGACCAGCTCGCGGACGCCGCGCGCCGCATGCGCGCGGACCTGCGCAAGAAGCGGAAGCCGGCGTCGTTTCTATTCGTTGGACCCACTGGCGTCGGCAAGACGGAGCTCGCGAAGGGGCTCGCCGAAGCGCTGTTCGATGATGACTCCGCGCTCATTCGCATCGACATGGCCGAGTATAAGGATGCGGGCTCGGTGTCGGGACTGATCGGATCGCGGCCCGGGCTGGTGGGATCGGAGCAGGGCGGATTTCTCACGGAGCAGGTGCGTCGGTCCCCGTACTCGATCGTGCTCTTCGATGAGATCGAGAAGGGGCATCCCGAGGTCATAGACATTTTGCTCGGCGTGTTGGACGAGGGCCGGCTCACGGATGCAAAAGGGCGCTTCTGTGACTTTACGAATACGATCATCATCCTCACGTCGAATCTGGGGGTGCGCGAGGCGATGCAGGCGACGGACGATCTCGATCAGCGGAAGGAGATCATCCTCAAGGTGGTGCAGGCGTCGCTCAGGCCGGAGCTGTTCAACCGGATCAGTGCGGTGATCCCGTTCAACTCACTCGATATTCATATCCTCGAAAAGATCGTCCGGATCCATCTCGCGAGCATTGGCGCGCGGCTGAAGGAGGAGCACGAGGTCACCTTCGAGGCGGACGAGGACGCGGTGCAGCTGCTCGCGCAGCTCGCCTACGATCCGGCGTACGGCGCGCGGCCGGTGGAACGCACGGTGGAGCGGCTCGTGGTGTCGGAGCTGTCGCGGCTTATCATCTCGGGCGAGGTGCCGCCGTCCTCGCACGTGCGCATCATGCGCGAGGACGAAGATGTTCTGATCGTGACCGGATCGACGGCGCAGGTGGCGAAGGATGCGGAGCAGCTTCTGGCGAACCGGAAGAAGAAGGCGGCGGAGTCACCGACATTGCCGCCTCCCGCGGTTCCCGCGGCGGTGTGAGCGAACAATGAGCGGCGTGAAAGCGAGTCGAGTGCGGCGACTGCTGTTCGGCGCGGCGATCGCGTTCGTGGCGCTCGCGCCCGCGCCCGCGCATGCGCAGGGGATCCTCTTCTGGAAAAAGAAGAAACCGCCACCGCCGCCGGCTGCGCCCGTAGTTCCACCGGCCGCGCAAGCGCCGCCGGTCACGCCACCGAATGCGCTGTCGCCAGAGCAGCAGGCCGACAAGGATCGGATGGTGAAGCAGGCGCGCGAGAAGGCGCTCACGCGCGACACCACTGCGCAGGGCGCCGAGGAGCGGGCAGAGCTCTGGAAGATGGTGCTCATCATTGACGGCTCGGATACCGAAGCGCGGATGGGCTTCGATCAGGCGCAGAAGGACATCGACGCCGCCCACGCTCGCGACGCGGTCAAGCAGAAGGCGAGCGAGGACGCGGTAGCCGCCAAGCGCGACAAGCTGCGGCAGGCGGAGACGGCGCTCGATGCCGGCGATCTCAAGACGGCCGACACGCAGGTGGACGACGTGCTTTCGACGAGCCCGGATGATCCGCGCGCGCTGTCGCTCAAGGCTGCGATAGCGGACAAGCGGAAGTCCGCGGCGACGCGAAAGAAGTTGTTCATCATCGGAGCGATCGTGCTCGCGGTGGCGGTTGGCGGCGTCGTGCTCGTGTTGCAGCTACTTCGCGCGAAACGGGATCACGACCGGGACGCGCGCGCGACGGCGGCGGCGCGCAAGGCGATTCTCAAGGTCGTCGATGGCGTGGGGCGGGGAAAGCTGATCGCGCTCGACAAGGATGTGTTCCGAATCGGCGCGGCGATGGGCACCAAACCCGAGGAGCAGAACGATCTCGTGCTGAGCGACAGCGAAAGCGCGATCTCGCGCTATCACTGCTCGATCATCAAGAAGGATGGCGGATTCTGCCTCGTCGACTCATCGCTGAACGGCACGTCGCTCAACGATCAGAAGCTCGCGCGGGGCGAGGACCACAATCTCGAGGACGGGGATGAGTTCGTGCTGGCAGACGTGTCGCGTATCAAGTTTTTGTTTACCTGAGAACTTCTAGCTCGTCGTCCACTTGTCCCGCCGGTCCGCGAATCGGTCCACGTGCAGGTGCACCCCCGTCCCCGCGCGATCCGCCAGCCCCGCCTTGATCGCGCTAGCGATCTGCGCCTGTAGCACCGAGTCCGTCGAAAAATCCTTCACGCGGATTCCCGCCGCGTGGCAGTTCGCCACCAGCCACTGCACCTCCTCGCGCGACAGATCGTTCACCCGCATGTCGATCGCGCCGCCTCTGCCGTAAAGAGAGAGATGCTCCGGATGGTCGCGTCCCGTGACGACCACATCCCGATGAAATTGCGACGCGAACCGTCGCTGTAACGCCCCGAACCGCGTCGCGAAGTCGGCCACCGAAAGTTGCGCCCTGAGTGCCGATGCCGTGCTAACGCTCGACTTCGCATTACGATACTGCGCCGGCACGTTGATGCTGCGCGTCCGATAGATCTCCGCGATGGTTGCTTCGAGCGCGTCGATGCGCGGCTTCACCCACGGGTTGTCGCGCAGCCTGCTCGTCTCCACGACGTTGGTCGACCGCGCGAACTCCTGAAGCGCCTGGTCCGAGAGTCCCATGTCCAGCAGCGTCGAGCCGCGCTCCATGTGATCGTAGCTCTGGAGGAGGAGGGAATCGAACAGCGCGGCGTCGGTGTCCGACAGCGGCGTGATGTGCGACTCGCTCGTCGCTCCGCGATACACCGCGACGCCCGCCACGGCGAGCAACGCCACGACGCACAGCACGGCCGCCCACACCGCCAGCGTCTTGCCATGCCATCCGCGGCTCGCACGCCTCACATTGCGCCGCTTCCGCTTCTTCCCGCTTCGCGGCGCGACAGCCACGAAGCCGTCGTCCTCCGCGCTCTCCGCAACGGGCAGCGGCTCGCCCGTTTCCAGCCGCCACGTCACTCCCGGTACGATCCGGATGACGTCGCCGTTCTCCATCCGAGTCGGCGCCGTTACCGTGCGTCCATTCAGCTGCGGCGCCGGAGACACTCCGACCACCGGCGACAGGTAGAAGCCATCCTCGCGCTCGAGCACGGCGACGTGGCGCGGCGCGACTCCGGGTAGTTGCAACGGCAGCGCCGAGTCGGGCGATGACCCGATCCAGAACGGCGTCAGCGCAATCGATCTGGGAGCGCCCTGCGTCGGCGCGACGGGAACAAGCCTGGGATCGTAGGTCACGGCAGCTAATGGACGGGATTCTCATCGTTTTCGCAACGCCGCCGCCTTCGATTTCGACGCGAACGCCATAGCTTTCACCCATGGATCCCATCGAGGAATTCCGCGCCCTCTTCGCGCAGGCGCAGGCCGTCGAGCGCACGCGACTCCCCGATCCCACCGCGATGTCGCTCGCCACCGTGAGCGCCGACGGCGCGCCATCGGTGCGCATCGTTCTGCTCAAGGGAGTAGACGACCGCGGCTTCGTCTTCTACACGAATCTCCGCAGCCGCAAGGGACGAGAGCTGGCCGCCGTTCCGCGCGCCGCCCTCTGTTTCTACTGGGCCGCGCTCGACGTGCAGATTCGCATCGAGGGCGACGTCGAGCCCGTGAGCGACCATGAGGCCGATGCCTACTTCGCTTCCCGCGCGAGAGAAAGCCAGATCGGCGCGTGGGCCTCATCGCAGAGCGAGACGCTGGCAAGCATGGAGCAGCTGCGCGAGCACGTGGCCGAAGTCGAGACGCGATTTGCCAACCAGCCGGTGCCGCGTCCGTCACACTGGTCCGGTCGTCGCGTGCGCCCTCGGAGAATCGAGTTCTGGCACGCCGGCGCGTTCCGTCTGCACGAGCGCCGCGTCTTCGAGCGCGACGGCGAGCGCTGGACGATGCGCCTGCTTTTTCCGTGACGCGTTCGGTACTGTCGATTCCCACCGCTCGTCCTTAAGATTCGCCGCATGGCAACTCGAGTGGAGGCAAGTCCTGCTTCCGTCCCGGCGACCGCGTGGAGCATCGAAGACTCCCGCGCACTATACAACATCGAAGGTTGGGGCATTGGCTACTTCGATATAAACGAGCTGGGACATGCAGTCGTCTGTCCCGACCGCGCGCGTCCCGACCGCCGGCTCGATCTCTTCAACATGGCAATGGACCTGGCCGAGCAGGGCGTCGGCCTCCCGGTTCTCCTCCGCTTCAGCGACATCCTCCGCTCGCGCATCGAAACACTCGTGCGCACCTTCCGGCGGGCGATCGAGGAATTCGATTACAGGGGCACGTATACTCTCGTTTACCCGATCAAGGTGAACCAGCAGCGCCACGTGGTCGAGGAGATCGTGCAGTTCGGGGCGCCGCACGGCGTCGGGCTCGAGTGCGGCAGCAAGCCCGAGCTTCAGGCCGTGCTCGCGCTCAGCGAAACACCCAACCACATCATCGTCTGCAACGGCTACAAGGACGAAGAGTACATGCGCCTCGCCCTCATGGGCCAGAAGCTCGGCCACGAGGTTTTCGTCGTGATCGAGCAGGAGGGCGAGATCGACGTTCTGCTGCGCGTGGCCGACGAGATGGGGGTGACGCCGAGCGCGGGCGTGCGCATCAAGCTCGCCTCCGAGGGACACGGGCGATGGGCCGATAGCGGCGGCGAGAAGTCGAAGTTCGGGCTTACCGCGAGTGAGCTCGTGCGCGTCGTCGACCGCTTGCGCGAGGCGGGCCGCCTCGATGTCGTCAAGCTCATCCACTTTCACCTGGGCTCGCAGATCACCGACATCCGCTACATCAAGTCGGGGCTACAGGAGATCGCGCGCTTCTACGCCGAGCTCCACGCGGCGGGCGTACGCGTGACGCACGTCGACGTCGGCGGCGGGCTCGGCATCGACTACGACGGCTCGGGCTCGACGGTCGCCGCCAGCGTGAACTATTCGGTGCAGGAATACGCGAACGACGTCGTGTATACTCTCGCTGAGATGTGCCGCGAGCTCGAGATCCCAATGCCGAATCTGATCTCGGAGTCGGGGCGCGCGCTCACCGCTCACCACGCGCTGCTTCTGCTCAACGTGATCGACGTCGAGTCCCCGCAGGACGTGACGATCCCCGAGATCACCGACGACGATCACGCGATCCTGCACGACCTTCGCGAGTCGTTCGAGTCGATCTCCGGCCGCTCGGCGCGCGAGGTCTACCACGATGCGACGTTCGCGAAGGAGCGCGCGCAGGCGCTGTTCAACAGCGGCGTGCTCTCGCTGCGCGCGCGCGCGACGGCCGAGCAACTCTACACGGCGACGGTAAATGAGGTTGCGCGCATCGCGCAGAAGGATCGCGAGGAGTACGAGGACATCATCGAGGAGCTCGAGGCGCGGCTCATCGACCACTACTTCTGCAACTTCAGCGTCTTTCAGTCACTCCCCGACAGCTGGGCGATCGATCAGATATTTCCGATCATGCCGGTGCATCGCCTGGACGAAGAGCCGGAACGGCGAGGCACGCTCCAGGACGTGACATGCGATTCCGACGGAAAGATCGATCGCTTCGTCGGCGGCAAGCACGGAAGCCCCAGTCTGCCGCTCCATCCGTTCCGTGCCGGCGAACCCTACATCCTCGGGATCTTTCTCACGGGCGCGTACCAGGAAATCCTCGGCGACCTGCACAATCTGTTCGGAGATACGAACGCCGTGCACGTGAGGCTCTCGGAGAGTGGATACGAGGTGACCGACCTCGTGCGCGGCGACACGGTGACCGAGGTGCTGAACTACGTGCAGTTCCGCGCGTCGGATCTGCTCACGACCTTTCGACGCAAAGTAGCCGCCGCGACGGGGATCACGCGTCAGGAGGCGAACACGTTCATCGCGGACTACGTCGCCGGGCTCGAAGGCTACACTTATCTCGAAGGCGACAGCAGTCCGCTCTGAACGTTGGCGGTCAGCGCGCCGCGTCGAAGCGCTTCGCGACTTCCGCCCAGTTCACCACGTTCCACCACGCAGCGAGATAGTCGGCTCGACGGTTCTGGTATTTCAGATAGTACGCGTGCTCCCACACGTCGACGCCCAGAATCGGAGTCTTCTTGTCGCTCACCGGCGTGTCCTGGTTGGGCGTGCTCTCGATCGAGAGCTTCCCACCCTTCGCCGCCACGAGCCACGCCCAGCCCGAGCCGAAGCGCGCGGCTCCGGAAGCGTTCAGCTGCTCCTTGAGCTTCGAGAAGTCGCCGAACGAGCTCTTGATCGCATCCGCAACCGCGCCGCTCGGATCACCGCCCGCCTTGGGGCCGATGATCTGCCAGAAGAAGCTGTGGTTCCAGTGGCCACCGGCGTTGTTTCGAACGGCCGCGCGAACTGCCTCGGGAACCGCCGGGAGATTCTGCAGCAACCACTCGAGGCTCTTGTCCTTCAGCTCGGGCGCCTTCTCGATTGCCGCGTTGAGATTGTTCACGTACGCCTGATGATGCTTGGTGTGGTGAATCTCCATCGTGCGCGCGTCGATATGCGGCTCGAGGGCGGCGTAGTCGTATCCGAGCGGCGGCAGCGTAAAAGCCATTTCACTCCTCCGGTATTGTCGTGCGAAGATCCGTGACCGCGGGTGCAGCGGTTGCGGCGTGCTTGCGGCGCCACGCACCGATCAGTCCGGGCGCGAGCGAGATCGCAATCACTAAAATGATAACCTTGTCGATGTGCTTTTCGATCCCCGGCACGTAGCGGCCGAGGCTGTAGCCAATCATGAGCATGCCGCATACCCAGAGCACTCCGCCAACGAGATTATACAGTTGAAACGCGCGATATCGCATGCGCGCCGCCCCCGCCACCACCGGGACGAACGTTCGCACGATCGGCATGAAGCGCGCGATCACGATCGTAATGCCGCCGTGCTTCTCGTAGAAGTCGTGCGCGCGCTGCAGATGGCTTCGTTTGAAAAACGTGGAGTCTTCTCGCGCGAATAGCCGCGGCCCCGCCGCCCGGCCGATCTCATAGCCCACGGTCTGCCCAATGATCGCTGCCGCCGAGAGTATCGCGCACATGAGCCAGACATCCAGCATGCCGCGCGCGGCGAGCAGTCCCGCGGTTACGAGCAGCGAATCGCCCGGAAGAAAGAACCCGATCAACAGTCCCGTCTCGGAGAAAATGATGATCGTGAGCACCACGTAGCCGCCCCAGAGAATGAGTCCCGTGGGGTCCGAGTACTGATGCCAAAATTCGCTCAACGAATGCATGTCGCTCCGCGCGCGTGACGAGGCTATCGTCTGAACTTCGGCTGCTTCGGGGTGCGGGTCAACCGCAACGGGCCACGTCTCGCAAGATTACGTGCGCTCGAGCAACACCACGCCGGACATTCGTCGAAACTCCTCGCGCTTTCGCGCGGATGACAGTCGTCCTAGAAATCGCCAGAGCCACATCATCCGCATCTCGCGATCGAGCCGCCGCGCTTCATCCATCGTCGAGCGATACTCGAGCTCGCGCCATCCGTACGGCGTGAAGAACGTCGTACCGGAAGCCGGAGCAAAACGAAATGGTGCGTTCCCGGCCGCCACCGACTTGCCCCAGGACCTGGTCATCATCTTGAGAAGGCGCGGGCTGGCGAGGTCGATCAGCCATCGCGCGAACGTCTGCACGTCGTTGAGATCCGAGGCGAGCGCTGCGACGCCTTCGTCGCCGAGGTAGATCAGGAGTCCCTCTGTGACGACGAGCGCGCGCGTCGTACGCGCGCCGATCCGCGCGAAGAGTGCGTGACGGACGTCGGCGTCGCGGAGGTCGGCCTCCACGGCCTCGTACGAGCAGCGCGTCGGCACCCCGCGAAGCGTTTCGAGCTTGTACCGCAGGATGTCGGGGAGGTCGACATCCACCCAGTGCAGGGAAGGGGGCAGCTCCATGCGCCACGGACGGGCGTCGAGGCCGGCCGCGAGGTTGAGCACGAGGTCGATGCGATCAGTCGCGATTTCCTTCCTGATGATCTCGTCCATCACCTGAGTCCGCACGATCATCGCCCACGCCATCGAGCGCGCCTGCTTGAGCGTACTAACGATCTCGTCGCCTCTCGCGCCGGCGAGTCGGCGCGCGTACGGATCGTGAAACAGAGCGTCGGGGCGCTCGCTCTCCATTGCGCGATAGACAGCCACCCAGCGCGCGGTGTCCGAGATGTGCTCGATGGTCATGGGAGGCGTCTCCGAAGCGAGGTCGGCGGCACAGAGAATGAGCGAAACCACTGCGCAGCTAACGCTACAGCGCACGGGCTTGGTACGCGAGTTGCCTTATCTGTTCGCGAGCGTTGGACAATGCCCTTTCTCGCGGAGCCGACAATGCTGTGGACGATCGCCGTAATCCTATTCATCCTCTGGCTGCTTGGCTTCGTGGTTCTCCACGTCGGCGGCGGCCTCATTCACATTCTGCTCGTGCTGGCGATAATCGCCGTCGTGTGGCGGTTGGTGACCGGACGTCCGGCGGTCTAGCGGCGCCTGCGGTGAATGAAGGAGAGGCGGCCCAAGGGTCGCCTTTTCTCTTTTCAGCTATCGGGCGTTGCACGGAGTGTGACTACGGCGCACTTTTGCCACGCCATGACGCCCCCAGCCGATTCTCCGCTCGTCGTCCACGTCGTCAGCCATACGCATTGGGATCGCGAGTGGTACCTGCCCGCCAGCCGGTTCCGGCAGCGGCTGGTCGCCCTGATAGACGCGCTGCTCGACGACCGAGAGGACGACGCGCCATTTCTGCTCGACGGTCAGACTATCGTGCTCGAGGACTACCTCGAGGTGCGCCCCGAGCGACGCGAGCTCCTCGCCGCCAGTCTGCGCGACGGCTCGATCGAGGCGGGTCCGTGGTACGTGCTGGCGGACGAGCTCATTACCTCCGGCGAATCGCTCGTGCGCAATCTCTTCGCGGGTCGAGCAACGCTCCGCGCGCTCGGCGCCACTGCGCCCAACGTGCTCTATTCCCCGGACGCCTTCGGACATCCGGCGATGCTTCCGGCAATCGCGGCCGGATTCGGGATGCCTGTGATCGTGCTCTGGCGCGGCTACGGAGGCCAGCATCACCCGCATGGCGACGTCGCGCGCTGGCGTGCGCCGGATGGGAGCTCGGCGCTGCTGTACCACCTCTCACCGGATGGCTACGAGCTTGGCGCGTCGCTGAGCGTGGACGAGCGAGAAGCGCGCGAGCGGTGGGAGTCGCTCCGCTCCGTGCTGGCTCCGCGTGCCACGGTTGGCGTCGTGCTCCTTCCCAACGGCGCCGATCACCATGAGCGACAGCCGAATCGCCGCCGCGCTGTGGCCTCGCTCGCCGCGGTCGGCGCGCCAGACCAGATCGGACTCTCCAGCCTCGAGGGCTTCGGTCGTGCACTCGTCACGGCCGCGGAAACGACTCGCGTTCCCGAGGTGACGGGCGAACTGCGCGATTCCTACGGCTACACCTGGACGCTCCAGGGAACGCTCGCCTCGCGCAGTGCCCTCAAACGACGCGCGGCGTTCGCCGAGCGGGATTTGCTGCGCGACACCGAGCCATGGGTCGCGCTCGCAAAGTTCATTCGCGGAGTGGACCGCAGAGCGCTCATGCGATCTGCGTGGAAGCCACTCCTGCAGTGCCATCCGCACGACACCATTTGCGGATGTTCGATCGACGCTGTGGCGCTGGCGATGGCGTCGCGACTCAGCGAAGCCGAGACGCAGGCGGACGGGCTGCGCGACGATGCAATTTTTGACATCGTCGGGCATGACGTCGTGGCGGCCCGTGCGGCCCCCGAACGGTGGAAGCCGTCGGTCGTGGTGCGAAATCCATCGGCGCACGCGCGCGGCGGGATTGCTCACGTGGAGGTCCTTGCGGCGCCGCGACACGTGCGGGTAGGCCCCGGATCGTCGACTGACATCGCCGGCGAGACGACGGAAGCGATGAGCGTGATGCTGGGCTCCGGAGAAATCCCGATGCAGCTGCTCGGCGCTGGAGAGAGGCATGATCGCATCGAGTCGCCGCAGAGCTATCCGTGGGATGACATCGTGCATTCCGTGCGCGTGGCCATCTGGGTTCCTGAGATTGGCGGATACGGCACGCGCTGGATCCCTCTCCGGAAAGATGATCCGCTCGCGAAGACGATGCCCTTTGTCGAAGTGCGCAGCGGTGAGCACTGGATGGAGAACGCCGAACTGCGCGTGGATGTCGATGCGCATGGTACCGTGCGTCTCGCGACGCGAGACGGCACGCGAGTCATCTCGTCGCTCATCGAGCTGGAAGGGTTCGCCGATTTGGGCGATCTGTACACGCCGTCGCCCCGCGGCGACCCGTTCCCGGTGAAGTTCGCGGAGGCGGCGATCGGGCAGGATGGACCGCTCTTCGCGACGATCGTGATGATGTGGAGCGTGGGCGGCGATGACATCCCGCTGGTGATCGTGCTCGGTCTCGATGCGGGAAGCTCGTTTCTTCGCGTAAACATTCGCGGCGACAACGCGCGAGAGGATTGCCGGCTTCGACTTCGCCTCAACACGGATGTTTCTCGGCCACAGATCTTCGCGGACGCGACATTCGGCCCCGTGAGACGCGATCCAATCGTCGCACCGTCCGACTCGAAGGAGTCCGCGCCACGTACCGCTCCGCTGGCGCGCTACGTGACCCTCGCATCGCGCAATCGAGGCGCCACGATCTATTCCGACGGACTTGGAGAGTACGAGGCGCGGGACGATGGCGTCGTCGCAATAACTTTGTTCCGTGCGGTGGGCGAGTTGTCCCGCAACGACATCCCGGAACGGCCCGGCCACGCGGGCTGGCCGGTGAGTACTCCGAATGCGCAGCAGCTCGGCATGTTCGACGCGCGGTTCGCCGTCATGCTGCATGGGCCACGCGACGACGCGACGATTGACACGATTGAGCGGACCGCGGACGACGTTCTCCACCCGCTTTCCGGCAACACGATTCGCTCGACGCTGCGGCTTCCTGAGCCGACGGACGGCGTTTCGCTCGACGGCAGAGGACTGTCTCTCTCGGCGATCAAGACGAGCGAAGATGGGGAATGGCTGGTGCTTCGATGCGTGAACCTCACCGATCGCGCAGTAGTAGGAGACTGGGTGCTTGGCGCAGACGTCAGCGAAGCGCGCACCTCTCGCCTCGACGAGCTCCCCGGCGCGCCCATTCCACTGTCGGGGCGCCGCGTTCCCATCCTCGCCGGTCCGCGCGCGATCGTCACCATCCTCGTGCGCTAGGACCGCGCCCGCATCGTCTCCATCTCATCGCCGGCCAGCCTGTCGCGCAGCGCGTCTCCGAGCAGGGTGCACGAGAGCACCGTCATGACGAGCGCGACTCCGGGCGCGAGCGCGATCCATGGAGCGAGAACGATCAACTCGCGTCCGTCCGCGATCATGTTTCCCCAGCTTGGTTGCGGGGGCTGGATACCGAGTCCGAGAAAGGACAGGCCGCTCTCGAGCAGCACCGCACTGCCGACGCCGAGCGCGATCGCTACGATCGCCGGGGCGAGCGAGTTGGGTAGCACGTGCCGCCAGAGCATGCGCGCAGGCGTAGCGCCCATCGCGTGCGCACTCTCGACGAATGGCCGCGCACGCACGCCGCGTACCTCGCCGCGCACGAGCCGCGCTACGCCCATCCATCCCGTGAGCACGAGTATCGTAATCACCATCGTCGCCCCCGGCGGCCAGAGCGCCGCGCAGACGAGGAGGATGATGAGGCGCGGGATCGCGAGCAACACGTCGCCGGCCGCCATCGCGAGGCGATCGAGCACGCCGCCGTGCCACCCCGCGAGCGCGCCGACGGCGATCCCGGCGCCGCCCGCGAGCACGGAGCCGGCCACGCCCACCGCGAGCGAGAGCCGCCCCGCAAGCATCGCTCTCACGAATAGGTCGCGTCCGAACGCATCGGTGCCTAGCAGATGAAAGTGCCCGTATGGATCGATCGCGAGCGGTGGGAGCAACCGAAGAGCGAGCGCGTCGCCGATGGCGAGCGGATTGGTGCGAGCGAGTGCCGGGACCAGCAGCGCGCCCAGCGCGAGCGCGAGCAGTGTGAGCATCGCGGCGCGCGTACGGCCGTTCGTCGTGCGCCAGAAGGCGATCATCGGCGCTGCCTCGGATCAACCAACGGAATCGCGAGGTCGGCGGCAAGATTCGCGAAGATCACGAGTGCGGCGTACATCACCGTCGCGCCAACGACCACCGGGTAG
Source organism: Gemmatimonadaceae bacterium (assembly GCA_025450815.1). Lineage (GTDB taxonomy): Bacteria > Gemmatimonadota > Gemmatimonadetes > Gemmatimonadales > Gemmatimonadaceae > FEN-1250. The sequence continues at coordinate 13,110 of JANWLO010000076.1, forward strand.
TCGCGCGCGAATATGGAGCTCACCATGAGACGTCCCACACCGGGCCAGCCGAACACCGTCTCCACGAATACCGATCCCGCGAGCACACCCGGGAGCGAAAGCGCGAATAGAATGAGCAAGGTCGGCAGCGCGTTCGAGAGCACGTGGCGCACGTGAACGGCGCGCCGCGAAGCGCCCTTCGCGATTGCCGTGCGCACCCACTGCTGCCCGAGAAGCTCGGCCACCGCGCTCCGTGTGTAGCGCGCGATTCCCGCCGCGCCCACGAGTGTGAGCGTGAGCACGGGAAGAATCGCGTGGCGCGCGAGATCCATGAATCCGCTGTCGCCCGCGGGGTCGCGGATTCCGAACGCGGGCAGTCGCAGTGCCGCGGGGAAGCCCAGTCGCGAGGCGCCGTACGTGAAGAGCGCGATCAGCGAGAGCGCGAGCCAGAAGCTCGGCGCGGCATACACGGTGGTGGTCACCACTGTGAGCACGCCGTCGAGACGCGTATTTTTTCGCGCTCCCTGCACGCTTCCGATCGCTACGCCAAACACGAACGTGAGCAGCAGCGAGATCCCGCCGAGCGCGAGGGAGACGGGTATCGCGTCGGCAAGAACGCCGGTAACGGGTCGGTGTGAAACGAAGCTGGTACCGAGGTCGCCCTTGAAGACATCCCGGGCCCACCGGCCATATTGGACGACGAGCGGTGCGTCGAGATCGAGCGAGGCACGAATCCGGGCGATGTCCGACGCGCTCGCGGTGGGAGGCGCCAGAAACGACACGGGGTCGCCCGGCGCGGCACGAACGAGGAAAAAGGTGAGGCTGAGGACGAGCCAGAAGAGCCCGAGTGCGCCGGAGAGCTGTCGCACGATGAAACGCATGCCGGGATGATGGCTCGCACGCGCCGTCCGTCAACCCGTCGCCGTGCGCCGCTCGCTCGCGCGATCGCGGCCCTGGCGTTCGTCCTCGCGTGCGCCGGGGTGCCGCGCGCGGCGGATACCGTGGTCATCGCGTCCGGTGCCGACCTCGAGAGCGCGAATCCGCTGGTGACCATCCATCCTCTCGCGCGCCAGCTGCAGCGTTACGCGCTCTTCGTCACGCTCGCCCGCTACGACGCGCGCCTCGCGCCACAGCCATACTACGCCCGCTCATGGCGCTTCTCGGCCGACCGGCGCGCGCTCACGTTATCGCTCGTCCCGTCGCTCCGCTGGGACGATGGCGTGCCTACTACCGCACGCGACGTGGCGTTCACGCTCGATGCCGCGCGCGATCCAGCCACGGGATTTCCGCGCGCGGCGGAGCTGGCTGACGTCACCGAGGTAATCGCCGTCGACGATTCGACCGTAACCATCCGCTTCGCTTCGCCGCAGCCGCGCTTCCCCTCGATCCTCTGCGAGCTTCCGATCGTTCCCGCGCACCGGCTTGCGGCGACACCACGGAGCGCAATGCGCGCGGACAGCTTCGCCGTGCACCCCGTCGGTAACGGACCATTCCGATTTGTGAAACGTGTCGCGGGGCAGCGGTGGGAGTTCGCGCGCAACGACGACTTTCCGCGCGCGATGGGCGGCCCGCCGCTGATCCGGCGACTCATTGTCGTCGTCATCGACGAGGCGGCAACCAAATTCGCCGGGCTCACGAGCGGCGAGCTCGATCTCGCCGGCATCTCACCCGCGATGGCTTCGCTCGTCGCGCGCGACCCGCAGCTCGAGGTGATCGAGTACCCAGTGTTGCAGTCCTACGCGATCGTGTTCAATACGAGCCGCCGGCCGTTCGACGACGCGCGAGTTCGCCGGGCAGTCTCAATGTCCATCGATCGCGCGCGCATCGTCGCGGTGGCCGTGCACGGCTACGGTGAGCCGGCCGGCGGCGCGATTCCATCCATCCATCCCTTCGCGAGTCCATCACCGCCCG
>JANWLO010000077.1 GCA_025450815.1 Gemmatimonadaceae bacterium
GCGTGCGCGAGCCCGGCGGCACCGCGCTCGGCAATGAGATCCGTCGCATGCTGCTCGAGCCCGGTCGCGCGATCGACGCGCGCGCCGAGGCGCTGCTGTTCATGGCGTCGCGCGCACAGCTCGTCACCGAGGTGATTCAGCCCGCGCTCGCGCAGGGCGAGCTGGTGCTCGCGGACAGATTCTTTCTGTCGACGTACGCGTACCAGGTAGTGGGTCGCGGTCTTTCACTCGAGGACGTGCGCGCGGGCAATCGATTGGCGACGGGCGGACTCGTTCCCGACCTCACGATTCTCCTCACGCTCCCCGCAGCGATCCGCGACGCGCGCACTCGCGCGCGCGGCAGCGCCGATCGCATCGAGAGCGCCGGCGACGCGTTCCACGATCGAGTGGAGCGCGCGTTTGCCGAGTGCGCATCGCCCGGGTGGCAGGCGGCGCATCCGGAGTGCGGCCCGATCACCGCAGTAAATGCGGAAGGCGCAGAGCGCGAGGTGCTCGATCGCGTGGTCGGTGTTCTCGCGTCGCGCATGCCCGATCAGTTCACCATGCAGAACGCCGCGCATGCCTAGCCCCGACCTCACCGCCGCCGAGGGCGGGCGAATGCGCACTCGCGCGATCATCGCGATCACGATGCTGGCGTTCGCGCTCGTACTCGGTGGATGGCTTCTCCAGCGCGGGCTACGGCGCAGCGACACAGCAGACGCGCGTGCGCAGCTGTTCGACGAGGTGCGCACGCACATTGCCCGCAACTTTGTCGACTCGATTCCGGACTCCAGCCTCTTTCGCAAGGCGGCCGAGGGGCTCGTGCGCGAGCTGAACGATCCGCACTCGGTGTATCTCACGGCTGACAAGCTGCGCGCGCTCCGGGAGACGATTTCCGGCCGGTACGCGGGGCTCGGCATTCAGACCGATGTGCGCGACGGATGGATCACGATCGTCGCGCCGCTTCCCGGCACGCCGGCGGAGCGAGCAGGCATCCAGCCAGGCGATCGCATTGTGTCGATCGACGGGAAGTCTACCGAGGGGTGGACGAGCGATGATGCCCGCGCATCCATTCGCGGGAAGCCGGGCTCGAAGATCGACTTGCTAATCGAACGGCCGGGTGTGGCGTCGCGAATTCCGTTCACACTGGTACGCGACGAGATCCGCATCCGTTCCGTGCGACACTCGGACATGGTGGGTGATGGCGTCGGCTACATCGACCTCACCGTGTTCAGCGACTCGAGCGCAGAGGAAGTGCACGGAGCGGTGGAGAAGCTGCGCACGCAGGGAATGAAGACGCTGATTCTCGATCTACGCGCGAATCCGGGTGGGCTGCTCGAGCAGGGGATCGAGGTCGCGGATCTATTCCTCGACTCGGGCTCGTCGGTGGTGTCGGTGCGCGGCCGTACGCTCTCGCACTCGTACACGGATGGCGCGAAGCAGCTCTGGCCTGACCTCAAGCTCGTAACGCTCGTCGACGATCACAGCGCGAGCGCGGCGGAGATCGTCGCGGGCGCGCTGCAGGATCACGACCGCGCCGTGATCGTCGGCTCGACGACGTACGGCAAGGGCAGCGCACAGTCCATCTTCCCGCTCGGCGACAGTACCAGTGCGGTGAAACTCACGACCGAGCGATGGTTCACACCGTCGGGACGGAGCATCCCGAAGGCGCCTCTGTCGTCCGCGGACGACGATGATGAATCGACGCGAGACACAACGGCCGATCTCCCGCTGTCGAAGCGCGAGCAGTTCCATACGGATGATGGGCGCGTCGTCTATGGCGGGGGAGGGATCACACCCGATCTGCTCGTGGCTCCGTCGGACTCGCTCAACGGCACTCGCGCGTTCTGGCGGATGATCGGCGCCGACGTGCCGAAGTTCCGCGATGCGCTTACGGAGATCGCGCTCTCCGCGAAGGCCGCGAAGGCCGAGCGCGCGCCGGACTTCGTGGTGACGGACTCGCTGCGACAGTCGCTCTGGACGCGCATCGCCGCAAAGGGTGTGAAGCTCGACCGCGCGCGTTTCGACTCGGCGAGCGCCGTGGTGGATCGGCTCATTGGGCTCGAGATAGCACGCTACTCGTTCGGACCCGAGGCGGAGTTCAGGCGTCGACTCGCGGACGATCGCGTCGTCTCAGCGGCGCTCGATCTTTCCGCTGGCGCACCGACGGAGCTCGACCTGCTGCGACGCGCCGGTGATCGCCGAGCCGCGAAGCGCGAGGATCTTCCGAAGACGCCATGACGCCGCGCCTGTTCGTGCTTGGCGCGGGACGCGCGGGACGAGCGCTGGCCCACGCGATGCGCGTCGCGAATGTGCCGGTGGTGGGGCTGCACGGACGACGGCCCGCGGTGGACACGACGTCTGGCGAACTCCCTCCATCGCTCGCGACTGCGACGATCGTGCTCGTGACGGTGCGCGATGCAGAGCTAAACTCCGCGCTGCTCGAGCTCGCGCACGCGAGGCTCGCGCCGGGCGCGGTGGTTCTGCACGCGAGTGGCGGGATGGAGCCAGCGGCGCTCGACACCCTTCGCGCGATGGGCCATCCAGGCGGGACGTTCCATCCGCTCCTCCCGCTCACGGACCCAACTCGCGCGACGCAGCAGCTGCGCTCCGCGTGGATCGGCGTGGACGGCGATGACGCGGCGCGCGCGGCGTCGCGCGAGCTAGCGGCTGCGCTGGGCGCGCGCGTGCTCGAGATTCCCACGGGGGCGAAGGCGCGCTACCATGCGGCGGCGGTGATCGCGTCGAACTTTCCGGTGGTGCTGCTCTCGCTCGCATCGCGACTGCTCACCGCTTCGGGCGTAGATGCCGACGCGGCGCGGGGCGCACTGACTACGCTGCTCGGCGCTGCGGCCGAGAATCTTCGAGCGCACGAGCCTTCGGCGGCGCTGACGGGGCCGGTGGGGCGCGGCGATGTCGACACTGTGCGCGCGCATCTCGCGGCGCTCGCCGAATCGCCCGAGTTGGCCGGGATCTATCGGGCGCTTTCGCGCGAGGCGCTGCCACTCGCGGCCGCGGCGGGCGCGGATCCGGTGCGGTTGGAGTTAGTCAGGCGCGCGCTGGACGAGGGCAGGGGCCCGCTATCGGCATCGTGATGCGCGCGAGCATTGCGATGTGTACTTCGAGCCCCAGCTCTAAGCCAGTGAGTCCAGAGCCTTGAGCCGGCAGCCGCCACCCGTCGCTATCGAGCATCCATTCGCGGTACGCCAATCGCCCAACTCGCGCGGACACCGAACATAGAACGCGCCAAGGATTGACTCATTCCATCGGTGCTGGCACAGCGCTCAGGGCTGCCGGCTCATCTCTTATAGCTTGCGCCCACCTTCCGCATCGCGATGCGTGCCACCCGTCGCGATGCTCAAGTCGAGCCACGGAATCGAGCCGTGAGCGCGATCAGTCCCCCGACGGACCGTCGAACACCTTCACTCCGTTCGGTACCTTGAACACGAACGCGCTCGCATCCACTGGCGCGTTGCGCTCAAAATGCGTCACGGTGATCTGGCGGGTGACACCGCTGCCATCCACCGTCTCGACGCGGCGCAGCAGCGCATCGCTGTCGTTCACCCAGAGCGTTACCGTCGCGAACGGCGACGATGTACTCTTCGGTTTGAGCAGCACCGAGTGCGTGGCGGTGCCGTCGATGGTCGCGGCAGCGCCGCCGGTGACAGTGTAATTCGAACGTGGCGATTCGAGAAACTGCGCGGCAAAATCCGGCGCGCCGGCGCTCGGGTCGCCGAGCTTCGCGCGTATCACCTGGCCAGGATTCGTGCTCGGCAGGTACACCCACACCCACGACCCGTCACTCACGATGCGGTCGCCGGCCGGCTCGGAGAACTTCACCTCGAAGCGGCTCGGGCGTCGCTGCTGCAGCTCGCCGCGCGAGCTCACGCTCGTGCCGGTGAGCGGATTGTCGATGCGTTGCGTGAACGAAATGCGCGAAGTCTTCACGGTCGCGTACGCCGCGACGGCGCGATCGAGAGTGGCGTCCGCGGACTGCGCAGCGAGCGGCGCGGCCACGAGCGCGCCCGCGACGATCGCGACGCAAGCCATGAAGAGTGGAGTACGAGTTCTCATGGCAGATACTACCCCACCGTATGCGCCGCGGTCCTTGGCGGCGACGCAATCGTGCGCCCGATTGCAGCCGCGATGGTGCGCAGCTCACCTACGAGCTGCGCGAACTGCTCCGGATAGAGTGACTGCGCGCCATCGGATAGCGCGCGCTCCGGATTCGGATGCACTTCCACCAGAATGCCGTTCGCCCCCGCGGCCACCGCCGCGCGCGCCATTGGCAGCACCAGATCTCGAATTCCGGTACCGTGACTCGGATCGGCCACGATGGGCAGGTGCGAGAGCTGCTGCACGATCGGGATCGCCGTGAGGTCGAACAGGTTTCGCGTTGCCGGATCGAACGTGCGCACCCCGCGTTCGCAGAGAATCACCTGGTCGTTCCCGCTCGCCAGGATGTATTCCGCGCTGAGGAGCAGATCGTTGATCGTCGCCGCGAGCCCGCGTTTGAGAAGCACAGGCTTGCCGAGCGTGCCGACGAATTTGAGCAGCGAATAGTTCTGCATGTTGCGCGCGCCGATCTGGATGCAGTCCGCATGCTCGGCCACGAGCTCTGCGCCCGCCTCATCCATCGCCTCGGTGACGATCGCGAGCCCGGTTTCGCGACGAGCGGTCGCCAGATATCCGAGGCCGATCTCGCCCAGTCCCTGAAACGAGTACGGCGAGCTGCGCGGCTTGAAGGCGCCGCCGCGAAGACACGATGCGCCCGCAGCCTTCACCTGGCGCGCGGCAGTCACGATCTGCTCTTCGCTCTCCACCGAGCACGGACCCGCCATGATCACGACGTCCTTCCCGCCCACGTGCACGCCGGGCGCGAGGGTCACGATCGTGTTCTCTGGGCGCCACTCGCGCGATACCTGCTTGTACGGCTGCGTGACGTGGATGATCTGCGCGACGCCGGACAGCGCGGCAATGCGCGATGAGTCGACGCGACCGTCGTTGCCGACCAGTCCCACCGCCGTTCGCTGCGCGCCGGGCATCGGACGCGCTTCGTATCCCATCTCCTCGATCACGGATACCACCGCGTCGATCTCGGCGGCGGTGGCACCGTGCTTCATGACGACCAGCATTACCGTTCCTCGATGTCTGTGGACCACCCGTCGACCGCGAGCATGACCTTGCCCGAATAACGCAGCGAGATGATTTCGCGGATGTCTTCCTCCTCGACCGGTGGATAAAAGTGCGTGAGAACGAGCCGCCCGGGATCAGCGACCTCCGCCAGCACGCCGCACTGCGCGGGCGTTAGATGCGTGGGCACGGCGAGCGGCTCCGGCAGCGAGCACTCGCAGAGCAGCAGGTCGCAGCCGTGCGCCCATTCAGCCAGCGTCGTGTCGAACGCCGTGTCGCCAGTGAACACGAGCCGCGCGCCGCCCCGCTCCACGCAATATGCAACGCTTTCCGCCGTGTGTGGGACTTTGCGGGCCTCGAGCACCACGCCATCGCCGAGATCCGCGCGCTCGCCGCTGGCCAGCTCGCGCACCGTCAACGGGAATCCCGGGTCGCGTATGGTATCACCGTAAATCGCGGCGAACATCTCGATGAGCTGCGCCGTGCCCACGGGTCCGAGAATCGTGAGCGGGGCCGAACGAGGCGGCAGCGTGCCGTAGCGCCACGCGAAGATGAGCGTGGTGAGATCGAGCGTGTGGTCGGGATGAAAGTGAGTGAACGCGATGTGCGTGATGCCGAGCCAGTTCGCGCCCAGCGTTCCCATGCGATGCACCACGCCGCTTCCGCAATCCATCAGCAGCGTCACTGCGCCCGCTTCCACCAGGTGGCCCGAGTTGACGCGGCGCGACGGCGCCGCCGTTCCGGTGCCCAGCGTGGTGAGGCGCATGCGGAGGTCCCGCTAGACCGACGCCGGGATCTCGCGCTCGGATGCCTCGACCGCAGCGCCGCGCATTCGCACGCTCACGAATGACGAGACTCCCGGCTCCTGCATCGTCACGCCGTACACCGCGTCTGCCGCTTCCGTAGTGGTGCGCGGATTGTGCGTGATGACGATGAATTGCGTCTTGTCCTTGAACCTGTTGAGCATGCGCACGAACCGGCCGATATTCTGATCATCCAGCGGCGCATCCACTTCGTCGAGCAGACAGAACGGGCTCGGCTTCGTGAGGAAGATTCCGAACAGGAGCGAGAGCGCCACCAGGGCGCGCTCACCGCTCGAGAGCAGATGGATGCGCTGCGTGAGCTTGCCGCGCGGGCTCGCGTGGATCTCAATGTCGCAGTCGAGCGGCGTGTCGGGATTCTCGAGGCGGAGTTCGCAGTCGCCACCGCCGAAGAGCGTCATGAATATCTGACGGAAGTGCTCGCGCACCTGCGTGAACGTCACGAGAAAGAGCTCGCGCGCCGTGACGTCGATCTCCTTGATCGCCTGGTGCAGCGAATTCTTCGCCTCGATGAGATCGGCGCGCTGCGTCGTGAGGAAGTCGAGGCGCTTTGACTCCTCCTCGTGCTCCTCGATAGCGAGCGCGTTCACCGGCCCGATGCTCTCGAGCTCCGCGCGCAGCTGCGCGACCTCGGCGCGAAGCACCGGCTCATCGACATCCACCTGCGGCACCGACGCCAGCATCTCCTCCAGCGGCCGCCGCCATTCCGCCTCGAGCCGCTCGCGGATGGCGGTGCGCTTGCCCGAGAGCTCCGTGAAGCGCAACTCGGCGTGGTGCAGCGACTCCGCGAGTGCGTGCGCGCGCTGGCGCGCCGCGTCACCAGCGTGCTCGATCTCCTGGAGCGCTGTATCCGCATCGTGAACGGCGCGCTCTGCGTTAGCGAGTCGCAGCTCGGCGTCCTTCAACGCGGCCGCGCGAGCCTCGAGGTCCAGCCGCCAAGTGGCCATGTGCTGTGCGAGCTGGCTGTCCGCCTGCTCGATGTCGCTCAGCTCCGCCTGCAGCGCCTGCAGGCGTGTGCCGGCGTTCGCGACCTCCGCCGACAACCGCAGCTCGCGATCCGACGCGTTCTGCAGTCGCGCCACGACCTGCGCCTCGATTACCTGCGCGGTGCCGCGCTCATCTCGCGCAACTTCCTGCGCGCGCTGGAGCTCCGCGAGTCGCGCCGCCGCACTTCCAACCTCCACCTCCGCGCGACCGAGCGCAGCCGCGCTCTCCCCGCGCCGCTGCTCGAGCTCCGAGAGCCTCGCGGCAAGCTCGCGCTGGCGCGCTGCCACGCGCTGACGCTGCGCCTCCAGCTGCTCGATTTCGCGCGCGGCGCGCTGGCGCCTGCGGTCGATCTCCTCGCGGTGCTCGCTGGCGAGCCGTACGCTCTGCTGCGCTGCGTTGGCCGCCTCCACCCCCTTCATCACCTGCGCCTCCGCGCTCTGCAACGCGGCGCGAGCAGATTCCGCCTCCCGCACCAGTCCCGCGCGCGATGACTCTGCCTCGGCGAGCGACGCGCGCGCCTCCGCGAGCTCCGCGCGACGGCGGATCGGCCCCGGGCCGGACACGGTGCCCGGCAGCCACACCGCGCCTCGCGCGTCCACGAATGCGGTGCCGTCCGATTCCTGCTTCACGTGCCCGAGCAGATTGCGCACCCACGACTTCGCGGGCTCGGCCGCATCGACCAGCTCCGCGAGCGTGCCCGATTCGGACTGTCCGTGGAGCGGCGCGTCCATAGGAAGAAGCAGCAGCGGGCCCGGACTCACGCGCGCGTGCCACGCGCGAATCGAGTCCGCGGCCGCGCGATCGCGCACGAGTATGGCGTGAACGGTGTTGCCGAGAAAGCGCTCGACCGACTGCGCGGACGCAGCGCCCGTCGACACGAAATCGGAGAGCGGGCCGATCACGGCGCCCTCTCCGAACTGGTCGCGCTCCTTGAGCAGCTGCGCCGCCGCCGGCGCGAGTCCCACGCGCTCACGCTCGAGCGCCTCCAGGCCGTGCACCTTGCCTTGCAGCGCTGTCCACAGCTCTTCGGCGCGCAGCCGCTCGGTGCGCGCTGCACTTTCGCGCGCACGTGCCTCGTCCGCCGCACTGCGCGCGACAGTGACCGCGCGCGCCATCTCGGTCGCGGCGGCGTCGGCCTCCTCCTTGTGGCGCTCGGCGAGGCGCAGCTCGTCGCTTGCGGACTTCAGTGCTTCCGCTACCTGCTCCCGATCGGCCGCGAGCTGCTCGTCGCGCTGCGCGATCTCGCGCTGCTCGCGCTCGGCGCTCTCGCGATCGAGCTCGAGGTGGCGACCCTCGTCGCGGAGCTCGCGCGCGCTGCGCTCGCCCTGCTCGAATGCGTGTCGCGCTGCGTGCACAGCGCCGCGCGCTTCCTCCTCCGCTGCGAGTCGCGCGGAGAGAGCGGAGCGTGCGGCAGCGAGCTCGCTCTCGAACTGCGCGCGCTCCTGCGCCACAGCATTGCGATCCTCCGTGAGGCGATTCCCGAGCTCCTCGCCGCTGCGACGCTCGGCGTCCGCGCGCTCGCGCCGAGCGAGCGCGTTGCGCTGGCGCTCCTCCGCTACTTTGAGCTCGCTCTCGAGCATCATCGCGTTCGAGCGCTGCTCGCTCACGAGTCGAGCGAGCTCGGTGCGCCCGGCCTCCGCGGCACCACGCGCGCCGTAGGCTTCCTCGCGCTGGCGCTCCACGTCGCGCACAAGCTGCTCGGCGCCCGGCAGCGTCTCGCGCAGGGAGGCGACCTGAAGCTCGAGGCTCGCCAGTTCCTCGTGCCACGCTTCCATTTCGCGCGACACGAGCGTGATCTCCGCGACGAATCGACGCGCCATTAGTTCGCCGTGTCGCTCGGCCTTCTTGCGCTGGCGGGCGAGCGACCGCACCTGGCTCTGCACTTCAGAGATTAGATCGTCGAGACGCGAGAGGTCGACCGTCGTCTCCTCCAGTCGCCGCGCGGTGGTGCGGCGGCGGTCGCGATAGAGCCCGACGCCGGCGGCCTCCTCGAACAGCTCGCGACGGTCGTCGGGGCGATCGGAGAGGAGCGCGTCGATCATCTTCGCCTCGATCACCACGCCGCTGTCCGCGCCGAGTCCCGTGCCGCGCACCATGTCGTGGATGTCGCGAAGGCGGCACGAGGTGCCATTGAGCAGATACTCGCTCTCGCCGCTTCGGGAAAGGCGGCGCGTGATCACCACTTCCTTGAACGGCACGGGTAGTGCGCCGTCGTCGTTGGAGAAGTGGAGCGAAACCTCCGCGATGTTAACCGGACGTCGAGCCGACGAGCCCTGGAAGATGACCTCCTCCATCTTCGCGCCGCGAAGCGTCTTCGCGCGCTGCTCGCCGAGCACCCAACGCACGGCGTCGGAGACGTTGGACTTTCCGCAGCCGTTCGGGCCCACCACCGCAGTCACGCCTGGCTCGAAGACGAGCGTGGTGTGATCCGCGAAAGACTTGAATCCCTGCAGCTCGAGCTTGGTCAACAACACTAGAATGCTCTCCCGGTGCGAATCGTCACGGTCGGCTGGTCTCCGTTGGCACGAAAGCTAGTCATCAGGGGCTGTGCCTGCTCGATCGTGCGGAAGGCGCCGGCGTAGAGCGTCGCGCTGCCGTCCGATTGCACGAGCGGGTACACGGGAAGCCCTTTGGAGACATAGGCGTGTACGAACATCGATGCCTGGTCCGTCGATACGCCGGTCTGAATGCGCACGGCGTACGGCAGGCGGACGACGTGCGCCGCCTGCGCGGTCCTGAATTTCTTCGCGCGGACGACCTGCAGCAGGGAATCGGCGCCGGCGGAATCGCGCGCCGCTCCGGCGAGAATCGTGTACGAGAGGCCACCATCCGCGCGGGTATAGGGCGCGTACGTGACCGCGGGCATTCCATTCTCCGTCTGCAGGTCGAGCTCCGAGTTCGCGCCGGTGGCGCTCGAGACATCCGCGAGTACGACCGAGTATGGCGCGCTGTCCGCGGCCGCGATGTTCGCTCCGCTGTCGCCGGCAACCTTCGCGGCATTGGCAGTGGCGCCGGCGGCGGCCGCGTGCGCGAGCGTGCGCGCGCTGTCAGAATTGAATGAATCGACCCCTCTGCCGCGCGAAAGCATTGCGGTCGTCGCCCAGGTGAGGAGCGCGGCAGCGATGATCGCGCCGACTATTATCGCGATCCAGAACGAGAGAGTTTTCGCCGTGCCCGGCGGTGGCGTCGCAGGTGCATTGAATACGTCTTCGCGCGCCCACGGTGGCACGAGGGCAGTCTCGCCTTCGCGTTCTTCGCGTTCCGCTGGCTCCTCGTGCGCGGCGTGCTCTTCGTCCGCGCCATCGTGGGGCTGCGGTTCATCGTGCTGCTCCAGCGCGGGCGGAGGCTCCGGAGGATAGTGGCCCGTGACCGCCGAGTAGAGCGGCGGCGAAGGCGGTGGCGGGGGAGACGCCGACTGTGGAATCGCCGCGACGGAAATCGGCGTCGAGCCGACCGGCGTCGGTCGTGCGGGAATGACGGGGAGGCGCGCGTGGGCGAGTACGCGAGTGCCCGGCGCGGCCGCGACGTTTCCGACGAGCACCACGCCATCCATCACCTGTATCAACGCCGACAGCGCACTCGACTCCGCCGGTGCTACGATGAGCAGCAGACCCTCGGCCGCACGAAATCCGTCGAGCAGCTTCACCCATCGATCGCTGCTGAGCAGCGCCTCGTGGTCGATTGGCGTCGCGCCGCTGGGGAAGATGATGAGGTTTTTCGCCGGATCCACGGTGTACGCGATTTTCTGGAGCGAGACGCCGTAGAAGAAGCTGTCGACGAGGCCGTACGGCGCATCCCTCGGCACGAGATCCTCGAGCGGACCGAGCTCTCCAACGGTATCTGCCACGGCGACGCGGCGTCTGCGCGCCTGCACGCGCGCGATCCCGAGCGCCACCTCCGCCGCGGTAGACGGACGCTCGCCGATGATCACGGCGCCGGCGCACGCATCGAGCGCCTCGGCGTGTCTGTGTCCCTCGGCCTCCCACATGGAGAGGATCGGTCCGAATGGCGTGGTCATCAGGGCGCGCCCTCGTACACCCAGTAGGATTTTCCGGAGGTTCGAGCTATGCGCTCGGCCTCATCGCGAGTCGCGAACGGTCCGATCACGACTCGATAGATGGTAACGCCGTCGCGCGTGGTTGCAACGAGGCGCGGAGTTGCGCCCGTGACGTGGACGTCGCGCAAAACGTCCGCCGCTGCGCCCTGCGCACGGAGCGCCGCGAACTGCACCGTGAAGCCGGAGGCCTTTACAGCGCTGTCAGCCGCGGGCGGACGCGCGGGGGGCGCAGGCGCGCGCGGTAGAGCCGTCGTCGGCACTCCGGGTGGTGGCGCAGCCACGGGAGGCGGTGAAGGCGACAGCGAGTCCTCCGGCAGGGTATCCGCACCCGGCACCTGTCCCGCGAACGGATTCTCGGACGTGTCGCGCTGTACGCTGTCGTTCTGCTCGAACGTCACCGGATTATCGAGCCCCGATGCACGCGGCCGGAAGCCGTTCCAGGCGACGAACATCCAGTCGTCCGCCGCTCCACCCACCACGGTGCGCTGCGCGGTGAACGACTCCGCATCGACGAACACCACGTTCTTGCCGCGAAGGAGCGCGAGCCAGCCGTTAGGCGCGACTGCGGGAAGATCGGCGCGCCACTCGGTGGTCGTCGCGCCAACGAGTCGATCGGTGCTCACGGAGATCACGTACGCGCTATCGCCCTCAGCGGCGCGAGCGAGCACGTAGCGCCCAGTGGGATCCATGCGGAGCGCCGACGGTGCGGTGGGGAGCGTGATCGTCGTCGCGACGTGTCCTGTGTAGCGATCGACCACGAGCAGCGCGTTGCTCGAGTCAGCCGTCGCGTAGATGCGGTCGCCACTCGGCGACGTGACGACGGCTCGCGGGCGAGCGGGGAGATGCACGCTCGGGACGATCTGGAGGTCGCGACCGCGCACGCCCACAAGCCCGCTATCGACCGGGAAGTAGACTCGGTCGCCCGTGGGCGTGCGAATCGCTCTCGTCACACGCGGAAGAATAACGCTGTCGATAATGTGATCGTCCGGCGGCCGTATCAACCACGCTACGGTTTGCTCGGCGTGATTCGCGAGCAGGAGCACCGTGCCATCGGGCTGCGGTACGATGTCGTGCGCGGGCGCGGGCGGCTTGAAAGTCCAGCTGCCTGCCGGAGTGAGTCGAGTGACGGTACCGTCGCTTCCGAGCCCGTACGCCGCAGAGCCGTCGGCCGAGGCGAGATCCGAGAGCTTGGATGCGGGATCGCGTGAGACGTCGCCGCGTCTAAGATCGATTCGAACGAGGGCGCCCTTCGAGTCTACGGCGAGAACGGAGCCGGCGCCGTCATCGAAGCCGAGCAGCCGCGCGAGTGCAGGCGCCTTGCTGTCCGCCGTCCACACGAGCGAGTCGACGCGCGGGAAAGCGAAGGCGCGCGCAGCGCCTCCGGTCCGTGGGAATCGGAGAACGAGTTGATCCGGTCCGTTCGCGCTGGCGCGGGTGGCGCTCTGCGTGCTGTCGACACGCGGACGACGGTCCGCGCCGTGGCACGCTGCGAGTACGAGCGCCAGCGCCAGAGGCGACGTTCGCACGAAGGTGAAACTACGCGATCAGAACGGCGGATACAACGAGAATTGCCAGAATCCTTTGCGTCCGGGCGAATCCTGCGGAATTGCGTAGTCCAGCCGCAGTATCACGTAGCCGAAGAGATTCATTCGCAGTCCGGCGCCGTAGCTGCGGAGCGCCGATCGCACGTTCGACGGATCATCGTCGACACCTCGCGACCATTGCACCTTCTGTCCGTTGAACCACGTGGTGCCGACGTCGTAGAAGATCGCACCCTCGATTGGCGGCAGCGGCACCGCGCCCGCCACTCCTCCGCGCAATATCGGGAATCGCAGCTCGATGTTTCCGAAGAGCACCTTGCTCCCGAGAAGCCGATTGCATCGCTGCGCGTTCTGCACCGAGGCCGGGCAATTCGCGTTGGTGATCTGGAAGCTGTTGTCGTCGTAGCCGCTTATCAGATCGCTGTAGCCGAGGTACTTCTGCAGACTGTCCGCATCGCGGCCGTACGACAGATTCGCGGTGAGGCGCGTGGCGATCGTGAGGTAGCTGAACAGGATTGCGTCGTAGCGTCGATAGTCGCCGAGCAGCCCGATCCACTTGAACTGGCCGACCGCCGGCGTCACCGAGAAGCGGTACCTGCGTCCGTAGATCGGACCCGTGTAGCCGAACAAGGTGTTGTCCGAGACGTAGGCGAGACTCGGCTCGACGTACGACTTGGTGCTTCCGTCAATCTCGTTCTGCGTGGCATCTGCGCAGCACGGGAACCCGTTCTGATCCACGATCTGATTGAACAGAAGGAACGACCGCGACAGGCTCGCGAGCGTGAGTCCGAACTCGAATCGCGTGAATCGGTCGAGCGGATAGATGCCGATCGCGAACGCCTCGCGATCGAGATAGCGCGCGATCACATCCTGCTGGGTAAAAGTGCCATCTCCGTTGTCGAGGAACTGCGTGCCCTCGCCAAAATAGAAAGGTGTTTGCTGGTAGCCCACGGCGTACTGGAGCCGGTGCGCGAGGTTCGTGTACGAGGCAAAAACCTGAGCGTCCGCAATTCGCCCATTGATCGAGAATGCGAAGCCGAGATGGTTGTTGCCCACCATGTCGCTCAGCGAGATCGCTGTTCCGCCGAAAACTCCGTTCCCGAAATTGTCACGCGAGTATCCAACCGTTGGGCGCGCGACGAAGTCCGGCGAGAAGCGAATGTGGTACTTGTACTCCTTGAACTGCGTGGAGTCGGGGAGCTTGAGCGCCCCACTGTCCAGAAGCGCCGCGACGCTCACCGCGGGCTCTGTCCGTTCGCTTGAGTCGGGAAGAGCGCCGGATTTCCGGAAGGTCGTGCCGGAGCGGTAGTACGAGTACGAGAGCGAATCGCCAAGCGAATCGGGACGCGCGGCGCGCGCGGCACGGGCGCTGTCCGCGGCCAGCGCAACCGTCGGCGTCGGCGTCGTCGTGTCGAACGGCTGGCGCTTGAGCAGCCGCGGATTGGCGATCGACCAGACGGTGTATTCGCTGTTCTCATAGTACACGAACGCCATCTCATCCGTGTTACGCGACCAGGTGAGCGCCGGGCTGAACTCCGTCACGGAGATCACTCCGCCAACGACGTTCGTGAGCTGGTACTGCAGCTTCTTGTCGAAATCGTAGAGGAAGACGTTCTGACCGCCCGTGCGATCGGAAATCCAGGCAAGCGACTTCGAGTCCGGCGACCACTGCGGATTGATGTTCAGCCCCGCCTGCCCGGGTATCAGGTCGATGGCGCCGCCATCCATGTGGTAGATCGCGATGCGCCAGTGGGGGAACACGAGATTCGCGAGATCGGAGCCCGGACCGCGGTCGGTGGCGAACGCGATCATGCTGCCGTCCGGCGACCACTGCGGCTGCATGTCGCCGTACTTGTCGTTGGTCAGCTTGTGCAGGTTCTTGCCGTCGACATCCACGACGTACAGATCGGTGATCCCGCCCTTGTTGCCCGAGAAGACGAGCTGCTTCCCATCCGGAGACCAGCTGGGATTGACGATTCCGTCCAGCGGCAGCTTGTACTTCGCGATGCGTTTTCGCTTCGCGACATCGAGCAAATAGAGCACCTCGTTTCCGCCGCTCAGCGCCGAGAAGGCGAGCGTCTTTCCATCGGGCGAGAAGGAGCTCTGCGAATACAGAATGCCGACTTCCTGATAGTTCGGATCAAACGTGCTCTTCACGAGGCGGGCGATGCGCTTGCCGGTTTTCGCGTCGCCGAGCCAGAGGTCGATGAATACCTGCCCCTTGATGAAGCTGCCGTTCGACAGGAAGGCGATATATTTGCCGTCCGGCGAGAGCGCCGGTGCGAGGAATATCTGGCCGCCGCTGATCTTTTCGGAGAGCAATGGCGTCGCAAACTGGCGCGGACGCTGAAGCGTCGCGACTTGCGGCAGGTATTTCACCTGCATCGCTTCCTTCCACTCGTCGCCGAGATCTTCCAGCGACTCGCCCGTCTCGCGCTTGAACGCGCGCTCGATGCCCATCGACGGCACATCGGCCATGATCGCGCCGATGATCTCGTCGCCGAATCGTCCGGCGACGTACGCCCAGAGCGGCTGGCCGAAACGATACGGATCGTAGCGGTCAGGCTCGTTCGTCATCTGCAGGATCGTAGGCAGATCGCCGTTGATCGCTGCATCGCGCATCACGGTGGAGGAGCGCGCGTAGTCCGGGCCGAGCGAGAGGTATTCCGCCATGCCCTCCATGAACCAGAGCGGCGGATTCACTTGCGTGAGCTGTGCGATGCCGCCACCTGCGCGCCCGCGCGCGAAGATGTCGAACTGGAACTCGTGCGTCATCTCGTGCGTGAGCACGTGCTCGAGGCCGCGGAAGTCGCCCGTGAACGGCATCAGCATGCGGTGCCGCAGCGGCTCCGTTACACCGCCCGTGCCCTCGCCGAGGTCCCCGGTGACGTTGTTCTGCCCGAAATCGGCGCGGGACGCGAAGAAGAGAATCGGCTTCTTCTCGCGGAACTCGTGGCCCAGAATGCGCGACAGTCGAGCGTAGTCTCGCTCGGCCATCCGTGCACCCTCCATCGCCGCCGCGCGCTCAGTAGGGTAGTAGTGGATGAGGAAGTGCTCGGTCTCGATTACCTGCCAGTCGAAGTCCTTGTACTGGACCTGGTTCTGGCCGAAGTACTCCTGCGCGATGGCCTTCGGCGCGAGCGCAGCGCTCGCCACCAACGTGGCCAGCAGCGTGCGCCAGACAGTGCGTGAGCTCATACCTTGGCCTCCTCCGCGTCGATCGCGACGATACGGGCGTCACCCCACAGCCGCTCGAGCTGGTAGAACTCGCGCAGCGTGGGGTGGAAAACGTGCACGACGAAGTCGACGTAATCGAGCAGAACCCAACGTCCCTGGGCGAGCCCCTCGACGTGGTGGGGCCGCACTCCCTCTTTTTTCAACTGATCCACCACGTGTTCGGCGATGGCGCGTACATGCGTGTCGGAAGTACCGCTTGCGATCAGGAAGAAATCCGTGGCGTTCGAAACCTTGTCCAGGTCCAGCAGCACGACGTTGTTCGCCTTCAAATCCAGACACAACGCGCCGGCGCGCTGCACTTGTGCGAGTGAGGATGGCACGGTGTTGGTAGCGCCTGTCGAATGTGGTGAGAACGCGCGAGACGGAGAGCCGAGCGCCCAATATGTGCCGCGAACCATTGGGGGACTACCAGGACACTACACGAACGCCCGGCGGAAGTTTCCGCCGGGCGTCAGGGTACGCGCAATGAGCGGCGAGTGTTTACTGCTTGATCACCCACACCCGAACCTCGGGTTTGACATCAGCGTGAAGGCGAATGGGTATTTTGTAGACGCCAAGCGCCTTTATCGGCTCGTGAAGGTCGATCTGTCGCTTTTCGATCTCGGGAAACCCCTGCGAGTGCAGCTGCTGCGCTATGTCCGCCGACGTTACCGAGCCGAACAGCTTCTCCTCTTCGCCCACGCGCGCGGAGAAGGTGAGCGATACCTGCTCGAGCCGGGTGGCGAGCGTCTGCGCCTGAGCGCGACGCTCGTTCTCCGCCGCCTCCAAGTGCGCCTTCTCGCGCTCGATGCGCTTGCGGTTTCCGGGCGTCGCTTCGTACGCGAGCCCGCGGGGAAGGAGATAGTTCCTGCCGAAGCCGGGTGACACCATCACGATGTCCCCGGGCTGGCCGAGATTGTCGATTGCCTGCTTGAGAATCACTTCCATCGGAGTGCTCCGGTCGAACGGTTGATCGTTTAGTGAACGCTATCTGGAGGCGCCCGGTCCGGCGGCCGATCGTGCGGTCCGGAGGCGTCGCCGCCAATCTATCCACGTATCGGTGACGCCCAGCCCGAGGGTCAACGGAAGCGACACCGGAAACAATAGCACTGCGGCTGTGCCGGCCGCCATCTGCGCCCCGAGCGACGTCTGTGGAAAGAACCAGGCGAGTACTCCGAAGCCGCGCAGCGCGTACAGCGCGCCGAAAAACACTACGAGATTCGCACCGATCACCCACATCGCACTGAGCGCGGGGAGCACGGTGATCGTCATTCCAGCCACCAACGCCCATATCAACTCATCGCTGAACCGGAACTCCCGAAGCGGCGCGAGCGGCGCACCGAGTCGAGCCCGACTCATTCGATGATACAGCGCCCACGCGAGCGCGCATGCGGCCATCGACTCCAACGCCAGCAGCGCCGGATAGAGAGGCGCCGCGAACGTCGCCGACGCGTGCTGCAACAGGATCGCACGGCTGGCAGCCCACTCCCGTGCTGCGGGCGCAATGTTCGTGGCCGTCGAGAAGCCATGCGCCCACTGCGTGAGCATTGTCGAGTTGCGGAGCTGGAACTCCCGCGCGAACACACCCTCTACGCGTACCGCCGCATGCGGCGCGAACGACATGCCAATGACGGCAATGAGCACCGCGAACCCGATCGCGGCAATCGCGCGGCCGAGGAAGAACCGGCGCTGGCCGAGTATGCACACTATTCCCAACGATCCCGCGACGAGCACGCCCCAGGAGCGCGCGAGATCCGTGTAAGCCTCGCTTCCCGGCGTTGCGGGAATGGCGAGCAGCAGCCCTGCGAGCGCGACCCACGCCAGCATCAGCGTGAGCGATCCGCCGTTCCACCACCCCGCAATGAAGCAGGCGGCGATCGCCGGCACGAGCAACAGCATGGTATTCACGACTGGAGCCGCCGCCCGCACGACCGGCGCATGCGAGAGCAGGAGGAACGCGGCCAGCGCGAGCACGATCCGCGTCCACCCCAGCTCCCGCGGCGGGGCCGCGAGGGCGTCGCTCATCTCAGGCCTGGTGCCCCCGAATGTACGGCACGAGCGCCAGATAGCGCGCCCGTTTGATCGCCGTCGACAGCTGACGCTGATGGCGAGCACAGACGCCGCTCAGGCGACTCGGCAGGATCTTGCCGGTGTCGGTGAGAAAGCGTCCGAGAGTGCGATCATCCTTGTAATCGATGAACCGCACGCGGGTCTCGCAGAATGGGCAACTCTTCTGTGGTCGTCGCATGCTAATCCTCGTCGTCGTCGTCGTCACTCGCACGCCCGCGTCCAGCGGCGATCTCTTCCTCGGTCATCGGCGGCGCGCCGACTTCGTGCTCGTGCAGCGTGATGAGATAGCGAACGACGCCATCATCCAGCTTGAGCGCGCGCTCGTACTCGGGAAGCGTGGACGCCTCCGATTCGAAGTGCGCGATGGCGTAGTGGCCCGTCTCGCGACGGCCGATGGGATAGGCGAGTTGGCGCTTTCCCCAGTGCTCGACGGCGACTTCGCCGGCGCCGAGCAGGGCGTGGACACGGGTGAGCGTGTCGGCGATGGCGGCATCTTCGAGTGCGGCATCGAAGATGTACACCACCTCGTACTTGCGAGGCATTGCGATTGTATCCTCCCTGTGGACTGCCGCCTCCCGCGCGGACGGCGGGAGGAGGGGGGCAAGTCGTAGAAGCCCTGAAGCTTAGCCGCTTTGCGGGGAGCCGCGCAACCGCTGGCGTACGGCGCGCGCGGTGGCGCGAAGGGCGGCACCCAAGGCGGGCTCCTGCGGGGGTGCGGCGCGCCGCTCGGGGGCCGAGAAGGCACCAGGCTCGAGCATCTCTCGCGTCTCGGTGCAAAACACCGAGCGCCCGGTGAGCTGCGCGATCTGCGCGGCAAGCGCCGCGTCGCTCTCGATGAAGAGCCACGCGCCCGTTTCTATGTAGATGTTCGCCTTGAAGTCCGCGTACGCGCGCGCGGCGCGACGCGCGGCCATGTCCGGGTACTGCATCATGCGGAGCTCGCGGTATTGCACCTTGTGCCGGGCGAGCCACTCCTCGGTGGCCGCGCGATACTTCTCGAGGCGCGACGTAACGAGCCACCCCACCTGCGACGTGGGAAGCATTAGCGATTCGGTCTCGCGCAGAAAGCGGTTGTAACGCTCGCCGTCGTCATTCTCGTGATCCGTTGGATCGCGACAGAGCACGCCGTCGATGTCCATGCAACTGTTCGAGAGTACCGTACCATGCATGAGGTTCCACTCGAACACGCGCGGCATCGGCACCAGCTCGCGATAGAAGTCGACGTGTCCCTCGAGTCGCGCGTCGGGCGCCATGTAAACCGCGGCGTAGCTGATGCGGTGCGGAAGGCTCGCGCTCCGGATACGCTCCTTCACGGTTCGCATCTGGAGTCCGGAGCAGACGCTGTCATCGATCACGAGCACGTGGCGCGGCCGCGCGAGGTACGATCGGGGATCGGTGCCCTTGTAACGCGCACCGGACTGGATGACTCTCCCCTCGATGAGTCCAGCGACATCCGTCATCGGCACGTTGAGATGGAGCGCGAGCAGGCTCGCGACGAGCAGCCCGCTGCGCGGCACGCCGGCCACTATGTCGATGTCGCGCGGAAGGGTCGCGAGCCAGCTCACCACCGCATCATCGAGCTGCGCGACCGTGCGATACTCCACGCTAGCGTCTCCTCGTTGAACGAGCCGGAATCACCGTCGCACCGCACCGTGAATCGCCTGGCAGTTCGCTGCGCTGTCCGGAATCGACGTGCGCCACCTGAACGCCAACAGCCGCGTGGAAGCTGGCAACTGTACCGCTTCCATCGTGGACTCTATGTAGTCGGCCACGGCCGGTTGAACGCTCCATGGTGTACGCCATTGCCCCCGTTCAGAGACGATCAGCCCAGTTGGGAAGCAAGCGCGAAGCTCGTCGAGCGACTCCGCCGTGCTCACGACGGGCTTGGCGAGCTTCCGGAAGTTGCTGAACTGCGCGCCGGGGTGACGCGGGTCGCCCAGATAGTCCACGCTGAGCAGCACATCCAACCGGTGAAGATAGTACAACGACTTGAGCTCCGATGTCGAGATCACAACCGATGAGTTGTCCACCGCCGGCCCCAGCACGGGGTGTGCCGCGTCCCAGTCGGGTTGCCCGCGATAGAGCTGCGCGAGCTGCCAATCGGCGTCGCTCGTGCGCAGCATCTTGATCGCGTACGAAGTGGCCCCGTTGCCGACGAGCGCGAATGCGGCGACGAGCGCGAAGAGCGCCATTACGGTCAGGTCGCGCGCACGAAGGGAGAGCGCGTCTCCAGCCAATCGGCCAACCACATCTTCGAGCGCCGGTCGCACGCGCCGCGTGCCCTCGGCGAGGCCGATTCCAGCCAGGGCGAAAAACAGCGGCATCACCGAGAACAGATAGCGCTCGGCCTTCCATGCTGCGAGCGAGTGGACGAGGAACGCAACGCCGAACACCACGAGGCAGAAGAGCGCCGCGCGGCCATTGCGGTAGATCGCGAGGAGCACCAGAAGGGGGAAGAGCGTCCAGATCGTCGCGTACTGGTCGAGGAAGATGTCGTGATAGTAGCGGACGTTTTGGCGGTTCGCCGCGGCCCAGAGATCCACGTAGCTGAAGAGCGCGAACCCGCGGCTCACGATGCCGCCGCGGATGGCGAGAACGGCGATCACGAGCACGGTCGCCGCGGCGGCAGTGATGCCGACAACCTGCGCGCGCGTGAGCGGCTGTCGCGGGCTGGCGGTCCGCCAGGACTGCAAGCGGTCGGCGATCGCCCACGCGAGCACGGCGGCGATACCGACGATCGTGATGACCTGGAAGTGCAGCGCGAGCAGAAAGAGGAAGGCGGCGCAGGCGCAGAGCTGGATGGCGCGGCGGAGTGCGAGAGCGGGTCCGGTGACCACGCGATAGATGCACGCCGCGCCAATGAAGAAGCAGAGCGCCTGGATGGTGTAGAAGCGTGCAAGCTGCGAGAGGTAGAGCGACTGCGGCTGAAAGCAGAAGAGCATCGCGGCCGTCCACGCCGCGCCGCGGCCAGCCACCGATCGCACCCACACGAAGAGCGCGCAGACGAGCGCCGCGCCGGCGATTACGGCCGGGATGCGCGCGACGGCGAGGCTCTCGCCGAACACTCGAAATAGCGCGGCAACGAGATATGTGAAAAGGCGCGCCCGCGTGTACGGCTCACCACCGGGATCGAGTTGCAGCGTGCCGCGCGCCAGCAGCGAGTGCGCGGCCATCACGTGATTAAGCTCGTCGACGTACGGTGTGTGGTGCAGGCCGATGAGCCGCGCGATCAGGGCGATCGCAAAGACGGCGAGAGGCGCGGCGATCGCCGCGCCTCGAGCGCGCGACGCAGGGATGCCCGGGAGGGTCATGGCCCCAAATCTAGTGCGGGATGAACAACGCCCGCGACGACGATCGTCGCGGGCATTGCTGCTGCTGTATCGAAATGTGCTACGGCGCGTGCGCTAGGGCGTGCGTCCTCAGCTAACCAGCCACTGCGCGACGCCACCGTGTCCGGAGCAGCTGCCGCTTCGATGCTGGGAATGCGAGTACAGACCGTCCTTGCATTTGGCGATCGCGCCGGTTGGATCGTTGTCCTCGGGCTTGCCGGAGCCGCCGGTCGCGTTCGACTTGGTGCTGGCTGCGGAGGCTGAGGTGGCGTGGGAATGGGTGGCGGCCGGCGGCGGGGCAGGTGCCGGGGCGGGAGCGGGGGCAGGCGCTGCGACCGGCGTCGGGGCTGCAGCCGAGGTAGGAGCGGCAGGCGCCTTGACCCCGCTCGCCCGGATGCCGCCGTGCCCTGAGCACGCGCCCTGTCCGCCCTTGGAGGATGATCCATCCGTGCAGGTGACCATCGCGGACTTCGTGGTCGAGCTGCCTTTGGCGGCCTTCGCCGCTGCGGCAGTGGCCTTCTTGTCTACGCCGCCATGGCCACTGCACGCACCCTTGCCCGTCGTGGCGGTTGTGCTTCCGTCGGTACACACGGATCCAGCGGCCTGTGCGCCCGCATGCGCCGGAATCGCAAATAGCGCTGCCAGCGCAACCGCGGACAAGAGTACGTTCATGCGCATATGATCTCCACTGGTGAGGGAAGTCGAGAGGACGGCGGCAGACGAGTGCAAAGCGCAGTCCACATTGCTGCATAATGTATCCGATCATTGCCGACTGAACGGGCGTAACCTGTCTCGGTCGGCCGAGCCCGGTTCGTTCTTTGAAGCGGGGTGCTGAGAAACCAGGAATAGCTGGACCCAGAGTCGCCGAGGTGAACTGAGAGACGCAGACGAGTGGGATTAAAGTCTTCCCTGACGGACCCACCTGACGGTTTTCCTCTGCGGCTTTTGCGTATCCTCTGCGGCTCCGCGTCCTTCAGTTGTCCTTTTTCTTCCTTTTTCAGCAACCTCGTTGACTTTAGTGCCTTACGTTCGCGTGTGACGCGCAGTACGATGCCGCACTAACTCACATCGGTTTCCTCTGACAACTACCGTGATGCGCATGCGCTCTCGCTTTTTCTTTACGCCCGGAATTCTTCTCCTCACCTCGATCGCGTTCGCCCTTCCCGCGCAGCAGAGCTCGAAGAAAAAGTCGCTCGAGAACAAGACGCAACCGCAGTCTCCGACGGCCGTTGATTCGAGTGCCATCGTGCTCCCAACTGCGCTCAAGGCGCGCGCAATCGGCCCCGCGGTGATGGGAGGTCGCGTCTCCAGCATCGCGTTCGATCCCGTCGATCCCTGGACCTTTTACGTTGGGCTAGGCACCGGCGGCATCATGAAGAGCTCCGACAACGGATCGACCTTTCAGCCGATCTTCGAGCACGAGGCGGTTGCGGCGATCGGCGACGTGGCGGTGGCGCCGTCGGATCCGAAAACGATCTACGTCGGTACGGGCGAGGCGAACGACCGCAACACCGTGAGCTGGGGTGCGGGAGTCTACACGTCGACCGATGGCGGGACGACGTGGACCAAATCGGGGCTCGAGAAGACGCGAGCGATCGCGCGCGTCGTCGTCCATCCTACGGATCCGAAGACGGCGTGGGTGTGCGCGCCAGGCGACGTGTGGCAGCCCGGCGAGCGCGGCATCTACAAGACCACGGATGGCGGCAAGACGTGGAAGAAGACGTTCACGGCTCCAGCTCCATTCGAGAATCGCGCCGGCTGCGGCGATCTTGCAATCGATCCGACTGATCCCAACGTGCTCTACGCCACCGTGTACGCGCGCATCCGTCGTCCATGGGAGTTCACTTACGGGGCGGCGGCCACCGACGGCAAAGACATTGGCGGCGTCATGAAGAGAACCGACGGCGGCGTCACCTGGACCAAGCTCACGACGGGGCTGCCCAAGATGACGGGACGCATCGGCCTCGCCGTGTACGCGAAAAATCCGAAGACGGTCTACGCGCTCATGCAGAGCGATGCGGGCGGTACCTCCGACCTCGACGATCCAAACAGCAAGGCCGGCGGCGTGTTTCGCAGCGACGATGCGGGCGCAACGTGGACCAGGCAGAGCAAGCTCGATCCGCGCCCTTTTTACTTCAGTCAGATCCGCATCGATCCGCAGAACGACCAGCGCATTTACGTGCTGGGCTTCATGCTCCATGTGTCCGACGACGGCGGCAAGACGTGGCGCGAGGATCGCTTCAAGGACGTGCACTCGGACAACCACGCGCTCGCCATCGATCCGCGCATGCCGCAGCGCATGCTGCTCGGCACCGACGGCGGATTGTACGAGAGCTACAACGCCGGCGAGGGATGGGCGCATCTCAACCGCTTTGCCGGCGGCGAGTTCTTTCGCGTGGGAGCTGACAACTCGATCCCCTATCGCATCTGCGGCGGGCTCCAGGACAACACCAACTGGGTGGGGAAGAGCAACACGCGAAGCAAGGAAGGAATTCGCAACGGTGACTGGATGGCGATCGGCGGCGGCGACGGCTCCTACTGCGCGTTCGACCAGGCCGACTCGAATCTCGTTTACGCCGAATCGCAGCAGGGCTATCTGTTTCGCTTCGATCTCACGAGCGGCCAGGACAAGGATCTCCGCCCGCAGCCAACGGAGGGACAGCCTGCGTATCGGTTCCACTGGACGTCGCCGCTCGTGGCGAGCGTGCACGACAAGGGCGTGTTGTACCACGCGGGGAATCACGTCTTCAAGCTCACCAGTCACGGCGAGCGGTGGCACGTCATCTCGCCCGATCTTTCGTCGAAGAACTACGACAAGATGATCACCACGGGGAGCGGCGCCGAGGATTATGGGGTGGTGTACGCGCTGGCGGAGTCGCCGGTGAAGGCGGGTGTGTTGTGGGCCGGCACCGACGAGGGAAAGCTCTGGCGCACCGACGATGATGGCGGTACGTGGACGGATCTCACGTCCTCGATCCCGGCAGCTGCGAAAGGGAGCCGCATCAGCGGGATCGCGCCGAGCGCCGCTGATGTGTCGATTGCGTACATCTCGATCGATGCGCATCGCGAGGGGAACTACGCGCCGCTCGTGTATCGTACCGCGGACGGCGGCAAAACGTGGGCGAGCATCGCATCGAATTTGCCAGCTGAGTCGCCGGTGAAGGTCGTGCGCGAGGACTCGAAGAACCCGAAGGTGTTGTTCGTCGGCACCGAGTTCGGCTTGTGGACGACGGTGGACGGCGGACGCGCATGGTTCAAGCTCGGCGGACTGCCGACGGTGGCAGTGGATGACATCGTGATGCAGGAGCGCGACCGCGATCTGATCGCGGCCACGCACGGCCGGAGTGTCTACATCATCGACGACGTCTCAGCGCTCGAGTCGTTGACGCCCGAGGTGCGGGCGGAGGCGGCGCATCTCTTCGCGCCGCGGCCGGCGCTGGGGTACGTGACGATGGCCGGCTTCGGAGACTCGAACGGCAATGCCGTATTCCGCGGAGAGAACCCGCCGGAAGGCGCGCTGCTCACATTCTGGCTCAAGTCGTTCTCGGCTCAGCCGGTGAAGATCTCGATCACAAACTCCGAGAATCAGCCGGTCGCGAATCTCACGGCGCCGGCGATCGTCGGCCTAAATCGCGTGTCGTGGGATCTGCATCCCACGAAAGACGTGCGCACCGAGTACGGCGGCGACGGCGGCAAGCCCGTTGCGCCAGGCGTCTACACGGTAACGCTCAAGGCCGGGGATCAGACGAGCGTGCAGAAGTTGACGGTGAGCTATCTCCCGGGCGTCGACACGCGGTGAAGGGGAGCGACGTCAGCGACGCGCGACCAGATACCAGTACGCGAACGCGAGAACGAGCACGCCGAGGATGAGCAGACGCCGTCGACGCCCTCGGCGCACTGCCTCCCAGCTCTGCACGTCGAGGTAGAAACGTCCGTCGCCCGCGTCGCGCACGACTGCGTTGCTGCGGAGGATGCGCCACCCGGCGCCGTGCGTACCGATGCTGAGATCCTGCGGCAGGCGTGCGGTGCTCTCGGAGGTCGCACCCGCGTCCCTGAACGCGGCCACGATGTGGCGTTCCCGAAGCTCTATCACGGCCGCGGCGGCTGCACCCATGTTCGTCCATTTGCGAGGGGAGTGGGCTCAACAGTATGCTCGCTAGTACGCGTACGAAAGGCCCCTGCCGCAAGGAAACGTGGCAGCGAGCGGGATCGAGAGCCGCTCGCTACTTTTCGGCGGCGCAGTACCGTCGTTCATCACCCGCCCTGGAGGCGCACATGAGTGATTCGCATTCGACCGCGCAGCCCGACCACGAGCACTCCGGTGGCGGCACGGCGATGGATGTCGGCTCTGGACTGCCGGAGTTCCTCACGCAGGATTATTTGCGGTACACGCAGGAAGACCACGACATCTGGAAGCTGCTCTATTCGCGGCGCAGGGACGCGCTGCGCGAGACCGGGAGCGCGATCTACCTGAGCGGCGCCGAGTGGATCGGGCTCGAGCCCGATCGCCTGCCGAATCTCAACCACGTGAACGCGAGACTCGCAGAGCGCACCGGATGGGCGGCGGTTGGCGTGGGTGGATTCATGCCGCCCGTGCAGTTCTTTCGCTGTCTCGCCGCGCGCCGATTTCCGACGACGCTCACCGTGCGACCGCGCGCGAAGCTCGACTACCTCCCCGAGCCCGACATCTTCCACGATGTGTTCGGACACGTTCCACTGCACGCGGATCCGGTGTTCGCCGATTTTCTCCAGCACTTTGGTGCCCTGGCTGCCGTGTCGCCGGGCGAGAAGGAGACCGCCGAGATGGCGCGGCTCTTCTGGTTCTCGGTCGAGTTCGGGCTAATCAAGGAGGGCGGACGCACGAAGGTTTACGGTAGCGGCCTGATCTCTTCGCACGGCGACGCCGCCAACGCGCTGGGCCCCAAGTGCGAGCGGCGCCCGTTCGACCTCGACGCGGTGATTGCGCAGCCGTACGAGATCGATCGCATGCAGGACGTGTTGTTCGTCGTCGAGTCGTTCGAGCAGCTATTCGCGGCGGTCGAGACGCTGGGGAATCGCCGGAAGCCGAACGTTTAGCCGGCGCTCGCCTCAGGCCCTCTCAATCCGTACCAGTTTGGGTCGGGCGTCATCGAGGGCGATGCGTACTTCCGTTCCGGGCTCGAGGAGTCGCAGCAGCTCGGCCTCGAGGAACTGGTGCTCATGCGCCGAACCCGCACCTTTCTCGCAGGTGCACGACCTGGAGCGAAGCCGCGCGCTGCCCTCCAGTTTACCGGTGGCAACAGTGAAATAGGTGCCAAGCCGGGCGAGCCGAAGCGCTGCTTCCGCGGAGATCTCGAGCATGGCATCGTCAGCCGTCTTGCGCGAGATGGTGCGTTGTTCGATGAAGGTGCTCATGCGCCGCGAATGCCGCGCCGGTTGTCGCGCATGTGGATCCGGCCACGCATGGCGCCATTAACCAGCCGGAGTCCGCCCGCCGCGACGACGCACATGAGGGCGACGATCACGAAACCCCAGAGGTGCGATGCGCCTGCTCGGAGGCGAGTCGCGTCCCAGCGCACGATCGTGATCGCGCACGCGATACCGATCACCCCGATCACCCCGAGCAGGGCGCGCATCCCGACCGTCAACGGACGTAGCGGCATCGATATCCTCCGTCGTAAAGCATCACGGACCCTTGGCCGACGAGACCTTGAGCGACTGCGCTGCCGCGCGAAGCGCCGCCTGCTGCGCGGTGGTGTGCGTGAGGATGATGAACTGCAATCCCACTCCATTCCGCACTACCGTGTTGGGCGTATCCACGTAAAGCGTGTCGCCGTGGACTGGTCGCGTCAACATCAGAGTGTGCGACGGTGCAGGCCGGCCCTCGAGCGTGAGCGCGCACGTGGTCGGCGCGCCGAGCGGCCGGCCGATGTCCATGCCGCCCATTCCCATGCCGCCGCGAAAGAGGGCGCGATTGCCGTGCACCTCGATTGTGCTGGAATCCGCACCGATCCATCGATTGCCATCCACCGTTCCCTTCGCCGGCACTTCGTGGAAGTCGCTCGGCAGCGACAGCGTGCCCTCCAGCGAATCCGTTTTCCACTTTTGCTCGACGACCTTAGCGGAGGCTGGCGCGACTGTGCACTTGTCCATGCCATCCGCGTTCTTCGCCCACGAGTCGGGAGTAAGACTCTCGCGAAACTCTCTCTCCTGGGGGCTCATCCCCTGAGCCTGCGGTGCAGCCGGATCCTGCGCGCGGAGGTTACCCGCCGCAAACACCGTGCAGACGATCGCGGCGCCGAGCACTTTCGATAGCCTACCAGCCATCACTGCATCTCCATGAACACGAAGCGAATCGCCGCCGCCGACAGTGCGGCACCTCCTGAAGATTACCGGAGGTCGCGGGGCGGGGCAGCCCCGCCGGGCTCGCTAGCGCGGAGGAGCGTCCGGCAGGGCAGCGGGGCCGCGGCCAAACATGAGCGTACCGAAGGAGATCGCGAGCACGGCGTAGACTGCGCACGCGCCCCACACGACAGGATTGGACGACGCAGCTCGAAGTGCGTGAAGCAGCACGAACACGCCGACGAAAGCGTGCGAGAATCCGCCGACGACAACCGCGCGCCCATAGATTCCGCCCAGCACCATGCCGCGCGCCACCCAAAGTGTTTGCGAGAAGCCGAACAGTGCGGCGCCGTAGAGCTGCGCGAGCGGCACCGCGGTGCTCGTGGGCGCGATGGCCAGGCGCGCGAGCACGATTTCGGGAAGGACGATCAGCGCGATCGCGGCGACGCCGAGCACGAGTGCGGTTGACTCGAGGAAGCGCTTCACTGGCATCAGGCGATCACACTGAATCGCGGCTCCCGCAGGCGCGCGCCTGCGAAGCACATCGGGATGATCAGCACGAGGAAGCTGAGGTGATACCAGATGGGCATCAGGTGCCACACTCGCGATTGGAAATAGATTCCGGTGAGCACGAGCAGCACGCCAAGCACAGCGATTGCCTGTGCGGCCGGCGCGCCGGCGATCGCTGCGGCGACGTAGCCGCTGATGATGGAGATGACGACGCTGCCTACCAGGAGCGCCGCGAGCGGTGCGGCATGCGTCATTGGCTGAGTGAGCGCGGCGGGGAGCAGTCCGAATTTGTGCAGCCCGACGTTGAGGCAGAGCCAGAGTACGGACCAGAGAATGAAGCCGACGATCACAGCGAAAAATGGCTTCATGTTCTCACTCCTCGGTGGAGGGCTGGTTGGGAATTCGGAACGAACCCGGCTATATGTGGCACCGCCGGAGCGCGAGCGCAAATCGCCTGACGGATTTCGAACGCCGCGTTCGGAGATGAGGGAGCAATGACACGCAAGGCGAAGGAACCGAGCAGCTATCAGCGCTTGTACGCCGTGATCCGGAAGGTCCCGCGCGGTCGCGTAGCAACGTACGGACAGATCGCGACGCTCGCCGGGCTCGATGGACAGGCGCGACAGGTGGGCTACGCGCTCGCGGCGATCGGACGCGGCAGCGCGGTGCCGTGGCATCGAGTCATCAATGCGCAGGGGCGCGTCAGCCTGCGACGCTCCGGACCGGGTGGGTCGATCGTGCAGCAGCAACTTCTCGAGCGCGAGGGTGTTGGCTTCGATGCCGGGGGGCGCGTGGCGCTGGCGCGTTACCAGTGGCGGAGGCGCGGGTAGTAGGCAGAGATGGTCAGCGGTCAGTCCCCCACAATCTCGGGCGTCACCTCGAACTCCTGCGTGTAGCGTTTTCCGTTCACGGTGAGCCGCGCGCTGAAGGTGCCGATGTGGAAGCGGGGGGTGCGCTCCTCGTCCGTAGCGTTGTCCTCCTGGCTTCCCGGGTCCACGGTGGGCCACACGACGCGGTGCATCCCGGCCGCCTTCGACAGCGGCGCCTCCGGCACTCGATTCCAGAGCGGCGGGACTCGCGGAATGCCGTCGCGGCGCTCGGGCACGTGCTCGCCGGACTTCGGCTCGGGCGGTATGGTCGCCACGACGGTGCCGGCGGAATCCACGATCTCGAGCTTGATCGCATCGTTGATCGCCGACTTCAGATAGTAGTAAATCACGACGCCTTCGACGGGATTGTCCGCGTGCGGCTCGTCCTTCTGGTACGGCGTCCCGTCGTCGTCGGGCTGCGCTACAGACGCGACGCTGGCGGGCTTGAAGAGATGCACGTCCGATGCGAGCACCGCGTCGTCGAGCTGCCGGAGTGGGCTGATGTCGTCCATCACCCAGATGCCGCGCCCGTGCGTGCCGACGACGATGTCGTCCAGATAGATCTCGAAGTCGCGAACAGACGTGACCGGAAGGTTGAGCTGGAGCGGCAACCAACTGTCGCCGTCGTCGAGCGAGATGAACGCACCGCGCTCCGTTCCCGCCACGAGGAGTCCGCGCCGTTTCGGATCCTCCTTTACGGTGTGGACGTACACACCCGCGGGTAGCCCCTTGGTGATGAGCTGCCACGACTTCCCCATGTCGCGTGTGCGATACACGTATGGGTCGAAGTCCTGGAGCTGATGCCGGTCGACGCTCGCGTACGCGACGTTCACATCGAAGTGCGACGCCTCCATCATCGTGACGCGACTCCACGCGGAAATCGCGGCGGGCGTGACGTTCTGCCACGTCTTGCCATCGTTCGCTGACAACTGAATCACGCCATCGTCGGTGCCGATCCACACCATGGGAACCAGCAGCGGCGACGGAGCGATCGTGAAGATGACGCCGCGCTTGCCGTTGCGATCGACGTGCGCCGAAGCGTCGGCGTCGAGATTCGTTGGAATGCCCGGATCGGCACGTGTGAGATCCTGGCTCAGCTGCGCCCAGGAGCGCGCACCGTCCGTGCTCTTGAAGAGAAATTGGCTCGCGTAGTACAACACGCGCGGATCCGCCTTGGAGAAGACGAGCGGCTGCGTCCAATCCGCGCGCTCCGGCTCCTTCGCCTTGGGCGCCCTCGTGCCGAAGAGCTGCTTGTTCGTCTCGAGATTCCATCGCTCGCCGGTGCCTCCAAAGACGATCCCCGGATGCAGCGCATCGCCCGCCGTGTATCCGCTCTCGCCACCGGGTGCGATCGGCTCCCAGTCGTGCGTCGAGATCTCGGCGAACTTCCCGCGCGACCGCACGGCCACCGCACCCGTGTCCTGCTGCGCGCCGGTCACCCAATATGGGCTACGATAGTCCACGGAGATGTGGTACATCTGGGCGGTGGGCTGATTGAGCCACGAGCTCCACGTCACGGCGCGCGGATCCTTCGCCTTTGCATTGTGCGTGATGATCGCGCCCTGATCGCTCGCGACGATCATCACGTTCGTGTCGTCCGGCGAGATCCACGGTTGATGATAGTCGTCGCCGCCGGGCGAGCCGCGAAGCGGCACCCAGCTCTTCCCGCCGTCCATCGATCGCGACACCGACACGTTGGTGACGTACACGATGTCCTCGTTCTTCGGATCTACCGCGAGCTTCTCGAAGTACCATCCGCGCCCCCACAGCGACTCGTCGCTCGAGAGGCGAGTCCAACTCTCGCCCGCATCGTCCGAGCGAAAAAATCCTCCCTGCCGGGGCAAAGGTCTTTCGATCGTCGTGCCGGCGGTCGAGTCGGCCGCCTCGCCGCTCGTGGAGGACGACGCGACCAGACAGTCCACCATCGCGTACACCCGTCGCGGATTCGACGCCGCAACCGCAATGCCCGTGCGTCCGATCCCCGCTTTCGGCAGCCCGGCTGCGAGCTGCTTCCACGTCGAGCCGCCATCCGTCGACTTGAAAATGCCGCCGCCCGGTCCGTTCGTGGGAGAATAGGTGAACCACGGCGGCCGACGCGTGTTCCAGAGCCCCGCGTAGACGATCTTCGAGTTGGTCGGATCGATCACGACATCCACTGCGCCTACGTCCGCATTTCTGTACAGCACCTTCTGCCAACTCTTTCCACCGTCGCGAGAGCGGAACACTCCGTGCTCCGCGTTCGACGCGTAGAGGTGGCCGATCGCCGCGACGAACAGCGTGTCCGGATCGTGAGGGTCGATCGCGATCTTGCCGATGTGCTGCGTGTCCGCGAGGCCG
This sequence comes from Gemmatimonadaceae bacterium, assembly GCA_025450815.1. Lineage (GTDB taxonomy): Bacteria > Gemmatimonadota > Gemmatimonadetes > Gemmatimonadales > Gemmatimonadaceae > FEN-1250. The sequence goes on from JANWLO010000077.1 coordinate 31,171, forward strand.
ATGTGCGTCCAGCTCTTGCCGGCGTCAGTCGACTTGTACATGCCGTTGCCGAAGCCCACGGAGTCGCGCAGCGTGGACTCGCCGCTGCCCACGTACACGACATCGGGGGCCGACGGAGCGACGGCAATAGCGCCGATCGATGCCACCGGTTGTGAATCGAAGATCGGCTCCCACACTCGGCCCGCGTCGATCGATTTCCAGACGCCGCCATTCACGGCACCGAAGTAGAACTCGTTGCGCCGTCCAACCACTCCGGTGGCGGCGGCGACGCGGCCGCCGCGGAAGGGACCGAGCATGCGCCACTGAAAGCCGGAGAGTAGCTCTGCCGGGAGCGCGGAGGCCGTGGGCGAAAAGCGCACCGCCGCCGGCATATGCAGAACAGGTACATGTGCAGCGCCGCCGAACGGCGCGCCGATAACCGAGTATGTCAGGCCGAGTTGTCCGGCGCGCAACAGGAAGTCGCGTCTAGAGAGGCCGGTCTCGTCCGGCAACGGCGAGTCGTCGTTCGTATCCACTGCGTTTGCGGACGTGTGCTTCGGACGCTTCGTGCTCACGGCGATCTTCTCCCGGTCGTGGACCGAGTGAAGATAGCGCGCGTGCGCGGCTCTCGCCGCGCGTCGCGATCAGCAGCTCGGATAGCCGAGCTGCGCCGCGAGTAAACCGGGCAGGTACAACGCGCCCGTGTTCTTGAGCCAGAACGATGTGTACGGCACCTCGGCGTGCGGCATCGTGTGTGCTCCGCACACATCGGCGTAGATGAGGCCCTTGTTTCCGAGGAAGTTTCCGTAGGAAGCGAAATTCCATTGGGTGGGCGCCGCCAGATGACACATGGCGCAATGCGGTCGGACGATCTGCCTGTAGAAGCCGGACTGCTGCGACCACCCCGACGGAACGTAGTCCGGCTGCGCTGCGGTGCCCGGCGTTCCAATGGCGCCATTGTAGAGACCATTCAGATATGCGGTGATCGCCGAGTTGGGCTGAGCGACCGTGATCATTTGGTTGATTTTGCGGATTTTCTCTTCCTGGGCGGCCTTGTCGCTCGCACTTGCGAAGGAGAGCAGCCCCGGGTCGAGCGGAAGCAGCGAGGAGCCATCCACCTTTCGAGTAGCCGCGTTGTACGTGCCGCCGTGACAGGAGATGCACGCGAACGGCACGAACTTCGGCCCCTCGGTGTCGAGCCTGACAGTCGGCAATACCAGATCGGTGCCGTTGGAAACGAGGAATGTGGTGCCGGTTTGATCCTTGATGATCATCATCGCGAGGATGAAATCGGTACTGCCAGGGCTCGGCGCCGGATGCGTGATGGTCGCCGAGTCGTTGAAGCCGGGAGTTCCCGGAGTCGCACCGTGCGCGGTGGCGTAGCACACCGTCTTGTAGCCGGGATGGGGCGGCCCCTTCATCTCCTGCACGCAGAACGCGCGTCTGCCAACGCCGAGATCGAGAGGGTTGCCGTAGACAGCCTCCTGCTGACTCTGAAACTGCTCGTACCAGAGCTTGATGCCGACGTCCAGCCATCGCACGAAGCCGTTCTTCGACCAGTCATCCACCGGCACGACAGTGAGCCAGCCGAGCGACTGCAGATCGTACGGCGCGGAGGAGAGGTCACCGGGATTGATACCCTGGTTGATCGTGTGGTGATCGACGTCGTACTGCGTGCAGTCGTTGAGCGTGGGCTGGTTGCTGGCCATCGGTGTGCACGGATGCGCGGGGTCGAACGGATTCGCCGGCACCTGCACCTGAGCGAGCGATCCCGCGCCGTTGTTCTTCACGAGCCAGTGCTGCGAGCGCGGCGGAAGCACGTGCACCACGAGCGATACAGTGGGGCCGGTCGTCGTGTCGGAGAGATTGCCGGGGAATACCGATGTCACTTTCCAAGTGCCGGGGCCGCCGGGGATGTGCGGAAATGCATTGTGTGTGCTCGTCGTGAACAGACCGGTGCTCGGCAGACCGGTTCCGTCGATCCGGTACTTCGCCGCTCCCGGAACGGGCTGCCACGCCCAGTCCACGCCCCCCCCTCCGCGATCCACCGCAGTGAAGCCCGTCGGGTTCGCGAGTGGCGGCATGGTTGTCGGTGGCGCCGTCGTCATCGGCGGTGCGACGATGCCGGTCTTGAATTTCTCCGTGATCATTGGCGCGGCGTTCGTCGGCAGCTGCGCCGGCGTGGTTGCCGGAGCGACTATCATGGGCGGGGGCAGCGGAGTGCCCGCGATCGCCACTTGGCCGGCTTGTTTATCACCGCACCCCGGCGGGTTCGCGGATCCGCGCGCCGCGGCAAGATTGAACGGAGCCACCGCCTTGAGCGCGATGCCCGGCACTCGTGCCTTCGCCGCGAGCGCGCGCGCCGGATACGTCGCGGTCACCGTTCCCATCTCGCCCACGGTGCCGGTCTGGCACGCACACGCCGAAAAGGAGCTCGCGCCATCGTACTTGCCCACGGCGTCCGCACCGTTCGGCGTGGTCGCCGACAGATCGAAGTCGGAAATTGAGACGCGCGCGCCGACGGGGTTGCGCGGCCAGTCCTTTCCCGTCGAGTCGCGCAACGTGAGCCCCACCGCGCCACACGAGCCGATTGGAAGCGCAGCCGGCGGCGTCACCGTGACGGTCCACAGCGCACCACCGCCGTCCATCGCCGTGGTCGGCGTGGGAGGATCGCACCCGGGCGCGTTGCCGCTGCTCGATCCGGCCACGATCGGCACCGACGTCGTCGTCGAAAACGACACACTGGTCACGCGCACCTTGGGCGCGATCGTGCGACTCGGATAGGTTGCGGTCACCGTCGCCACGCTTCCCGCTTGCGCCTTGGGGCACGCACAGACGGCGAAGCTATTTGCCCCATCGTACTTGCCCACCGCAGCGCGCTCGGCGGGCGCGCTCACGGTGAAGTCGAAATCCGCCATCGAGACGCGGCTGCCGTTGGGCCCGCGCGGCCACTCTTTTGTCGCCGGGTCGCTGAGATTGAGCAGCACGGCGCTGCATTCGCCGACGCCGAGTGCCTTGCGTCCAACGGACAACGCGGCGGCCCACGGGCCCTGCGCGAGCGCAACGTGTGGTAGCAGCGGCACGATCGCGATCGCCGCACGGATCAGCCGGGTGTTCATTTGATCTTTACGATTTCGACGCGCTGCTCCTTGTCCTTCTTGATGTTCCCCGGGATCGTGATGTCGGGCTGCTGCAAGCGATCCTGCAGCAGCGAGATGATCATCCCCTGGCGCTGAGGCGCGAGGGCCGCGATGTCGGCGTCGGAGTAGTGCTTGTCCATGTAAATGTCGACGCGATACTTCGCGCCCTCCGCCTTCACCGCGTCGCCCGCCGAGTGGACGAGATCGACGAGGCCCGACATCGATGACGCCGACACGCTTGGTGACCCGAGCATCCAGTCGATGTGCTTGATCACGAGCTTTCCCTTCTTGATCTGTTCCGCGGGTGTGCCGGAGAGCTGCAACTGCTGACCGGGCGACTCGGTTGCGACGTCGCCGCTTGCGGCCGAAGGCGCGGTGGCCGCGGCCGGCGCTCCTCCCGTGGAAGCCTTGGCGATCGCACCATTCATCACGGCGGTCTGGAGCGCAGCGCTCGACTGCACGGCCGCCAATCCCAGCGCGCCCTTTCCACCGCCCATTCCACCAATGGCACCGAGACCGCCCATGCCTGGCATGCAGCTCGGGCCCATGGCCGCACCCTTGATGGCCTGCGCTGCGCTCTCGCCGTTCTTGTGGGCGTCGACGGCGCCAACCAACATCGAGCCACCCGGCACGGCGGTGCACACGGCCGTCTTCGCGATGCTCTGCACCGTCTTGTTCTGAGCGACTGCTTTGAGCTTCCCGAACATCCCGTGCTTGTGCTTCGCCGTATCGGGTGCCGCTACGGCCACGGGCGCCGCGCCCGCCGGCTTGAGCTGTGTCGAGCTGTCCGCCTGCGTCAACGCGATTGACGCGAGCGAGGTGCTCGCGGACAGCAATGCGAGCACCGTGAGACGGGAGTGGCTGTTCATCGGCGAATCCTCACCAAGAGTGGCGTACGGGCGACCCGAAGCCGTGTGCCCGCTGCCCGTAGCAACGCGGCGATGCCTGCGGGATTCTCACGCCACCAGTTCCTGACATTTGCGCTCCGGGGCCGTAGTCCACACGTTGGAGCCATGCTACCGCGCGTGGTTGTGCTCTCGCTGCTCGCGTTTGCTCCCCTGACGCGACCCCCGGGCCCTCGCGACATCGTGCGCGAGACCGAGCGCGCGATCGCAAGCGGGGACACGGCCGCACTCTCATCGCGATTTCGGCGGGCGCTGGGCCGCGACTCGCTGGACCCGCGCGCGCTGTTCGCGCGGGCGACGCTCGCGCGCCTCTCGTATCGGTACATCGAAGCGAGCCACGACTACGACCGCCTCCGCGCGTTCCCCGCGGCCGTGGGCGGACGATTTCGCGCGTTCGCTGCACTGGGGCAGGCCGAGATGTTCTTCATAGCTGCGCGCGAGTCCGACGCCACCGCGGTGAGTGCAGCGGCGCTCCAGCTCGCGCGCGCGACATCGGACAGCAGCGCGCAGGTGCTGGCGCTCGTGAATCTCGGAATCGTTCGCCTGCGCTCGGCAGCGCCGGAGGTTGCGCTCGCCACTTTCGACTCCGCGGCGCGAGTACTGCCCGCCGGCGATCCGGAGCTTCGTGCGCGCATCGCGTGCGGCCGCGCCTCCGTGCTTGCGCGGCAGGCGCGCGCGACCGCGGTGTCCGAAGCACGCACCGGCGCGCGCCTCGCCCGCCGCGCGGGAGCGTGGCGTGTCGTCGCCAACTGTCTTCACGTTCAGGCGAGTGGCTACGAGCGACTCGGCCGGCCGTACGAAGCCGATCGCCTCTTCGACACCGCGGCCACTCTCGCGCGCCGGCTCGGCGACCGGCGCGAGCTCGCCACGATCCTGCAGTGGCGCGGCTACGCGGCCTTCGATCGCCAGCAGCTCGATTCCGCGCAGCGACTGTTGGGCGACGCCATCATCGAGGGCGAGGCTGCGGGGAGCATCTCGCCGCTCGCATGGTCTGCGCTCAACCTCGGCGAGGTGTCGATCGCGCTCGATGATCCGGTGTCGGCCGAGCAGCACATGGCGCGCGCTCTCGAGCTGATGCGGCGGCTCGGGGATCAGTGGGGGATCAACCAGGCGCTCTCGTTCACCGCGGAGCTGGCATCGCTGGCCGGCGACGACGAACGTGCGCGCGGCATGTACACGGAGCTTGCAAACACGGCCGCGAAGATCTCCGACTATTCGCTGCTCGCGGAGCTCGAGGGACAGTTGGCGGCGATCGCGGCGCGGAGCCACGATCCAGCTACCGCGATGAAGCTCCTGGACGAGGAGAGCGACGCGCTGAGGCGCATCGGTCGTCCGCCCGAGTGGGCCGCGCTGTCGTATGAGCGCGGCGTGGTGGCGCTATGGACCGGACAGCCCGTCGTCGCGGAGAGGTTGTTTCGGGCCGCACTACAGGCTTCCGACACGAGTCAGCACGTCGCGCGCTATCTCGCGCAGACGCGGCTCGCCTCCGCGCGGCTGGCGCGGGGCGACACCGTTGACGCGGAGCGATGGCTTACGCACGCGACCGACGAGCTGGACACGTGGCGCGCAGGGCTCAACGACAGCACGCTTCGCGTTCTGGCGTTTCAGGTGGTGGATCGCTTCAGCGGCAAGGACCTCGGTACGGCGTCGGTGCTAGCTGGCATCGCTCAGTCGGGCCACGTGGCATCCGCGTTCGAGCTCGCCGAACGGCGCCGCGCACGCCAGCTGCGCGATGCGCTGCTCCGGATGCGCACGGCGAAGACGCTTGGTGCGAGGCGGCGGGATGTGACGGCGGTAGACGCATCGCGCGTTACGCTCGACGCGATCGCCGGTGCGTTGCCCGATAGCGCCACCGCGCTAATCGAGCTCGTGACGGGGCGAGGCGCGCAACCCACAACGGCGATCGTGGTCACGAAGCGCGGTGCGTATGCGGTCACGATGCTCCCAATCGACGAAATGCGCGACGACATCGCGCGACTACTCGCCGTGATCACGAGCGATCGGCCCGATAGCGCGGCATCCACGCGGCTCGGCAACGAGCTCCTCGGCGGCGCGCTGCGTCGCCTCCCGCCGGGCGTGACGGAGCTCGTCATCGTCCCCGAGGACGCGTTCTACCGGGTGCCGTTCGCGGCGCTGCGGGTGAATGGCCGTCGTGTGGTCGACCGATTCGCGGTGCACGTTGCACCCTCGGCGGCGGTGGCGCTCGCGCTGTGGAGGGAGCGTCCGCCGCCCGGGCCGGCGCGAATGCTCGCGTTCGGCGATCCGCGCTTTCCGCGCGACGATGCGCGCGATCCGCCGGCCACGCGCGCGCACTTCGCGGCGTTCGCATCGCTCGGCGGCCTCACGAGCCTTCCCGCGTCGGCGCTGGAGGTGCAGGCCGCGGTGCGATGGTTCCCGCGATCGGAGGCGCTGGTGGGAGCTGCGGCGAGCGAGAGCAATCTCAAACGCGCGAAGCTGGAGCAATACCGCCTCGTCCACTTTGCGACACACGCGCAGGTGGACGAGCGCGCTCCCGGGCGCACCGCCATCGCGCTCGCCGCTGGCGGCGGCGACGATGGCTACGTGACGAGTGGAGAGTTGGGGTCGCTCAACCTGAACGCCGACATCGTGATGCTGTCGGGGTGCAGCACGGCGCTCGGACTCATCGTAGGAGGGGAGGGAATTCTAGGGCTCACGGGGCCGCTGTTGCAGGCCGGATCGCACTCCGTGGTCGCTACTCTGTGGCCGGTGAGCGATCGGGGAAGTGCGGAGTTCGTGCAGAGCTTCTATCGACTCCTCGCGGGCGGCATGCGGGCAACCGACGCGATGCGAGGGGCGCAGCTCGAATCGATCGCGCATGGCGCTCCGCCGCGCGATTGGGCGGCGTTCGAGCTCACCGGCGACGGATTCGTTCGGCTAGGACGCTCCGCTACTTCACGCTGAAGCGAACGATCGGCGAGCTGACCTCGGTGCGATCGGTCATGGTCGCGCGCACCCAGACGTCGTACGACTGGCTTGCGTCGAGTCCAACGCTGTCGGGAATGGCGAGCACTGTGTCGCTGGTGTTCCAGGCGGCGATCACGTCGCCGCGCGCCGAGAGAAGCTCGACATGAAAGTTGCGCGCATCGGCGATGCCATGCCACGCGAGATGCACCGGCTTTGCGACGGTCGATCCGGCTTCCGGCAGAACGAGAGCGACGGCTGACCGCTGCCCGCGAAATACGTCTGGCGTTACGGGGCGCGATTGCCTGAGCGCGACCGCGCCCACGCCGATCACGAGCACCGCGGCGGCGGCGAGGGCGGCCCAGCGCATGGGGAATCGCGAGGTACCTGCGGCGCGCGCGCCTTCGTGCGCGGAACGGAGCAGGTCGAGCTCCGCGCGACAGCGTGTGCACTGCATCACGTGCTCGAGCGTTGCGACGCGATCCGGTTCGCGCGCGGTTCCAAGCACGAGGGCGGCGATGCGTTCGGGCTCGGGGTGCGCGCCAGGTGGCGCGTGGGCGGTGGCGCGCTGATACGCGCGTTGCAGCTCTTCGTCGCTCATGCGGTTGCCTCCCGTGTTCCGATTCCCTCGGCAATCAGCGCGCTGCGCAGATCGGCGAGCCCGCGATAGAGCAGATTTCGCGTCTTGGCCTCCGACCAGCGAAGCAGCTCCGCGATCTCCTCGCGCTTGTAGCCCTGTAGATGCATGCGCACGACGACGCGTCGCGCGGGCGCGAGCGCGTCGACTGCTCGCGCCACGCGCTGCGCGAGCTCGCTCTGATCGAGCAGCTCGCCGGGTCCCGCAGTCGTCGATGCGAGCGGAGTTGCTGTCCCCTCATCGTCGTCGAGCGACACGTTGCGGTTCGTGCGGCGGCGACGGATGATGTCGAGCGCCGCCGAGATTGCTGTGCGTCGCACGTAGCCCGCGGAGAGATCTCGGAGCCCGTCCTTGCGCGCGCGCCAGAAACGGAGCCGGAGCTCCTGCAGAAGCTCGTCCGTGTCCTCCTGCGGAAGCCCGCGATCGTGCGCGATGCGACCCGCGAAGCGCGCGAAGCGCAACACGAGTGTTTCGAGCTCGTCCGAGATCGAATCGCGCGGAACGGTCATGCTGCAACCTAGCGCTCCCAGGCGGTACCAGCCACCGATTTCGCGCGACGCGCGGGCGTATGTCGGGCGCCGTCGCACGCCTATGGCCGCGAGGGCGGGGCGCTCGTAGCGGCGAAAGCTGGGAACAGCGCTCAGCGTGTGGACCATCGACCTCTCTCCGCATGACGTGGCCTTCGCGTTCAACACAGAAACGCTGCAGAGGGGGCAGATTTCTCACATCTCACGCTTTAGCTGCAGACGTCGCGTGGCGTGGGCTACCAGTCGGTGGGCGCGTAGTCCTTCAGGAATTTTCCCCATACGTGCGTACCCGTGTTGATCCCGGAGATGATTGGGTCGACTATTCGCGCCGCGCCATCCACGATGTCGAGCGGCGGATGAAAGCGATGCTCGGTCACCTTCCTCGCCGCGATCTCCAGCGGATCCTCATCGGTCACCCAGCCAGTGTCGACGCTGTTCATGTGGATGCCGCAAGTGAAGTAATCCTTCGCAGCGGTTCGCGTCATCATGTTGAGCGCGGCCTTGGCCATGTTCGTGTGTGGATGCCGCGTGGTCTTGAAGGGACGATAGAACTGTCCCTCCACCGCCGACACGTTCACGATGTGCTTGTCGCGCTCGGGCGTGCGCAACATGAGCGGTTTGAGCCGGGCGTTGAGGACGAAGGGCGCGATCGCGTTCACCAGCTGTACTTCGAGCAGCTCCACGGACGATACCTCCGACATCAGCAGACGCCACGAGTTTCTACCTCGCAGATCGACCTGCTGCAGATCCTGGTCGAGCCGTCCCTCGGGGAAGAGGTCTTTCTGCGCCTGCCTTTCTTCGGGGAGCAACTGGATCTGCGAGAGCTGCGCCGAGTGCGTGAGCCCGGCAATCTTGGTAATTCGGAGATCGATTCCCGCTGGGGCGAGCGCGTTCGTATCCGCCTCCGGCAGCATGTGGTAGCCGCGCAGCCCCTCGTAAGATCCGAGCAGGTTGCGCACGTGCTCGGGCAAGTCGCGAAGCGAGCCGTTCTCGCCGCCCATCATGTGCTCGTAAAAGTCGGGCGGCCGGCGCACGGTCTGGCAGGCATTGTTCACGATGTAGTCCAGCCGGTCGCGCGTGGTTAGCAGCTCCCGGCAGAACGCTTCCACGCTGGGTGTGTGGCGCAGATCGAGCCCGAAGATCTCGAGTCTTTGCGCCCACTCGCCGAAGTCGGGCTCCTTCGCGTAGCGCGAGGCGGAGTCGCGGGGGAAGCGCGTGGTGACGATGAGATGCGCTCCGGCACGAAGAAGCTTGAGCCCTGCCTGGTAGCCGATCTTTACACGTCCGCCCGTGAGCAGCGCGACGCGCCCGCGCAGATCGGCGAGCTCGGTGCGCTTCGCGAAGTTGTAGCGCGCGCACTCGGGGCAGAGCTGGTCATAGAATTGGTCGATGGCGGTGTAGTGAACCTTGCAGACGTAGCAGTGCGTCGAGTCGCTTACGCGGCGCTCATTCGCATCGGCAGTGTCGTGCTCGTCGGCGACTTCCGCGGGCGGGAAGATATTGGGCGTGGTGAACACTGTTTCGCGCCGAAGCTTCCGGATTCCGGTGTTGGAAAGCACGCGCTCCTCGCGGCGAACCACGGTCGCCTTTTGCCGCTTGATGGCCTCCTTGCGCAGCCGTCGGCGGGCGTTGATGTCCGGGCTGAAGACGAGGCCTACTGCGTTCAGGAGTCGCTGGCGATCCTCGGCGGACACGCGCGCGAGCACGCCGCGATTCTCGCCGATAGCCTCGAGAAGGTCGGCGGCCTCGCGCAGGCGCACGGCGAGCTCGACGTCGTCGATTGGCGTGGTGGGAGTCATCGTCATGCGAGAAGACTAATATCAGCCCTGTCGCTTGAAGAATTGCACCGCCTTCTCGTGCTTCTCGGCGGCCGAACGAGACTTGAAGGTGCCGAGGTTGCGACGCTTTCCGGTTTTGGGATTTTTCTTCCGCGAATACAGCCGGTATTCGCCGCTGCTCAACTTGCGTATCATTTTGGTTCGCTCCTGTGGTGGGTAAGGTGATGGCGCCGGTGTGCGAAATCCGTGCGAAGGTGACGCGGGGCCAAGTCGGATGGTCTCCTCCGTATCGAATCGCGCTACCTTTGTGTTCGGCTTGCTGCTGTGCATAGCCCTTGCCTGTGGAGCATCCAATCAGCCGATTCCGGACGACGTTCAGAGCTGTCCGCGCGAGTGCAGCGCTCGCGGCCATTGCGATCCTTGCGCTCGCGTGCAGCGATGACACGGCGGCGCCGGTGCTTCCCCAGCTATTGGTGGCGGCCGGCGACGCGCAGCACGCTCTCGTAGGCACGCTGCTCCCGATCGAGATCACGGTCGAGCTCCGCGATGGTCGCCAGCGTCCGCTATCGGGCGTTCGAGTCACGTGGTCGACGGTGGATGGGCATTCCGATGTGATCACTCCCGATGGTACCACAACTGATGAGAATGGCTTCGCGCGCGCGCACTGGCAGCTCGATGGCACCCCGGGCGATCACATGCTCGTGGTCACCACCGAAAACGGCGCCACTGCGCATGTGGGCGCGTTTGCCTACGACCGGCCGCCGGCGGATGTCCACGCGATGCCGATGACCACGTACGACGGTTCAGGGCAGATCGTGCATCCTGATTTCGTGCGGCTGCCGGCATTGTGGGCCGGCGACCCGCTCCGTCTCGTCGCGACGCCGTATCCCGGCGGCGATGCGACGTTCGAGAATCCGTCGCTATTCACGTCGAGCAACGGCATTTCGTGGAGCGTTCCGGCCGGCATTCAGAATCCTCTCGAGAAACCGGTGGGTAGCTACCTCTCGGATCCCGACATTCTGTATGATCCCGATGCGGGCGAGATGCGCGTTTATTACCGCCGGGTGACGACCGAGAACGAGATCTGGATGATTCGGTCCGCCAATGGGACCGAGTGGAGTGCGCCAGTGCTTACCGTGCACGCGCTCAACCACATGATCATCTCGCCGAGCATAGTACGACGCGGTGCAGGCGACTGGCTCATGTGGGCCGTGAACGCGGGCACGATCGGATGCGGTGGACGGAGCACGACTGTGGAGCTCCGGCGCTCGACGGATGGGATATCATGGTCTGCGCCCGAGACGGCGACGTTGAGCGATCCGGATGGATTTGCGTGGCACATAGAGGTGGAGTGGATTCCCTCGCTCAACGAATTCTGGGCGGCGTATCCGGTAAAGCGTGCGGGGAGCTGTACTACTGACCGCCTTCGCTTCGCAACGAGCCCGGATGGACTGAACTGGCAGAGCTATCCGTCGCCGGTGCTTCTCAAGGGGGCGAGTCCCGAGTTGTACGACGTAGTGTACCGCTCGTCTTTCGACTACGATGCAACTTCGGGCGTCGTGACGTTCTGGTACTCCGGCGCGAAGGCGAACGACGGCGTCTACGCCTGGCATCTCGCGTGGGAGCGGATGCCGGAGACAGCGCTGTTCGCACGCGTGAACGAACAGCCACCGGCCGCGCTTCGCACGCCCGGGCCCGCGCAAACGAATCTGCCCCAGCTCACGAACGAGACGGCGCCGTAGCGGTTGCGTGCCCGCGGGCTCACCGCACTCGCGCGGCGCTACCTCCGAGATCGAGCGGTGATGTATTCGACTCCGCGGCGCGCATGAGCGAGAAACCATCGGCGAAGGTAGGGAGGCTGCTGCGTCGCCAGATCAGAACGCCGGCGCGGTCGCGCGAGAGGTCGTAGCTTAGCGTGCGCTCCGTGGCGCGCAGCTCGAGGCCCTCGCGCGTGCGATGCCACTCGCCTGCGAGCTCGCGGTGAGCGATAACCGCGCCCACCACCGGATCCCAGACCGCCAGCCGCATGCGAAAGCGATGACCGCTGGCGAGGTAGAGGCGCAGTCCGCGCGCGGCGGAGTCGATACCTACGTATTCTCCGTGCGCGATGCGGCGCGTGAGCGCGCGGAGAAGCTCGGCGAGGCTCAGTGCTCTACGGAGCTGGCGGCGCCGCGAGCGTGACCGTTCCCTCGATCTGGAAATCACGAAGCAATCCTTCCACGATCAGCGTCGCGCGTACCGGCACGGACTCGTCGCCGCGCAGCTTCCCCTCTTCGATTCCGCGCTTGACGGCGTTCTCGATTTCGCGCTGCGCGGTCACGCCGAAATGCTTCAGGAACTTCCGGATCGAAATGTTGAACGCGTCCTCGTCCATGTCGGTTCTCCAGCAAGAAGGAGCAGTGGTTGGTCGGTTCGCATATCACGCAACAGCGGCTTCACAGAGCGCACGAAGCCCTGCAATGTTGGCGCCCAGAGTGGACGGAAGATGAAATCGCTCGAGCAGATACTCCGGCGATTCGTAGCTCAGCCAGCTGTGCCCCTCCGCATCTTCCCACGCGAGCGCCCGCAGCGGGAGCGAGAGGCCGACGGTCGGATTGGCCGCGAGCAGCGGCGTACCCGATTTTGGATTGCCGAACACGAGCTGCACGGTTGGCGGAATCATGAGACCGGCGGCCGCCGCATCGTGCGCGAAGTCGATGCGCGCGAAGACGGTGAGTCCCTTGGCGCGCACGAGCTGCTCGAGACGGTCGAGCGTGGCGTTCGCCCGCTTCTGGCTTCTCAGATGCACCAACCCCGTCACGTCGGGTGGCTCGAACATTGAACTCTCTCCCGTCACACTGGTCGAATCAGGCGCGCATCTCGGGGTCGACAGGTCGCCGCAGAGAGTCCGAGATCGGCGCCGCCGGCAGCTGCAAGCGCGCGTGTTCCACCGACCAGTCGAGCGCGAAGTCCGCTACCTCTTCCCATCCCGGCTGCCCGACGGTGAAGTGCGATCGCTCCGGATACTCCTTGTACTCCGTGACCGCCTTCGATTTGCTGTAGAGTTTGTAGTTTGCCTTCGTGACCGCCGCTGGCGCGATGTGGTCCCTGCCGCCCGCGATGAGCAAGAGCGGCGCGCGCGAGTCGTTCGCGAAGTTGACGGTGGTCGCGGCGTGCGGATTGAAGTTGGCGAGACTGGCCTGGAAGAGCATGTGGTCAGGACCGGGCACGGCGTAGCGCTCGAAGATGCGCTCGGACTCCTCATCGCTCAGCGTGTTCGTGAACGCGTAGTGGAACTGGTCTGCCGTGAGCGACGATGCGCGATGATTGTTCGCGGGGTTGCTGAGCGCCGGCAACGCGACGCGAATCGATGACCATGGGAGCACGAGAATTCCCTTCACGGGCGCTGAGTCGATTGCCACGCCTGCGGCGCCGAGCCCGCGGTCGAGAAGGATTTGCGTCATGAGGCCACCGAACGAGTGCCCCATGATGATCGGCGGCCGGTCGAGCTCACGGATGATCGACTCGTAGTGGTCCACGACCTCGGTAACACCAAGCGTGGCGACGGCGGACGGATCGCTCCGGAGCTGATCAATGTCGCCTTCCATGCCCGGCCAGCTGCGAGCGATCACTCGATAGCCCTTGTCAGTGTAGTGCTTCACCCAGCGTTCCCAGCTGAGCGCCGTCATCCAGAGCCCGTGGATGAGGACGATGGTGTTGGGAGCCTTGGTGTCGCGATCTAATGAGGTCATGACGATCTTCCATGTCGAGGTTTGTAGATCAACCGCCCGGGTGATACACGCGCTCAGTATGGCCCACGAGCTGCGACGGATAGAAGTACACCTCGCGCAGATTGCCCGTGCTGTAGCGTAGCGCCTGATCATCGAAGTGTTTCGAAGCGATGTCGCCGCTCTCGCCACCCGCAGTGATGGCGCGCGCGCGCACGCTGTCGCCGAAGTCGACCACGGCCACGAAGCTGTTTCCGCCCGTGCCGTACAACTTCTTCGTCTTCAGC
>JANWLO010000078.1 GCA_025450815.1 Gemmatimonadaceae bacterium
AGAACTGCACGACGATCTGCGTCTGCCCGAGGCTCGACGTGCTCGTCATGTTGTCGATCCCCGCGATCGTCGAGAACTGTTTCTCGAGCGGCGTCGCCACCGTCGCCGCCATCGTCGCCGGACTCGCGCCGGGCAGGATCGCCGTCACCGTGATCGTCGGGAAGTCGACGTTCGGCAGGTCGCTCACCGCAAGCTGCCGGTACGAGACGATCCCGAAAAACAGAATCGCGATCATGACCAGCGAAGTCATGATCGGCCGCTTGATGAACAAGGTGGTAAAGCGCATGCGCGTCGCCTCTCAGTCGCCCTGGGCGAGCTCGGGATGTCCAGTGCCGCGCACGTGCGGCCGCTTCCACGACAGCCGGCCCAGCCACGCCTGCAGATCGTCGAGATACGTATAGAACACAGGTGTCACGTACAGCGTCACGATCTGCGAGAACGCGAGCCCACCCACCACCGCGATGCCTAGCGGCCGCCGCGACGCCGCGCTCGCGCCCACTCCGATCGCGATCGGCAGCGTGCCGACGATCGCCGCCACCGTCGTCATCATGATCGGCCGAAAGCGCACGCTCGCCGCCTTGCTTATCGCCTCCGCCGGCGTACTCTTGTCCGACCGCTCGGCCTCGATCGCAAAGTCGATCATCATGATCGCGTTCTTCTTCACGATCCCGATGAGCATGATCACGCCCACATAGCCGTACACGTCGAGCTGCTGTCCCGTGACGTACAGCGCGAGTATCGCCCCGAACGCGGCGAACGGCAGCCCGGTTAGAATCGTCACCGGGTGCACGTAGCTCTCGTAGAGGATGCCGAGGATGATGTAGATGATGAACACCGTGATGAGCAGCAGCACACCCAACCCCTGCTGCGACGCCTGAAACACCTGCGCCGTGCCAGAGAAGTTCGTGGTGATGCTCGCCGGCAGCGTCGCTCGCGCAACACGGTTCACCGCGGCCACAGCTTCGCCCAGGCTTCCGTTCGCCGCGAGGTTGAACGAGACCGTCACCGACGCCAGCTGCCCCGAGTGCGCCACGCTACTCGGCCCCACGCTCCGCTCGAAGTCCGCCACCTCTGACAGCGGCACCAGCGCGCCCGTCGAGCTCGTGACGTAGAGCTTGGTGAGCGCGGTCTCGTCGCGTTGCGCGGATGGGATGAGCTGCATCAGCACCCAATACTCGTTCGTGCTCGTGTAGATCGTGGAGGTCTGCTGCTCGCTGTACGCATTCGCGAGCGCGCGCTCGATCGCTGCGGGGGTGACGCCGAGCACGGACGCGCGGTCGCGGTCGATGCGCACCGTCACCTGCGGATTGTTGTTCTGCAGGTCCGTAGTGACGTCGGTGAGCGGCGGTGTCTGGCGCAGCCTGACTGCGAGCTGCTGCGCACTCGCGTAGAGGGTATTCAGGTCGCGCCCCTGCAGCGTGAACTGGTACAGGCTCTTCGAGCTCCGCCCGCCCACACGAATACTCGGCGGATTCTGAATGAACACCTGGATCCCGGGAATCCCTGACAGCTTGCGCGTGAGCTCGCGGACCATCGCGTCCGCCGCCGGCCGCTGGCCGGCCGGCTTGAGCACGATGCTCATGTTCCCCTGGTTCGTGCTTCCGATGAACGACATGTCGCCCACCACGTTGGTGTCCTTCCTGAGCGCCGTCATCACGCGCAGCTGCAGCCGCTCCATCTCCTCGTACGACGTCCCCTGCGCGGCCTCCGTTGTTCCCGAGAGTAGCCCGGTGTCGTCGCTCGGAAAGAGTCCCTTCGGAATCACCGAGTACAACACGCCCGTGCCCACGAGGATGAGCGCCGAGAAGACCAGCGTGAGCGGCCGGTGCCCCATCACCCACGCCAGGCTCCGCTCGTAGCCGTGCAGCGCCTTGTCGAACGCGCGCTCCAGCGAGTTGTAGAGCCTCCCGTGTCGCATCGCGCGTTGCGGCCTTAGAAAGCGTCCGCACAGCATTGGCGTGAGCGTCAGCGACACGAAGCCCGACACGAGGATCGCGATCATGATCGTGACCGCGAACTCGCGGAAAAGCCGCCCGATGATCCCCGCCATGAACACCAGCGGGATGAACACCGCCGCGAGCGAGAGCGTCATCGACATGATCGTGAACCCGACCTCTTTGGCGCCGTCGTACGCCGCCTGGAGTGCAGTCTTGCCCATCTCGAGGTGCCGCACGATGTTCTCGAGCATCACGATGGCATCGTCCACCACGAACCCCACGGCGAGCGTGAGCGCCATGAGCGACAGATTGTCGATGCTGTAGCCCAGCACGAACATCACCGAGAAGGTGCCCACGACGGCCATCGGCAGCGTGAGGCTCGGGATCACCGTGGCGGTGAGATTCCGCAGGAAGAGGAAGATCACCAGCACCACGAGCGCGAGCGCCAGCAGCAGCGAGAACTTCACATCGTGCACCGCCGCCTTGATCCCCGCTGAGCGATCGTAGCGAATGTTCACCTGGACGCTCTTCGGCAGCGACGGGATGATCTCCGCGAGCGCCGCCTTCGTCGCGTCCGCAACCTCCACCGTGTTCGTCCCCGGCTGCCGCGTCACCGCGAGCACGATCGCGCGATCGCCGTTGTACCAGCTGGCGGACTTGTCGTTTTGCACGTCGTCGTACACCTGCCCGAGATCGCCCAGGTGCACCGGCGCGCCATTGTGCTCCGCCACCACCATGCTGCGAAACTGCGCGGCGTCGTAGAGCTGCCCGGTCGCCTGCACCGTGAGGGTGCGATTCGTGCCGTACAGCACACCGGTTGGAAGCGTGACGTTGTTCGTGCGCACCGACTGCGCCACCTGACTCACGCTGAGATTGCGCGCCGCGAGCAGCGAGGGGTCGAGCACGATGCGTACGGCGTACTTCTGCGATCCGAACACGCTCACCTCCGCCACACCGCTCACCATCGACAGCCGCTGCGCGATCGTCGTCTCGGCGTATTCGTCGAGGTCCGACAGCTTCATGTCCTTCGCCGTGAGCGCCAGAAAGAGGATCGGCGCCGCCGCCGGATTCGACTTCCGGTACGATGGCGGCAGAATCGACGGTGGCAGCTGCGCGAGCGTCTGCGAGATGGCGGCGTTCACATCCTGCGCGGCCGCGTCCACGTCGCGATCGAGCGAGAACTGAATCGTGATCGAGGTTGAGCCGAGGCTGCTCACCGAGGTGATGTTGTCGATGCCGGCGATGGCGGAGAACGATTTCTCGAGCGGCGTCGCCACGGTCGCGGCCATCGTCTCGGGGCTCGCGCCAGGGAGGCTCGCGCGCACGGAAATCGTCGGGTAGTCCACCGCGGGCAGATCGCTCACCGGCAGCTTGAGATACGCGATCACCCCGAACGTGAAGATCGCGACCATGACCAGCGTGGTCATGACCGGCCGGCTGATGAAGAGACTGGGGATCTGCACGATCTCGCCCGCGCGCCCTAGTGCCGTCTACTTCGATGGAGGGCGCTTGCGGCCGCCGGCCCGCGCGCTGTGCGGCGCGTTGGCGGCGGTGTCCACTGCACCCGCGTTTGCACTGGCGATGCGAACCTTTGCGCCCGCGGTGAGTCTCGACTGACCGCTCCGCACTACCTGCTCGCCGTCGCGCAACCCTGCGGTCACCACCGCGAGACTGTCCTGCGATCGCTCGACGCTGATCTTGCGCTGCTGCACCGTACCCGCGCTGTCCACCACGTACACGTACGCACCCTGCTGCCCCGTGACTACGGCTTCCGTGGGAATGACGAGCGCATTCTTCTCGACGAAGAGGTGCAGCGTCGCGGCCACGAACTGTCCCGACCAGAGTGTCTTCTCGGTGTTCGGAAAGCTCGCCTTGAGCAGCACGGTGCCGGTGAGCGTGTCCACCGAGTTATCGATGAAGAAGAGAGTGCCGCGCGATGGCGGAAGCATCGCCAGCAGCTGAATCGCTGAAGGATCGCTGGCTTGCGCCGCGCTGGCGGAGGAGTCGCTGCCAGCGGGTGCGTCGCCAGTAACGCCGGGCGGTCCGCCGGCGGTGTCGTTCGCGGTCTGGCGCGCACCACCCGGAACCGCCGTGACGGCGAGCTGCCCCGACGACCCGTAGTGCTGGATGAGCGGCAGATCCGTGGACGGAATCGGGAAGCGCACGAGAATGGGGCTGATCTGGTTGATCACCACGAGCGGCGTCGTCGAGCCCGCGTGCACGACGTTCCCCTCGCGGACGAGCAGCCCGCCTGTGCGCCCCGAAATCGGCGCGCGCATTTTGGTGGTGTCGAGATTGAATTTCGCGTTCTCGACGGCCGCCTCGTCCGCCTGCACCGTGGCCGCTGCGGAGCCGGCGGTCGCCTTCTGCTGATCTGCCTGCTCGCGCGTCACGTAATCCTGCTTCACCAGATCCGCGTAGCGCTTCACCTCCGCTTGCGCGTTCGCGTTCGTCTCCTTGTCGCGCGCGAGATTGGCGAGCGCCTGCTGGTACGCGGCCACGTACGGCCGCGGCTCGATCTGGAAGAGCAGCGCGCCCTTGTCCACATCCTGTCCCTCGCGGAACGCAACGCGCGTGATTAGCCCGTCCACCTGCGCCGTCACCGCTGAGGTGCTGATCGGAGTGACGACGCCGTTCGCCTGGATCTCGTACGGCACATCCGCGCGGTGCGCGGCGGCGGCCGTCACGGGAACGGGAGAGGCGGGCGGCTTGGCTGCCTTCTTCGAGCACGCTCCGCACGCGAGTGCCGCCGCGAGAGCGAGGAGCGATGGCGCTGAGCGACGTGGGGGAATCATTCGGGGCCGGAGGTAGAGTCGTGCGTGAGCGGAATCGGGGTCTCGCCGCGAGGGCCGAGCACGCCCACGTCGTGCGAGAGCTGAGCGAGCGCCGTCGCCCACGTCCATCGCGTTTGCGCCTGCTGCGCGCGCGCGCTCGCGAGCGCGGACTGAGCGGTGAGCAGGTCGAGGATCGTGCCGACGCCCGCCCTGTATCTTCCACGCGCGACCTGCTCGGATTGCTGCGCGCTCGCCAGGAGAACGTCCGCCGAACGCACGCGCGCGCTCGCCGTGCGCAGCGCGACGTACGACGTCACCACCTGATTCGACACTTGCGTGCGCAGCAGGCTCGCGCTGGCCGCGGATTCATCCACGCGCGACTTCGCCGCCGCCACGTTGTACTGGTACGTGAAGCCGTTGAAGATCGGAACCGTGATGCCGAGCGTGATCGCGAAGTTGTTGCCGGCGAAGAGCGGGAGGTTCGAGTAGTTGCGGCCGAGATTCGCGCCGAGCGTGAGCGCGGGGAATTCCTGTGACCGGGCGACTCGTACTTCCTGCTGCGACTGGAGAATGCTCACGCGCGCCGCCGCCATGTCGGGCCGATTCGCGAGCGCGCTCACGATCAGCGTGTCGACGCTCTCGGATGCGTTTCCGATTTGCAGCGAGTCCGACGGCGTCGCGATCTCGAAGTCAGCATCCGCGCGCAGCCCCATCGCAGCCGCGAGGTTCCCGTGGGTCGTCTTCACCGTACCCGAATCCGTCTCGAGGTCGAGCTGCGCCTGCGCGAGGAGCGTCTGCGCCTGCAACACGTCGGCGACGGTCGCCACGCCATCGCGGTGACGCACCTGCGCCGCCTGCAGATTCTCCTGCTCCTCCGTTACTGTCTGTAGCTGCGCGGCCGAGAGTGCGCGAGCCGAGGTGTACGCGAAGTATGCGCTTTCCACCTGCAGCACCACGTTCTGCAGCAGCGCGTTGTAATTGAGGTCGACGGCGATCACGTTCTCCCGTGCCGCGCCGATCGTGCCGCTTCGGCCGGCGAAGTCGAGCAGCAGATACGACAGCGAGACGTGGGGCGAGAACTGCGTGCGCTCGACGTAGCCCGTTTGCGTGACGCTCTGCGATCGCCCCACGCTGGCCGTTGCGTCGATGGTCGGGAAGTAGACTCCGCGCGCGGAGCCGTACTCGAACGCCGCCGTGCGCGCCTGCGACCAGGAAAGCGCGGTCTGTGGGTTGTGCAGCAGCGCTACGTCCACCGCGTCGGCGAGCGTGAGCGCATCCGAGCGCGACGCGAGATCGGGCGGCAGCGCGCTGAAGTCCGGGTTGGAGGCGGGCTCTGGCGGAATCGTCCCGTGCGGCGCCTTCCACGCTTTGCCCGGCGCAGGGGCCACCGGCGGCTCGCCCGAGATCGCCGGCGGCGCGTGCGCGCAGCCAGCGAGCGCGACGGCGAGCGCGATCCGCAGCGACCTCAGTAGTTCCTCCATGTTCGTGACGCCCCGGTTGGTTGAAATCGCGCTCGCAGTAACCGAGCCGGCACCTCCAATACGTCCCGCACATCGGGCCTGTTGACCACTGCGGGGCGAAGAATTCTTTTTGTGCGAACGCTTTCGGCATCGCGACACGCGCCGGCATTAGAGGCGGAAGGCGAGCCCAAGCAGATAGCATGAGAGCCGATAGCTGTGAGCTGTGAGCCCCTACCGCTTCCTCTCCAGCATCCCTTTCCTACCTGCGACGGGAACCCGCGGTATCGCCACCGGCGCAAGCTGACGGCTCAAAGCCTTGAGCTCACGAGCTTATAGCTTGGGCTCGCCTCCCGCCTCTCAATCCCAGACCGGCCCCGCGATGCCCGCGCAGCCAAGCTCATGACTCAAAGCTATCGGCTCCCAGGCTCGTACTTCGCCCCCGCCAGCGTCCCCACCGCCCCCAGCGTCGTCTGCGCCGCATTGAGCCCCAGCCGGAAATCGTCGTCACCGTACGTCGTGTAGAGATCCGTGGGCTGGTGCCACTGAGGATCCCACCCCGCCCCGATCTGCGCCCCGCGCTCGTTTTCGCGCAGACTGATCGATGGAACAAGATCTTCAAACGGCGACGAGTCCGTGTTCGTCATGTGGCGCCCCACCTGCGCCGGATAGTCGGTGGCGTACTTCTCGTTCGCGCTCTGGAACGCCCACGCGAGCCGCTCCGCATCCGCCGCGAACTTCGAGCGCGACTGAAACTCGATGTTCACGTTCGCCTCGCGCCGCTGCTCCTTGCGCATCGTGCCGTCGGCGTTCGGCAGCCCGTGGTCGAACATCATCATGTCATGCTGGATCATGCCGAGCCATTTCGGCTCGGGATATTTGCCGGATCCCTTCGGATTCTCGATTCCCTGCAGCGCCGCGCGCTGCGCGACGTAGGCGCGCGAACCGTCGAGCCCAGTCTCCTCGTTGTTCCAGAGGATGAAGCGGATCGACCGATCCGTGTGCACGTCTGGCGAGCTAAACACGCGCGCCAGCTCCATCACGAGCGCGGTGCCCGAGCCGTCGTCGTTCGCCGCTTCACCCCAGCCGATCCCATCCATGTGTCCGCCCACGATGTACATCTCGTCCGGGTGCGTGGTCCCTACCTTGGTGCAGTACACCTCCTGCCGCTCGCCATCCACGCTCTGCGGAGTGTCGAGCGCGCGCAGCTTCGCGTCCGGCTGCCGCGACGAATCCGTGTTCACCCCCGTGGGCATCCGCGTGCCGCGCACCCGCGCGCCGCCCACGCCCCACATCGCCGCGCGCGCGCGCGCCGCCGAGTCCATGGGCGGACGCGGAGTGCGCGGAAGCTGTCGGAAGTCGTAGGTGATTCGCGCCGTGGGCGTGCAGCCGTAGCTCGTGAGCTGCGCCTCGATCCAGTCCACCGCGGCTCGATTGCGGTCGGTGCCCTGTCGCCGGTCGCCGAACTGCGTGAGCCCTTTGATCGTCGCTTTGTACTTCTCGAGATCGAGACGGGCCGCCATGGCCGCGATGCCCGGGTCCGGCTGCTCCACCGTATTGATGCCCACTGAAACCGCGGCCGTCGGTGCCGGGGAAACGGCACCCGGATTTTTCTTCGACGCCGCGGGTGGCGCGCACGCCAGCGCCGCTAGTGAACAGACGACAACGAATCGCGCAAACGACTGGCGCACGGATGGATTGGTCGAGGTTGTGTGGCGATACACTCGCTTAACTGTTTCAGATAAGGCCTAACTGCTTTAACGCGGAGACGCGGAGGAACGGCGGAGACACAGAGAACGGCAGGAGCAGACACTGATGAAATGACAACAAACGACCTACCATCGTCGCCCACCTTTGCGTCTCTGCCGTTCCTCTGTGCCTCTGCCGTTCCTCTGTGTCTCTGCGTTCCGCAGTTCGCCCCTGTCGCTCCTAACGCCCGCCCACGCGCATGCGTTGTGCCCGACTCCCTACCTCCGACGCGTCTCATCAACCCACGCCGCAAACGCGCCGAGAAATTTCTCGACGAACTCTCGCGTCGACTCCGTCGCGAACTTCCCGTCGGCGTCGAACAGCTCCGCGACGCCGCCGATGTAAGCCTCCGGCTGCTGCATGGTGGGCACGTTGAGGAACACGAGCGCCTGCCGCAGATGGTGGTTCGCGCCAAATCCGCCGAGCTTGCCTGGCGAATTGCTCACCACGGCCCCGGGCTTTCCCTCGAACACACTCTTCCCAACCGGTCGCGAACCGACGTCGATCGCGTTCTTCAGCGATCCCGGAACGGAACGGTTGTACTCCGGCGTTGTAAACAGGATGGCGTCCGCGCGCCGAACCCGGTCGCGGAACGCCAGCCACGGTGGCGGCGCGCTCGCCTCGAGATCCGGATTGTAGAGCGGCAGGTCGCCAATCTCCACGATCTCCAGCACGAGGGGAGCCGGCGCGATCGCCTGCATTGCGATCGCAAGCTTCCGCGTGAACGACTCCTTGCGGAGGCTCCCCACGAGCACCGCAACATCTCGCGTACCATCCATTTCTCGATCCTCTCGGAAATTCAGCTGCGCGCGCACCCGTCTTCGGGCTGCCAAGCCCAATCGGCGCGCGCGGAATATAAAGGCTTAATGTGGCCCCGACAGCGTGTTGTCGGTCTTGTTGGCATGGATCGATGTAACGGAAAATTGCATGCGTTCCCTTGCGTTTTTTCGTTCGTCCTCACAACAATGCCGCACTACTCGTTCAATCACTCCGCGATGCGCGCGCCGACGCTTCCAACAGCCGGCGTCTCGCTAAACGGAACAGACTTTCACGTCCGGGTTCAAAGGCTCGCCAAGCGATGAAGCGCACCGACCTCATTCCCGTTCTGCTCCTGCTGCCTGTGCTCGGCTTCGTAGCTGTACAGGTCGTGGAGACGCGTACCATCACCGCACCCGCCCAGGCCGGCTTCGTCGCGCCAGCGGTTCGGTCGCACGCGAAACGGGTGGCCAGGAACGAGGTCGAGAACACCGGAACGGTCGTCGACGGAAACGCAGTCGCCGCGAACGCCACCGATGCCGCCGCGGCACGCGACGTCGGAGACATTCGACGCCGCATCGTCCTCGGCGAAACCGGCACCTATATCGGCGAGATCCTCAGCGAGCGCGATTCGGCGCTGGCGCGCTGGCCCGATCGCATGGTCCAGCCGGTTCGCGTTTGGGTGGGCAGCAGCCCGGCCATCCCGGGTTGGGATCCGACGTACCCCGAGAGCGTCCGCAACGCCTTCGACCAGTGGACGAGCCTCGGCATTCCGGTTCGCTTCACCTTCGTTCGCGACTCCACCGACGCCGACGTCCATGTGAGCTGGATCGACCACTTCGACTCGCCGATCAGCGGCAAGACGATCTGGGCGCGCGACGGAAAGTGGTGGATCGTCACCGGCAACATCACCCTCGCGCTGCACCACAACGAGGGCGAGCTGCTCGACGCCAAGGCCGTGCACGCGATCGCGCTGCACGAGGTGGGTCACCTGCTCGGCCTCGATCACACAGCCGACACCGCGAACATCATGACGGCGCGCGTTCGCGTGCGCGACCTGAGCGAGGCTGACCGCGCGACGATGAAGCTGCTGTACTCGCTTCCGCCGGGCTCCGTCAAGTAACACAGGGCGCTCGCGTCGTCGAGCGCTCTCACTATATCTTCGGCCATGTCTGTCTATGACGTGGCGATCGTCGGCGGCGGCCCTGCCGGGCTCACCGCCGCCCTGTGGCTCGGGCGCTACCTCCACTCCGTGGTGCTCGTGGACTCCGGCGACCCGCGCAACTGGCAGACTCGCGGCATCAACGGCTACCTCGGCCTTCCGGGCGTGACGCCCGCGGTGCTGCGCGGCGCCGGTAGGGATGACGCGAGAAAGTGGGGCGCCGAGCTCGTGGATGGCTGCGTGGATCTCGTCGTGCGCGACGGCGAGCACTTTCGCGTTTCGCTCGAGAGCGGGCGCCTGATCGAGTCGCGCCGGCTTCTGCTCGCGTACGGCGTGAAGGACATCTGGCCCGACATTCCCGGGCTCGAGCACTGCTACGGGGAGACGGCGTATCACTGCCCCGATTGCGACGGGCACCAGACGCGCGGGAAGAAGACTGCCGTCGTGGGCGTGGGACGAAAGGCCGTTGGGCTTGCGCTCGATCTCGCGACGTGGACGCGCGAGCTGGTTGTGTGCACGAACGGCCACGACCCCGGCCTCACCGCGCCGCTGCTCGCCCGGCTCGATGCGCTGAACATTCCGGTGCTCGTCTCGCGCGTGCGACGGATGGTGAACACCGATGGGCGTCTCACGGCGCTCGAGCTCGAGGACGGAATGCAGCTCGACTGCGACCTGCTCTTCTTCTCGATCGGCCACTACCCCGCCGATGATCTCGCGCAACGCCTGGGGTGTGAGCGCAACGACGAAGGGTGCATCGTGGTGGACGATCGCTTCGAGACGACGGTGGCGGACGTGTACGCGGCGGGCGACATCACGCCGGGGACGCAGATCGCGCTTGCGGCCGCGGCGGGGGGCGCAAAGGCCGCGGTGGCCATCCATCACTCGCTGCTGTCGCCCGAATTACGTCTGGTTTGACCGAGCCAAAACATTACATCGTTCTAGCGTGACGCGTTGGCACGAATCTCGTCTTGCCAACATAGGGGCTCTGCATCATTATGCGTCGGTTGGTCTCACGCCGCTGGAACATCCCGCCCCGATCGCAGTACGCTATTTGAGCGACCCTGGCACTCCATTGGAGCAGCCGGCTCGCCGTCGTTTTCAGGAGGGTTCATTCGTGCTCACTTCGCTGATCGCCGCAGTCGCCATGTTCGCCGCTGCTGACGGAGGGTTGCCTGTTGTGGCGCCCGCTACCGTTGGCATGTCCGCGAAGCGACTCGAAACGATCGATCGCGTCGTGACGCGCGGGATAAAGGCGGGCGGATTTCCGGGCGCGTCGGTGGTGGTTGGCCGCAAGGGCGCCGCGGTGTGGGAAAAGGGATTTGGCCGCATCGACTGGTCGGTTAAGAGCAGCCGCGTTTCGGCCACCGAGACCATCTATGATCTGGCGTCGCTGACGAAGGTGATCGGCACGACCACCGCCGTCATGATCCTCTACGACGAAGGGCGAATCAAGCTCGACGCGCCGGTGGTGACGTATCTCCCGGAGTTCACTGGCGGCTACAAGGACTCGGTGACCGTTCGCCAGCTTCTCGAGCATCGCTCGGGGCTGCCCGCGGACATCGACCTCTGGCGCCTTGCGCACTCGCCGGCCGAGGCGCGGCAGATGGTGCTCAACGCGCCCCTCGAGTGCAAGCCGGGCGCGTGCTACATCTATTCTGACCTGGGTGCGATCACGCTCGGCATGATGGTCGAGCGCGTGACGGGCCAGGGACTCGACGTATTCCTGCACGAGCGTGTGTTTGGCCCCCTCGGCATGGTCAACACGTTCTTCAAGCCGGCCGACTCGCTCAAGGCTCGCGTCGCCCCCACGGAGGTTTCGCCGCCGCGCGGCTATCCACTGCAGGGCGAGGTGCACGATGAAAACGCGTACGCGCTGGGCGGCGTAGCGGGACACGCGGGCCTGTTCAGCACCGCGAGTGACCTGTCGATCTTCGCACAGATGATCCTGGAAGGCGGCGAGTACAAGG
>JANWLO010000079.1 GCA_025450815.1 Gemmatimonadaceae bacterium
CGCTCCACCGTCCCCGGCGTGTCGTCGCCCGACAACGTCGTGAGATCGATGCAGGTGATCGCGCGCAGCAGCCACGCCGCCTGCCACGCCTTCTTCACCGTGCGCCGCTTCGGGATCGTTGCCGCACGCCGCTCCACCGCACTTCGATTCACGCGGATGTTCGGAATCACATCCGCGCCGAGCGGCAATCCGGGATTGCGCGCACCATCGTCGTGCAGCCGGAGCGCCCGATCAGGCGCGTTCGCGGCGCCCTCCGCGTGCGGCACGAACGCGGCTCGGCTCATCAGTACTTCAGGTCACCGGAGGCAGCGAACTCCTTCATCATCCTCTCCTGCTCCGGCGTGAGCTTTTCCGGGACGGTGACGTTCGCCTCGACTATCATATCGCCCTTCGCGCCATTTTTCTCGATTCCCTGGCCCGGCACGCGAAAGCGCTTCCCCGGCGCCGTGCCCGCCGGGATGCGGATCGTCACCTTCTTTCCCGCGAGCGTGCGCACACTCACCTTCGAGCCGAGCGTTGCCTGCGCAATGTTGAGCGGCACCTTCGCGATCACATCGAGTCCCTCGCGCGCGAAAAATCGATCCGCGCCCACCTCGAACGTGATGATCAGATCGCCCGGCGGCCCGCCGTCGCTGCCGCGTCCACCCTGTCCCGCGAGCCGCACGCGCGTGCCCGTCTCCGTTCCCGATGGTACGGTGATGTTCAGTGTCTTTCGCGTGCGGACCTCGCCGGCTCCCTTGCACGTCGGACACGTCTTCGACGGCACCTGGCCGCGACCCAAACACATCGGGCATGGACGATTCACGGCGAAGCCGCCCTGTCCGAACGAAATCGTTCCGCGTCCGCTGCACTCGGGGCACGTCCGCCACGTCGCGCCCGGCGCGCCGCCGTTGCCGTGACACGTGGGGCACTCCTCGTTCACTTCGAGATCCACTGGCACCTTCCCGCCAAGCGCCGCCACGCGGAATGCGACGGGCACAATGACCTCGACGCTGTCGCCGCGCTCCGGACCGCGCGGACGCGTGCCGCCGCGCGCCCCTCCGCCGCCGAACATCGAGCTGAAGAGATCTCCGAGTCCGCCGATCCCGCCGATGTCGAAGTCTTCCATGCGCGGACCAGCGCCGCCGCCCGGAGCGCCCGGGCCGCCCGACCGCCCACCGCGCTGCGTGCGCTCGCCGCCAAAGCCGCCGAACGCGCCGAGCCGGCGCATCTCGTCGTACTGTTTGCGCTTGTCGGCGTCGCTTAGAACGTTGTTAGCCTCGGAGATTTCCTTGAAGCGATCGGCGGCCTTCGGATCGCTCTTGTTCGCGTCGGGATGGTTTTTCTTGGCGAGTCGACGATACGCCTTCTTGATCTCGTCCTGTGTCGCCGACGCGGAGACCCCGAGGACCGAGTAGTAGTCCTTGCTCTGGGCCATTCGGGCTATGGCCTCGTCATCCGTTCCACTGCTTCACGACGACGCGCGCCGGACGCAGTAGCTGTCCATTGAACAGGTATCCGGGCTGAAAGACGCGCGACACGAGATGATCATCCTCTCGCGAGAGCGCCGGCTCGGTCAACACCGCTTCCATCAACGTCGGATCAAACATCTGATCCACCGGATCGATGAGCTCGAGTCCCGCCGCCGACAGCGCCTTCATGAGCTTCTTGCTCACGACCTCGACGCCCTGATGGATCGTGCGCGCATCCACGACCTCGGGATCCTGCTCATCCACGCGCGCGAGATCATCGAGTGAATCGATGAGCGACTTGA
Source organism: Gemmatimonadaceae bacterium (assembly GCA_025450815.1). Taxonomy (GTDB): domain Bacteria; phylum Gemmatimonadota; class Gemmatimonadetes; order Gemmatimonadales; family Gemmatimonadaceae; genus FEN-1250. The sequence goes on from JANWLO010000079.1 coordinate 1,754, forward strand.
CGAGCTCGCCCTGCGCGCGCGATCCCGCCTCCTGGCGCTCGCGGGAGGAGCGCTTGCGATAATTGTCGTACTCTGCCGCGAGCCGCAGATATCGGTCGCGCTGCTCCTCCAGCTCGCGCTGGAATTCCGGCGCGTCCTCGGCGGTGTCTGTATTCGAATTCGTGGCGCCATCAGCGCCATCCGCAGCATCATCTGGCGACGCCGCAGGGCCATTTGGCAGATCAATTTCATCCTTCACGAGTCCCATCCTGTCAGGTTGACGGCGCTCGCGAGCGCCACCCGGTAATTTCCGCCTTTTTGCCCGGCTGGGCAACGGCGCTATCGTCAGAGTTGCTTAAAGCGCGCCAACGGAGCGGCGCACGAGATCGAGCGACGCCTGTGTAGCCCGCAGGCGAATCTCCTCACGATCGCCGACGTACACGCGCCCCAGTCCGCGCGTTTCACCGATGCCGCTAACAGCCAGCCACACCGTGCCCACCGGCTTCTCGGCGCTTCCCCCGCCCGGGCCGGCGATGCCCGTGATCGCGATGCCGATGCTCGTGCCGAGTGCGCGCCGCGCGCCGTCGGCCATCTCACACGATACCTGCTCGCTCACCGCGCCGTGCTCCGCGAGCGTCGCCTCGCCCACGTGGAGCTGCGCGATCTTCACCTCGTTTGCGTACGCAATGATCCCGCCCCGGTACACATCGCTCGAGCCGGGAATCCGCGTGATGCGTGCGCCGAGCATCCCGCCCGTGCAACTCTCTGCAGTGGCAATGCTCTTCCCGCGTTCGCGGCACATCGCAAGCACGAGCGATGCGAGATCGTCGGCTTGTTCGCCGTAGACCACGGGACCCGCGACGTCGCGCAGCGTTTGCGCCGCACTTTCGAGCTCCACCGCCGCATCTGCCGGCGACATTCCGCGCGACGTGAGACGCAGGTCCACCCCCTCCCACCCGGGAAGGAACGCGAGCGGCATCCCGTTGAGCCCGCGGGCGAGATCGCCGAGTCGCTCCGCGAGCGCGGACTCGCCGATGCCGGTAGTGCGAATCGTACGCGACACGACCGCGGTGGTAGCGTCGCCGATCAGCTCGCGCAGCATGGGGAGAATCGTGTCGGTCATCATCCCGCGCATCTCGCGCGGAACACCCGGCAGCATCACGACCCATCTCCCCTGCGCGTCGTCGATCCAGAGACCGGGCGCTGTGCCGTGAAGATTCTCGAGCACGCGCGCGCCGGCTGGCACCATCGCCTGTACGATGTTGCTCTGCGGCATCGCCCCCGTTCCCAGCCGGCGGAATCGCGACTCGATTTGCGCCACCACGCGCTCGTCGCGCACCAACTCGCGTCCGAAGAGCGTTGCGATGGCGGGGCGCGTCATGTCATCCGCCGTGGGGCCGAGGCCGCCAGTCGTGATCACTGCGCCCGTGCGCTCGATCGCCTCGGCCACCGCCGCCGCGATGCGAGGCGCCTCGTCGCCGACGGTGCTGCGATGTACGATCTCGACGCCGAGCTCCGCGAGCGCGCGCGCGATGAACGCGGCGTTGGTATCGACGGTGAAGCCGAGCAGCAGCTCGTCACCGATTGTGATCAGCTCTATTTGCACGGAGGAGGGGTTGGTGTCAGCTCACAGCTCATCAGGGTGCTGAAAAACCAGGTACTGCTCGACGCGGAGTCGCAGAGGCGAACTGAGACGCGCAGAGGAGTGGGATTTGAGTCTTTCATCACTCACGTACCTGCCTGTCTTCCTCCGCGGCTCTGCGCATCCTCGGCGGCTCTGAGTCCCTCATTTGGTCTTTTTCTTTCTTTTTCAGCAACTGATTGCTAGGACGTTCGTCGCAGGTAGAGCAGCTGCGAGTACAGGGTGAGCGCGACCGCGACGACCATCGAGATCACGTTCACGAGACCGTTGAAGTACGCGAAGATCACCCACGGCGAGCCGGACCAGTGGTATTGCGCCGCGGCCGTCGCGGCCGCGAACCAGAAGAAGGTCGCGCCCACCCACGTCCACTGAAATCCCGTTTTCCACTTCGCGGTGCGGCTCGCGGCGATGATGACGCCGCGCCTCGCGGCGATCGAGCGATAGATGGTCATGAACGCCTCGCGTCCGAGCACGACGGCGATGATCCACCACGGCAGACCGAACACTCCGAACGGCGTGACGTACGGGAACACGTCACGCGGGCCCGGACCGCCGGGGCCGACTCCGGTGATCAGCCCATTGGCGATGCCCACCATGTGCGGAGACCAGAGCGACAGCGACTTCCCCGATCCCACGAGAATGAACATCGGGATGAAAGTCGCGAGTAGGAGCAGCTTGTCGGCGAGCGGATCGAGGAGCTTGCCCAGATCCGTAACCATGCCGTGCGTGCGGGCCAGCTTTCCGTCGTAGTAATCGGTGACTGCGACGACGACAAAGAGCACGAAGGCGAAGAGGCGCGTGTCCCAGCGCTCGGTGAACGGAAGCACGGCAACCACGGGTGCCGCGAAGATGCGGGCGACGGTGAGCGCGTTGGGGAGATTCATCGCGCCCCGCCGCGCGCCGCTAGGCGAGCGTCTTCAGAACGAGCTTGCTCACCGCCTTGAGCGTGTCGAATACCCCGTCTCCCGTGACCGCCACCGCTTCGAAGTATGGTGCCCGCTCCACCCACTCTCCAGTGGGAATCTGCTCAATGAGATTCTCTCCCGCGTGGTACGGATCGGGAGCGATGCGCTGCTTCTGTGAGTCGAAAACCTCGAACCCCGGATTCAGCGCCGCCTGCAGCTCGCGCAGCGGTGCAGCGTTCGGGAGGTCGCGCTTGTTGTACTGAATCACGAAGGGCATCGCCGAGAGATCGTACCCGTATTCGAGCATATTCTCGTACAGGTTCTGCATCGCTTCCTGGTTCGCCTCCATTCGCTCCACCTGCGAATCGGCGACGAATACGATTCCATCCACGCTCTTGAGAATCAGCTTCCGGCTTGCATTGTAGTATACCTGCCCGGGCACCGTGTACAGATGGAAGCGCGTCTTGAAACCACGAATGGTTCCGAGGTCCACCGGGAGGAAATCGAAGAAGAGCGTGCGCTCGGTCTCGGTGGCGAGAGAGATGAGCTTCCCGCGCGTGTTCGGTTGCACGCGTCCGTAGACGTGCTCGAGATTCGTTGTCTTGCCGCCGAGGCCGGGACCGTAGTACACGATCTTGCAGCTGATCTCGCGCGCGGCGTAGTTGATCATCGACATCGCTGTCGTCCTCTACTGAAACAGTCTGTCGATCTCATCCTCGGCGCCCGCCAGGATGTTCGGCTCGTGCATCGTGTCGCGGGCCCGCTGGAACATCGCGGTGAAGAGGCGCGCCAGCTCCTCCACCGTGGTCTTCACCTTCAGTCGCACCAACCCGAGCGTGGTCCGATTGTCGAACAGGATGACGAGGATCACGCGGCGTGCGATGTCGACGAGGTACATCGACTCCTGCTCGCCCTGATGAAAGAGCGAGTTGAACTCGGTCTCGCCGATGAGTCGCGCGAGTTGGTCGTTCGCGCTGAAGTCGGCGGCCGTGAGGGTGGCGAAGGCCGTCGCGTCGAAGCGCGGCTGCTCGCCAACCGTCGCCACGAGCTGTCCGGAGCGGTCCACGAGCAGGGCGCAGCGCGCATTGCTGTCATACAAGAACTGCTGGAGCGATCGCATGATCGCTCCAAGGTCATCTTCGGTAAATGACCAGCTGGCAGCACCAACGGGCATGAAGGGTCCTTCAGACGAGGGACTGTTCCATTTGGCGCAGGAGACGCTCGCCACGACGGCGCAGTCCGGGCTTCTTCTCCCAGGCCACGTAGTCGCGCAGCAGCCATACGTTCTGGGCACTTGCCGTCCCGCCGACGTGCCCCAGCGCCGCCAATCGGCGCCATGGCTGCTCGCTGAACAGATTATGCCGGTCCCGATGGGTCTGTTGAGTCCAGACGATCAAACCCACCACAACGCCACCGAGAAAGCCGGCTCCCACCGCCTTCCATGCCACTCGTGACATCACATTTCCCGTCGTGCTGAAAGTGCCTGCGCGATGGTCACGCCATCGGCATATTCGAGGTCCCCGCCAACCGGAATCCCCCGCGCGATGCGCGAGATCATCGGCACGTGCGCGGCAAGCTGCCTTTGCACGTATAGCGCCGTCGCCTCGCCCTCGAGGCTCGGATTGGTGGCGATGATCACCTCGCGCACCGTTCCCGGCGCAACGCGCTCCACCAGCCGCCCTACGTTCAGATCCTCCGGACCGATCCCATCCAGCGGCGAAAGGCGGCCGTTGAGCACGTGGTACACTCCACGGAACTCGCCCGCGCGCTCGATCGCGCCGATGTCGCTCGCTTCTTCGACGACGCACACCACCGCGCGGTCTCGACGCTGATCGCCGCAGATGTCGCAGGGATCGTTTTCGGTGAGATTGGAGCACACCGAGCATCTGTGCACACGATCGGCGAGGCCGCCAAGCGCGTCCGCGAGCTTCCGGCTCTGCTCCGGCGGCTGGCGCAGCAGATGATAGGTAAGCCGTAGCGCGGTCTTGCGACCGATTCCCGGTAGCCTCGACAGCTCCGTCGCGAGCTCGTCGATCGCAGACATCAGAAGGGCATCTTGAAAGGGAGCGCGAGGCCGCCCGTGACCTTCTGCATCTCGTCCTGCGCCGCCGTCGCCGCCTTCTTCTGCACTTCGGTGACTGCGACGAGCACGAGATCCTCCAGCATCTCGACGTCAGTCGCACTGATGGCCGACGGATCGATCTGGATGCGTTTGATCTGCCCCTTGCCGTCTGCGGTAGCCGTGACCATGCCGCCGCCGCTCGACGCGGTGAGCGTGATCTTCTCGAGCTCTTCCTGCAACTGTTGCAGGCGCCCCTGCATCTGCTGCGCCTGCTGAAGCATCTTCATGAAGTCGGCCATAACACCTGACGAAAAGTGTGCGCGCGGGAGGAAGCTACCGCGCGGAAGTCGGGCAATGCAACGGACGCGTGAGCTCAGTCCAGCAGCTCGAGATCCAGCTCGCGCACGGCGGCATCGAGTCCGGGGTCGCGACGCCGCAGCGACGACAATCGCTCCGCCTTCACCGACTCGGCCGTGAGCCGCCGCGTGGCACCATCACGCACGGGCGGTGCCGCTGGAACGCGCACCAGCACGCGCGTAGCGCCATCGAGAACGGGAGCGATTGCGGCGAGAAGCTCGCGGGCGCCATTGTTGATCGGCGCGTCCATGTGAGCGAAGTCCGGCGCGAGCTCCAGCGTAATCTCGCCGGCGGGCGACAGCTCCACCGCCGTCGCGTGCTCGAGTGCCGCAACGAGAGTGAGCCGCCCATCCGCGCGCAGCTGCGCGATGATCGATGCCCATCGCTCGCGCAGCGCCGCAACGGAGATGGGTGGGCGCGATTCGGCGCTCGGCGCCGGGGGCGCTGAGCGCGACGGCGCGGGAGCGCGAGGAGGCGTCGGCTTCGCAGGCGGCCGCGCGCTGCCCTGCTCGGCCCCGCCGTCACCGGGGCCAAGCCCGCGCAGCACCTCCTCGAGCGACACCGTACGATCCATGAGCGCGAACCGCACGAGCATCGTCTCCACGAGCATCTGCTGCTGAGCGCTACGGCGGAATCGCGGCTCGAGCTCGGTGATCGTGCTCAGCATGCGCAGCAGGTCACCCGAGTCGAGCTGCCCCGCGCGCTGCGCGAGCGCGTCCCGCGTGCGATCGGAGAGCTCCGCGAGCCCACCGGTTTCGTCGCCGAGGGCGAGCGCGAGCGCCGCGCGGAGAACGTCGGCGAGACCGCCGAGGAACGCGCCGAGATCAGCGCCGGCGTCGACGAGCCGCGCCACGGCGGGAAAGATCGCGGCCGCGTCGCGCGACGCTATCAGATCGTAGATCGCGAGGTACTCATCCTCCGCGATCAGCCCCAGTGCCTCGCGCACGCGCTCGGCCGTGAGCGCCCCCTCGCCCAGCGAGAGCGTCTGGTCCGTGAGGCTGAGCGCATCGCGCATCGACCCGTCGGCGGCACGTGCGAGCATCGCCAGCGCGTCCGGTGTCGACTCGACGTGCTCCGCCTCGAGCACCGCGGCGAGGCGCGCTCGCACGTCCGCCGGACCAATTCGCTTGAAATCAAACCTTTGGAGACGGCTCAGCACCGGCGCCGCGGCCTGGGCAATCTTCTGCGGCTCCGTGGTCGCAAAGACGAACACGACGCGCGGCGGCGGCTCCTCGAGCACCTTGAGAAGCGCGTTCCACGCCTCGCGCGTGAGCATGTGCGCCTCGTCAACGATGTAGACCTTGTAGTGACCCTCACCGCTGGGCGCGTACATCGCGCGCTCGCGCAAATCGCGCGCGTCGTCGACGCCGCGGTTGGATGCCGCGTCGATCTCCACGACATCGAGGCTCGCGCTCCCGCTCCAGATGCGCTGGCAGCTCGCGCACACGCCGCAAGGCTCGCCGTCCTCCGTCTTGTTGTCGCAGTTGAGCGCCATCGCGAGCACGCGCGCGAGCGTGGTCTTGCCCACACCGCGCGGGCCGCACAGCAGGTAGCCGTGCGCCACGCGGCCGCGCGCGATCGCACCCTTGAGCGTGTTGCTCACGTGCGATTGTACTGCCACGTCGGCAAAGCGTTTCGGGCGGTATTTGCGAGCGAGCGAGATGTACATGTCGGCGGGGAATGCGACGAGAGCCCGGCGGTCTGCCCGCCGGGCTCTCCATCGACCGGTGCGATGAGATCGTCAATCGCGCGCGGTACTGCCGCCCTCTCGGCGCTCAGCGCACCGCGCGATATCCCAGGTCTGACGAGGCGACGAACGGCACCTCATGCCGCTGCTACCTTTCGGTCCTGACGGAGTTAGAGGGCGAACGACCCTCGGGACCTGGGACGACCGAAATATAGCCGCCGGCAGGTAGCGCGACAATAATCCGCGCTCCGCGCCAGTCTCAGCTCTCGAAAGTCTCGCGCTGCAGCCGCCGCGTACGCCGGAGCTCGTACACCTGGCCCACCTCGCCGCCCAGAATGAAGATCAGCGCGGCGTAGTACACCCAGAACACCACGATCACGATTCCGTACAGTGTGCCCGCGTACAGGCTCCCCGGATTGAAGCGGCCGATGTAGGTGGTGAAGAGCTGCTTCGCGACTTCGAACAGCACGCTCGTGAAGAGCGCCCCCACCAGCGCCGGCTGCCACCGGATGCGCCGGCTCGGCAAAAACTTGTAGAGCGCGAAAAACATCCCGGTGATGAACATCAGCGCGACGATGTTGCCGAGCCAGTATTCGAGGCGAATGCGAAACGACGAGTGGAGCCCCACCGCCCGTAACGTGGAGATGGCCTTCGACGTCACGATCTTGAAGTACGCCGAGACCACGGCGTAGATGACGAAGAGCACCGTCGACACGACCGTGATCTTGATATCGAAAAGTTTCCCCTTGATGAAGTCGAGCCCCTGCTCGACGTCGAACACCTCCCCGAGCACGGAGCGCAGCGTGCCGAAGAGGCGGGTGGAGAACCAGATGAAGGCGATCGCGCCCAACAGTCCGACGGAACCGCGCCCCTTGATGATCTCATCGAGCAGCTTGTGCAGCGGCGCACTGCTCGTCTCGGCGTGCGGGGGCATCAGGTTCTCGATGAACCCCCAGACGGTGCTCGACGACTGCTCTGCGGACTCGTTGAGCACGTAGCCGAGTCCGGAGAGGAGCAGGAGCGTGAAGGGGACGGCGGCGAGAAGGAGATTGAAGGCGATGCCCCCCGCCAGGAACGAGATGTTGTCCTCGCCCGCGACGTCCCAGAGGCGGCGGGCGTAGTCCTTCACCGCCCCCCAGAGGCGGTGGAGAAACGAGCGCCCTGGCACCCCTGTCAGACGGCGGATCGCACGGGCTAGCCGGCCTGCGGGTCGCCTGGCTCCGCGTCTCTGGGTACGGGCGGATTGGCGGCGGAGCGTCGTGGTGGGCGCGCTACTTCCGCACCTGCCTGGTAGGCGGCCTTCGTTACGGCGAGACGCGCCTCGAGCTCCTCGCGGGCCTGCGCAGCGGCCTCGCGGCCGGCGCGGATGGCTTCCGTGGCCTGGTGTTTCTTGAGATCGATTGCCTGGCGTGCGGAGTCGAACTTCACTCCCACGGTGCGCTTCGCCTTCTCGTAGCGATCCACGACGGTGTCGGAGAGCTCGTCGGCGGCGTCCTTCGCCGCGTCAGACATTTGGCGCGCCTTGCGCTTGAGGTCGCGACGCGTGTCCGCGCCCGACTGCGGCGCGAGCAGAAGCGCGATCCCTGCGCCGATGGCCGCGCCGAGCAGGAAGGAGCCGACGCCGCCCCCCTTCTCCTCGATCACGTAGTAACGCTCGTCTTCCTCGTCCTGGTGTCGCGACATACCGATTCCCTCGCTGTTACCGACGTCCCTTGGCTTTCCCTTTCCCCTTCTCGGGGCCCTTCTCCTTCGCTGAAGCGACGCGCGCGGGTGCGGGCGCTTTCACAACACCGTTCCCCTCGCTCTTCCCGTTTCCGATCAGCGAGCCCAGCTCGGCGCGCACTTCCGATTCCGGGATGCCGAGCGTGCGCGCCGTACGAGCGATGTCGCCGCTCGTCGACGAAAATGTGCGCAGCATCAACTGTCGTCTTGCATCGGCAAGGGTCGCGCCGACGTTGAGCGTCACGGTCGATTGATTTTCAGCGTGAGCCCGGAGCCGGCGCGGAATGATGTCCTGGAAACCGATCGTCGTTCCTTTCGCCATGATCACCGCGCTCTCGATCGTGTTCTTGAGCTCGCGAACGTTGCCCGGCCAGTTGTGCGTGAGAATCCACTCGATCGCGTCATCCTCGAAGGCGAACACCTTCTTGTTGTTTTCGCGCGCGAACCGCGAGAGGAACTCAGTGGCAAGTAGCTTGATGTCGCCGACGCGGTCGCGCAGCGGCGGCAACTCGATCTCCACGACCGCGAGGCGATAATAGAGATCCTCGCGAAGCTCGCCCTCCTCGAGCGCCTTCTGGAGATTCTTGTTGGTCGCGGCGACGACACGGATGTCGACGGCGATCTCCTTCTTGCCGCCGAGCCGGCGAACGGAGCGCGACTCGAGAGCACGCAGGAGCTTGACCTGAATATCCGTCGCCATCTCGCCCACTTCGTCGAGAAAGAGCGTGCCGCAGTCGGCCATCTCGAAGGCGCCGGGCTTCTCGTTCGTGGAGCCGGTGAACGCACCCTTTTCGTGTCCGAACAGCTCGTTCTCGAGAATGTCCTTGGGAAGCGCCGCGCAGTTGAGCGCGAGGAACGGCCCCTTCACGCGGTCGCTCTTGTTGTGGATCGCTCGCGCCACCAGCTCCTTGCCCGTGCCGCTCTCGCCGAGGATGAGGACGCTGGCGCTGGAGGGCGCGACGGCGTCGAGGATGCCATACACGGTGCGCATCGCCTCGGACTGTCCGGTGAGCTCGCCGTAGTGCGTGAGTGCCTGCAGCTCGCTCGTGAGTGCGCGGTTAGAGAGCTTGAGCTCGAAGCTGTCGAGCGCCTTCTTGATGAGCGCCTTGAGCTCGCTCAGCTTCTCGGCGTTGAGCGGCTTCTCGATGAAGTAGAACGCACCGCCCTCCGTCACGGCTTCGACGGCGGAGCGAATCGTTCCCTGGCCCGAAATGACGATGCACTCGGTGGACATCTCGCGCTGGCGGATCTCGCGCAGCAGGGCGATGCCGTCGATCTTCGGCATCTTGAGGTCTGCGAGCACGACGCCGAACGGCTCCGCGATGAGGCGCTCGAGCGCGAGCTGCCCATCGCTCGCGATCTCGGTATCGTAGCCCTCGTCGCGGAGGATCGCGCTCAGCCCTTCGGTGATAGCGCGCTCGTCGTCAGCGATCAGAATCTTGGCGGTCATGTCTTCGAGTCTACTCCAGAATGCGCGAGCGCGGGGAACATGAGCAGGGTCTCGTCGTGATCGTGTCTCAGCTGCATACCGCAAGCCTCGCTCAAACGTTGCACGTCCCCACTGATCGGTCGCGAGAGGGGAGCGGCGAGCGTGAGAGCTACATGGTCGCCCTCTCGAGCGACAATGCCGGTAACCATTGTTTTCTCGCCGACCGAGGCATCGAGGAGCTCGGCGAGAATGGTGCGCGTGCTGACGCCGTCCGCGGCAACAAACATCTGTTCCGAGTCATACGTCATTCGCACTGACCCTCCCGCTGCGCTGGCGATCGCGTTGTACAGCGTCGCCAGCGGCTGGAGTGCCGACCGCAAATCTACGGGGAAGGCAGGCGGGCGCGCCAATGACAGAAGGGCATCAATGAGCGGGAGTGTTCGCTCGAGCTCGCTTGTCGCAGCGGTGGCATACGGTGAAAGCGCCGACCCTTCGGCACCTTGCCGCACGCTCCGCGATCGCACGACTTCCAGGTTGAGCGCGAGTCCGTTCAGCGGATTCCTGATCTCGTGCGCAACGCGATCTGCCAGGCGCCCCAGGCACGCGAGCCAAAGCGCCGACGCCGCCGAGCTCTCCGCATCATTCCCCAGCGTCCGGATCGTCTGGCGCGGCCTCCACCGCGACGCTCCCCGAAATGCGCCGACGCTGCACGGGCGCCGACACGAATCTCGATACCGCCTCCGACGTGCCACCGATGCGCAGCTGCTCGAAGAGGAAGGTATAGGTGCGGTCGTACGCCTGCGCGAGCTTCTCCTTCACCGGATCGGGGATGTCCCAGATCTCTTTCTTGAAGGGACCGAGCGCCTTCTTGCGACTCTTGTAATAGAACTGCTCGTCCGAGTCGCCCTTTTTGCGCTCGTCCTTCGCGTTCTCGTCGAGCCAGCGATAAATCTTCTCGCGAAGCTCCGCGGGCATCTGATCGAAGAGAATGTTCTGAAAGTTCGTGGCGAGGTGGATTTCCGCGGTCTCGATTCGCGGGAAGTTGTCGAAGGCGCTCTCCGGCAGCGTCGACGCACCATGCTGCACGGCACCCGCCATTCCGAACTCGTCGCGCGCGACCTTCGAGAGCTGCTCGAGCGCGTCGAGGTCGAGCTTCACGGCCGCGATGTTGCCATCGGGGAGCACGATTCCGCCGTGCGACGTTCCCGTTTGCACCGAGATCTTCGACAGCCCCTCCGCGCCCGGAGCGCGCTTTTCGAGGGAGCGTATGAAGCCCGCCATGAAGGCGCGCAGCTCCGGCACGGTGCTGTTCTGGGTTCCGACCTCACCAATCTCACCGCCCACCGAGATCGTGACGCCGGCCGGCTGGATCGAGCGCACGTACGCCGCGATCTCGGACGCCGTTTCGTAGTTCCGCTCCTGCTGCTCATCGAGCGTGGGGAGCGAGATGTCCACGAGCGTCGATGTGTCGACGTCGATGTTGTAGAAGCCGGCGGACACCGCTTCGAGCGCGAGCTGCTTCACTGCCGCGACTTCGCCGGTGGGGTCTGCCGCGAACTTCTTCGCGTTCACCTGGAAGTGGTCGCCCTGAATGAACACCGGACCGCGAAAACCCTCGCGCAGCGCGGCTGCGAGCATCACCGTCAAGTATTCCGTCGGACGCTGACCCGTGTAAGCGATTTCCGAGCGCGCGATCTCGAGAATGAATGCGCCGGCGTGCATACGCACCGCGGTTCGGAATATCGCGCGCGCCGTGTCGTACGCCATGCCGCGTACATTGATGGCGGGCACCGTGAAGCCGTGTACCTCACCGCGTCCGCGCGCCGCATAGAGATCATGGATGGACGCGGGACGAACGCCGACGGCCTGCGCCGTCTCCCAGATCATCCACTGAGCGTGATCCTTCGCCTGCCCCTCGCCGAACACCGCCTGGCGCACCAGCGCATCCATCCGCTCCGTGCGCAGCGCGCTCTCGTTCCGCACGGTGAGCCGGCCCTGCTGTACCTCTATGTCGTCGCCGAACGCATTGGCCGGCGCGGTTCCCTGAGCCTGCATTACTCCTCCGAAGTCATCGTCTCCGCCGCCCCGCCCGCGGGCGTCGGAAGATGCAGGAAAGTCGCGAACCCCAACGCGCGAAGCAAGGGTTTGGCGGCGCGCGGGTCAGTCGACATCGACCACGAGTCCATCGTACGCCGGCAGCAGCCCGGGCGGTAGCGCAGCTTCGAGGTCGGTGTGCCGATTGTCATGGGTAAGATGAGTCAGATAGGTTCGCCCGGCTCCCACCGCGCGCGCCGCCTCAACCGCCTCCGGCACGCTCATGTGCGTTGGGTGCGACTTCCAGAAGAGCGCGTTGAGCACGAGCACCTTCACGCCGCGCAGCGCGTCCACCGCCTCCGGAGGGAGGAGCTTCGCATCGGTGACATAGCCGAGTGCGCCGATGCGGTAGCCGAAGACCATCGTCTTGCCATGCGGCACGGCGATCGGAGTCACGTCCACACCGGCAATGGTCACATGCTGGCCCGCC
>JANWLO010000080.1 GCA_025450815.1 Gemmatimonadaceae bacterium
TCGAACCAGCTTCTCGCGGCGGTCGCGCTGTGCGTTGGCACCACCGTCATCATCAAGATGGGGCGCGCGCGTTACTCGTGGGTCACGATCGCGCCGCTGTTGTGGCTGGTGATCGTCACGCTCACTGCGGGGTATCAGAAAATCTGGGCGAGCGATCCTGCGCTTGGATTTCTGGCGCACGCCGAGTTGCTCACGCGCGCGGCGCGGGGAGGCGTACTTCCACCGGGAGTTGCGAACGCGACAGCAGCAACCCGCATGGCGCTCAACGACAGGCTCGACGCGGGAGTCACCGCGTTCTTTATTGCCGCAGTAATCGTCGTGCTGGTGGCCTCGCTTCGTGAATGGGCGCTCGTGCTCACGGGCCGCAAGGCGGCGGTCTCGACCGAAATGCCTTTTACCCGGTCCGCGATTGTTGTTTCAGGCGATTGATTTAGCACGCGGCCTCGACATTGCCGGTTCGACCTCGCTAGCTTGTGTGCGCGCGGGCTCTGCCGCAGCAGACTCGCAGATTGGAAAGTTCTCATGAAGTGGAGTGGCATGGACCGAATACTGGTCACCGGCGGAACGAGCTTTTCCGGTCTGCACCTCGTGCGAAGCCTCGTTCGCGACGGACATGCGGTCCGCGTGATGACGAGGTCGCTCGAGCGAGCACGTGCGATGCTCCCCGCCGAATGCGAGATCGTCTGCGGCGAGATCACCGAGCGCGGCGACGTCGAGCACGCGATGCGCGGGCGCGAAGTGGTCTATCACCTGGCGGACAGCGCAGGCGAGCGAGTCGCGCACGCGCGCGATCACTGGCACATCAACGTGCAGGGCACGCGGCTAGTTATGCAGGCGGCGATGGACGAGAAAGTACGCCGCATCGTGCATTGCGGCACCGCGCGCGTGCACGGCGATACGGGGCCCGGCTCCGCGAACGAGGAGTCCGCGTTCCGCCCCGCAAATGCGTACGAGCTCTCGAAGCTGCAGGCCGAGCGGCTCGCGCTGCTCTTCGTGCGTGAGTGCGCGCTGCCGGTGGTGGTCGCGCGGCCAACCTGGACCTACGGCGCGGACGATCGCCGCTTCCGCCGCATGATGTCATCGGTGCGTCGCGGTCACGTGGTCATTCCCGGAACGCGCACGGCCCGCGTGCATCCAATCCACGTGGAGGATCTCGTCCGTGGCCTGAAACTGCTCGCCACTCGCGACGACGCGATCGGCGAGTCGTTCATCCTCGGCGGCCCCGAGCATCTGTCGCTCGACGAGCTCATCACGGTCATCGCGCGCGCAATCGGCGTCACCCGCCCGCAGGTGCACATCCCCGAGCTGTCGACGCGCATGCTGGTTTGGGCGTCCGAGCGGTTCGGTAGTTTCGGCGGCTCGATGCGCGGCCGCCTCGAGTTCTTCACCAAGAGCCACGTGTTCGACATCGGCAAGGCCGCGCGAGTGCTCGGATTCAACCCGCTCGTCGCAGTGTCGGAGGGCGTCGGTCGTACGGTGCTCTGGGAGGAGCGTGTCGCGCTCGTGCGTAGCAAGAATCCCGCGCGCCGTCGCTCGGGCGAGGTAGTCGCGCGGCCCTCGGGCGCGCTGCGCAAGAGGTACGGGTTGAGCGACGACGCGCTCATCGTGGGCGCCGTCACGCGATTCTTCCCGGTGGCCGGCACACGTTATCTGCTCGATGCGTTTCCGCGCGTGCGCGCGGCGGTACCGTCCGCGCGGCTCCTGGTGGTGGGTGAGGGCGCTGAGCGCGAGGCGCTCGAGAAGCAGGCGCGCCGGCTCGGCATCACGCCATTCGTGATCTTCGCGGGGATGCGCGAAGACATCGCGGCGCACCTCCGTCTGTGCGATCTCGCGGTCGTGTCGGCGACCGATGATGGATTGTCGCTGGCGGCCGTGGAGGCGCTCAGCGCCGGCGTGCCGCTCGTCGCGACGCGCGTGGGGGGGCTGTCATCGGTAGTGCGCGACGGCGAGAACGGCATCCTCGTTCCACCCGGCGATTCCGATGCAATGGCCTCCGCGATCATCCGCGTGCTGCGGAATCCGGTGCTTCGCGGAGAGCTCGCGGCGCGCATAAATGCCGCCGGACGCGGCAGCGCATTCGGCCAGATCGCCGACCTTCCGGCGCGCGCCGCCAACGCCTGAGACTTATTGCGCCTCCAACTCATCGCGGCCGCATCGTTGTGCGGTCTCACATCCCTTGCCTCGCAGCAGCAGGCCGCTCCGGCCACCGCTCCTCACGGCACGTTCGACTTTTCGATCAAGGGCATCATGCGCGGCCACGATCTCGTGGGCCGCACGCCCACCGACGTTCGGTGGTCGACGGACAGCCGCTGGATCTACTTCGGGTGGAATCCGCCGGGTACCGACTGGCGCGCGCCACTGCAGCCGTACCGCGTGCGCGCGGAGGCTGGTGCCGTGCCGGAATCGCTGACGGTCGCGCAGATGGACAGCGCCGGCCCGACCGTGGCCGCCGGCGAGCTCTCCGCGGACAAGCGGCTTCGCGTGGTGGAGTGGAGCGACGACATCTTCGTGGTTGACCAGAAGACCTTCGCAGTGAGGCGGCTCACGAGCACCGCCGCGCACGAGACCGATCCGCACTTCGACCGCGGTGCGCGCCATGTGTTCTTCGTGCGCGACAACAACGCGTTCTCGTTCGACCTGGGCACCGGCGAGGAGCGCCAGCTCACGGACATCCGCACGGGGCCCAAGCCCAAGGAGGAGGAAGCGTCGAAGGGGCAGCGCGCTTCGCTCGAGGCGCAGCAGATCGCGCTGCTCGATGTGATCAAGGATCAGGTGCACGCGGATTCGCTCAAGAAACACGAGAAGGCGCTGCAGGATTCGCTGCGCCCATCCACGCTCTGGCTCGAGAAGGATGAGACGGTGCGCACGCTGTCGGTATCGCCGGCCGGGGACGCCCTCGTGTTGCTCACGGTGATTCCCGCGGGGGACAGGCAGCGAGACGTCGAAATTCCGCACTTCGTCAGCAAGAGCGGTTACACCGAAGACCAGAAGTCGCGCGAGAAGGTTGGCGACGTGCAGAACGGCGGGCGCGCCGCGTACGTGCCGCTCACGCGCGGCGACCCAACGTGGCTAACGCTCGTGCCGAACGACACCGCGCACGCGCCGGGGTTCGCGAGCGTGCTCGGATGGAATAGCGTGGGTAACGAAGCGCTGGTATTCGCGGTGAGCTTCGACTGGAAGACGCGCTACATATACGCGGTGGGAGCGAAGGGCGCGCTGTCCGCACTCGACACGTTGCGCGACTCCGCGTGGGTCGAGGGGCCCGCGTTCGGCGAGGGCGGTTGGTACGATGGCGGCAAGCGCATCTGGTTCGTGTCGGAGGCGGACGGCTGGGCGCACCTGTACGGAATGGCGGCGGATGGGAGCGACAAGAGGCAGCTGACCAGGGGCAAGTGGGAGGTTGACGACGTCGCGCTGTCGGCTGACGAGCGTTCGTTCTATCTGCACACGAGCGAGGAGTCTCCGTTCGAGCAGCAGTTCTATCGCATGCCGGTCGCGGGCGGCGCTCGCACTCGCATCACTCGCACGAGCGGCGGCCACACGGTGGTGGTGTCGCCCAACGATCAGCTGCTTGCCGACGTGTATTCCATCGCCAACCGGCCGCCCGAGCTGTACCTGATGCGAAACCAGCCCGGCGCCGCCGAGTCGCGACTCACGCTCTCGCCCACGGCAGAGTGGCTGAGCTTTCCGTGGATCAAGCCGGAGATCGTGATGATCCCCGCCTCCGACGGCGCTCAGGTACCGGCGCGCATCTATCACCCGAAGGACATGGGCGCGCAGCCCAACGGTGCCGCCGTGATCTTCGTGCACGGCGCGGGCTACCTGCACAACGTCGACAATTATTGGTCGTACTATTTTCGCGAGTACATGTTCAACCACTACCTCGCGTCCAAGGGCTACGTCGTCATCGACATGGACTACCGCGGCTCGGCCGGCTACGGACGCGACTGGCGCACGGCGATCTATCGGCACATGGGCGGGCGCGATCTGCAGGACGAAGTGGATGGCTCGAAGTATCTGCACGACAACTTCGGCATCGACCCTATGCGCGTCGGGATCTACGGCGGCAGCTACGGCGGTTTCATGACGCTCATGGCGATGTTCACCGAGCCCACGCACTTCGGCGCCGGTGCTGCGATCCGCTCGGTCACGGACTGGGCGCACTACAACCACTGGTACACCTCGCGCATTTTGAATCAGCCGGACAAGGACACCGTCGCGTATCACCAGTCGTCGCCGATCTACTTCGCCAACGGTCTCCAGGGTCACCTGCTCATGCTGCATGGAATGGTCGACGACAACGTCAACTTCCAGGATATAGTGCGGCTCACGCAGCGGCTCATCGAGCTGGGAAAGAAGAACTGGGATCTCGCCGTCTATCCCGTTGAGCGGCACGACTTCGTGCGGCCGACCAGTTGGGCGGACGAGTACGGCCGTATCTACGACCTCTTCGACCGGACGATCGGACATCCGAGCGATGCTAGCACGCACTGATCCGCCGGCTCACCAGCTGTTCGCAACGGTCGTGAAAGCGATCCGTGCGATCGTCGGCGCGCCGGACTACGCGCGCTATCTCGCGCACGTGCGCACGCACCACCCCCAAACGAAACCGCTCTCGCACGAAGAGTTCGTGCGAGAGCGGGAGCGGCGGCGGTACGAGGGAACCGGAGGGCGCTGCTGTTGAGCGGCCAACTCCCTCGGGCCGCTACTTCGAGATCGCGATTCCCCAGGGTGACTTCCCTCCAGCAATGTGCTTCACGACCTGGTTCGTGCCGGCATCGATCACGGAGATGTCGTTCGATGGGCCGTTCGCGGTGTAGATCCACTTTCCATCGGCTGACACCGCAATTCCCCACGGACGCTTCCCAACCGGGAACGTCGTCACGACCGTGTCCGCCTTCGTGTCGATCACGGCAGTTGTACCGCCGCGGCCTGTGGTGATGTAAAGGCGCGTCCCATCGGGCGACATCGCAGTTCCCATCGGCTTCGCGCCGTCGCCGGGAATCTTGATGTTCTTGAGCACCTTGTTCTTCTGAGCGTCGATCACCGTCACAGTTCCACCAACTTCGTTGGTGATGTACGCCTTCTTGCTGTCGGGCGTGAACGCGATCCCGCGCGGACGTTTCCCCGTCGGTATCGTCGCGACGATCTTGTTCGACTTGAGGTCGAGCACCGACACGGTGCCGCTCCCCTCGTTCGTCACGTACAGCTCCTTGTCGTCGGGACGGATCTGCACCCCTTCCGGCTCGGAGCCGATCTTGACCGTCTCGGCGATCTTGCGCGCATCCACATCGATGAGCGTGAGCGTTCCGCCATCCTCGTTGGACACGTAGATCGTTTTCCCATCGCTCGAGATCGCGAATGCTTCGGGATCGAGCCCGCCCGGTAGATTCGCCTCTTTCTTTCCCGTCGCGAGATCGATCACCGCGATCCCATCCTTCGTGCGATCGGCTGGAGGAAGCGTCTTTTCGTCCACTCCCGGTCCGCCCTTAGGCGATCCGCTCACCGCGACGATCAGCTTCTTCCCGTCGGGACTCACGCGAATGCCGCGCGGCCGCTGACCCGGATCGAGCGTTCCCACCACGCTATCAGTCTTGGCATTGATCACGGTGACGTCGTTTCCGTCCTCATTCGACACGAACAGATACGGACCGCCGGTGGTGTACGACGTCTGCACCGTGTGCTCCTGCGCGCTCGTGTCCGCCGGTGCCTCCCTCTTCCCGCCGGTACACGCCACCAGCCCCGTCGCCACCATTGCCGCTATCGCTCTGCGCCACATACGCGTTCCCCCGTGTGATTGTTCGTGCACTACTCCAACGCCGCCAACCCCATTCCCCAGCGCGCCAACACCGTCGGCAGCGCACCGTACTGCAGCAGCTCTTCGTGAAACGAGGCGAGAGTGAACTCCTCCGCGCGCACGCGCCGCAAGTCATCTCGCAGCGCCAGAATGTCGCGCCGCCCCACCGCGTAGCAGAGCTGATAGGTCGGGTACGCGCAGTAGCGCTTCGCCTCTGCCTCCGCGATGTGCGCCTCGAAGCCCAGCTCGTCCCGCAGACGCTTCGCTGCATCCTCCATCGACATCCCCTTCGTGTGCAAGGAGACATCCAGAATCACCCGCACCGCTCGCCAGAGAAGATGATGCGCCTGAAAGAATCGCTCGGCCGCCGAATCGAGAAAGCCCATCTCGGCCATCAACGTCTCGCAGTACAGCGCCCATCCCTCGCTCGCCGCCGGCGTCGACAATACGCGCCGCGGTATGCTGTCGAGCTTGTTGCCGATCGACATCTGCAGGTGGTGTCCCGGAATCCCCTCGTGCAGCGCCGTGCTCGGTAGTTCGGCGCGACAGTGCGCGCTCCACGATTCTCCGTTCTCCGGAAGCGTCACGAGGAAAAGACCGCGCTGCACCGTATCGAACGCGCCCGGCCCCTGGTACGCCGCCAGCGGGATGAGCTGACGCAGGAAGCTCGGCGTCGGCACCACGTCGAGTGTTGCGTCGGGCACCGGCATCAGCTCGCGCGAGATCGTGAAGTGCCGCGACGCCTCCATCGCCTCACGGTACTCGTCGATCGCGCTGTCGGGCGTCGGCATGTCGCGGCGAAGGCGCGTCACCAGCTCTCGCCACGGCACGTGCGGATCGATCTCCATCGCGATCTGTTCGAGTTCCCAGGTCGCGCTCGCGCGCAGTCGCTCGCCGAATCGCAGCAGCTCGTCAGCATTCTCCGCGATCATGTGCGCGGTATGGAGCTTGAGGTCGAAGAGATCGCGCCCGATCGCGAAGTTGTCCGTCGCGTGCGTTGCCAGCTCGCCGAGCGACTCGGCGAACGCGTCGAGCGACTCCGCCGCGAGCACGCGCGCTCGGTCGAGCTCCAGCGGATCGAGCATCGTCAGGTCGAGCGCGGGATCATCGAGTCCCTCTTCGATGAGCGACACGGCTCCCGGAATCATCGATGCCGCAACGCCGACGAAGATCGAGTCGGGCTCCGTGAGCACAGCGGTGGCCGTCTCGAGAAAGGCCGGCAGCGCCTGCAGTCGCAGGAGCAGCGAGGCGGCGCGATCCGCGGAGTCCGGCGCCCTGCGCGCGAGCAGGAGAAAGATCCCGTTCACCGCGTGCCAGAGGTGATACGACGGGTTCCGCACGAACTGCCGCTCTCGCTGGAGCAGCAGGATCTCGTGGCGCAGCGAGTGCAGCACCGCCGTGCGGTCGATCTCCTCCGCCACCGTGTCCGCCCCCGCCTCTTCGATCGCGCTCTCGAAGCTGACGAGCGCGGCGAGATGCTCGCGCACCGACTCCGCATCATACGAGGCGAACTGTCCATCGAACTCGTACACACCGTGGAACGTCGCCTCCACGGGATTGAGCCGCCAACGCAGGTCGATATAGCCGCTGATCGCCGCGGCTAGCGGTGGGCTCACGCTGTCGCCGCCTGGAGGTTGTAGCCCGCGACGAGCGCCGCCAGCTCGTCGTCGCGCAGCGTGCGCGTCGCGCGCTTCGCCGCGTCGAGTACGTGCTTGCACAGCGCGTCGTTCGTGGCGTCGTAGCCGTGCGCGTCGAGCCACGAGCGCACGTTCGAAATCCCACTTACGTGACCCACTTCGATGCGCTGCGACAACCCGAAATCGCCCGCCGGCACGCCGGAATAGATGCGGTCCGCAAGCCAAGCGTCGCCCTTCTTCTGCGCCTTCGCGATCGCCGCCGCGTGCACCCCCGTCGCCGTGCGGAACGCGTCCTCCCCCACCACCGGATAGCTGGGCGGAATCGCGACGCCCAGCGCGCGCGAGGCGAGCGCGGTGTACTCGGGGAGGCGCCGCAAATCATGGTGATGTGCGCCGAGCAGCCGGAGATTGATGAGCAGCAAATCCATCTCGGCGTTGCCCACTCGCTCGCCGATGCCGAGCGCAGTGCCGTGCACGCGGTTTACACCGGCTTCGATCGCGGCCATGCAATTTGCGAGTCCGTGTCCCCGGTCGCGGTGCCCGTGCCAGTCGATGCGCACCTTCTCGCCCGACGGCCCGACAATCTCATCGCGCACGAAACGCACGAGCGCGCGCACGCCGTCCGGCGTCGCGTGCCCCACCGTGTCCGCCAGGCAAATGCGTCGCGCCCCGCACGCGATTGCGGCGCCGTAGAGCGCGACGAGCGTCTCGGGCTTCGCGCGCGTGGTGTCCTCCGTTACGAACATCACGCTCAGCCCCTCGCCCACCGCGAATCGAACCGCGTCCTCGCTCACGCGAACCATCTTGTCGAGCGTCCAGTCCTCGGCGAACTGCCGGATGGGCGACGATCCGATGAACGTCGCGGCCTCGATGGCGAGACCGCTATCCTGCGCAATGCTCGCAATCGGCTCGATGTCCGCCACGAGCGTACGCGCGGCGCAGTTGGCATTTATGGCGAGCTTCCCGCTCACGATCTCGCGCGCGAGGGCGAGCGTGTCGGCGCGCGTGCGCGGCCCCGCGCCCGGCAGCCCGATGTTCGCCGCCGCGATCCCGAGCTCCGCCATCAGGTGCAGCAGCGCCCGCTTGTCGTCTATCGACGGATCGGTCACCGACGGCGACTGCAGTCCATCGCGCAGCGTCTCGTCGTTGAGCTCTACATCACAAAGCTCCCACGAGAAGCCGGGGGTGCGCCGATTCCAGTCGTAGATGAGCTCGTGCTCTTGCATACGTGATCAAGTTTAATAGGGAAGCCGGCCGCGTTGAGCCTGACCGCCACCTGACGAGCGCGCTACTTGCGCTGCGCCCGCTGCGTGCGCAATTAACAGCCATGGACGTATCCGCACGGCTCCCCAAAATGTGGGATGCGCCTCAGCTCGCGAGCGCCCGCGCCTCGATCGCGAGGCACGACGCCGAGTTGATCGACTCGCAGATCGCCATCTCCGAGATCGCGGCGCCAACTGGCGAGGAGCAGGAGCGCGGGGCGTGGGTGGCCGCGCGGTTCCGCGAGCTCGGCCTCTCGGGTGTCCACGCGGATGAGGCGGGGAACATCATCGGCACGCGCGAGGGCACGATCGACGAGCCGCCCGTCGTCATCTGTGCGCACCTCGACACGGTGTTCCCGCGCACCGTAGCTCTCCGCGTGCAGCGCGATGGGCTGCTGCTGCACGGCCCCGGCATCGGCGACAACGGCCGCGGCCTGGCAGCGATGCTCGCACTCGCGGGGGTCATCGACGGCACCGCGCTTCGCACGCGCGCGCCTGTAGTCTTCGTCGCTACCACGGGCGAGGAAGGCTCGGGCGACCTGCGGGGCGCGAAGGCGCTGTTCGCCCGCGAGATGAGCCACGCCGCTGCTGCCATCGCGCTCGACGGCGCTGGCGACGAGCGCATCGTCCACCGCGCGCTCGGCTCCCGCCGCTTTCGCGTGCACTTTCGCGGCGCGGGTGGGCACAGCTGGACCGCCTTCGGCGTGCCAAACGCGGTGCACGCCGCGGCCATCACCGGCGCGATGCTCGCGCGCATCGCGTTGCCGCTTCTACCGCGCACGACGCTCTCGGTAGGCCGCATCGGGGGCGGAATCTCGGTGAATGCGATTCCGGACGATGCGTGGCTCGAGATCGACCTTCGCTCAACTTCGGAGAGCGCGCTCCGAACCTTCGAGACCGAGATTCGCTCCGCCGCGGCTGCCGCGCTGCACGAGGAAAATCTGCGCGGCGTGCGCGGAACTCCGCCGCTCGCACTCGAGATCACCATCATCGGCGACCGACCGAGCGGCGAGACGGATGCGTCGCTGCCGCTCGTGGTGGCGGCGATGGAGGCAACGCAGCTCATCGGTCGCGAGGCCGACCTCGCGACGGCGTCCACCGACGCGAACGTGCCGATAAGCCGCGGCATTCCAGCGATCGCCATCGGCGCGGGCGGCCGCGGCGGCGAAGCGCACACGCTCGCCGAGTGGTTCGAGAATAGCGCGGGACACCTCGGGGTGGCCCGCGCACTGGCCATCATCGTGGCGGCGGCGGGGCTCGCGTCTCACGGCTGAGGGCCACCGCAAGCATCGCGAGGCCGGCGGGGATCGAGGGGCGGAAGGCCGGGACGAGCTGTGAGCCTATGAGGCGAGAGCTTTCAGTCCTGAGCTTGCGGGCGCGGGCATCGCGAGACCGGGCGGAGACCGAGAGGCGGAAGGCGGGCCCAAGCTATAAGCCCGTGAGCCGATGGCTTTGAGCTGTGAGCTTGAGGCGATGGCGATAGGGCGCATCCCTTTCGCCTGCAGTAAAGCGATGCTCGAGAAGGGTCGGGAACGGCTCTCTTCTCAAGGCTATCGGCTCTCAAGCTACCTGCTTGGGCTCGCCTGCCGCCTCTCAATGTCAACGCGCATCACGATGTCGACGATGCTCTTCGAGAGCGGACCTCGCTCTGATCTCCAATCGTCACCGAGCCATGCACTCCCTCGAGCACCACATCGTCGGCGACGAGGGAGTCGGTCAA
>JANWLO010000081.1 GCA_025450815.1 Gemmatimonadaceae bacterium
GCGCGCTCTGCCGAATTGATGTCGGAGACCGTCACGGAGCCATCCTGGAGCAGAGGCTTCACCTCGCCAAGCGCGCCACCGAGAACGCGCGCGACGTGCGACTGCTTGTAGCCCTCGGCGAGGCGGATCGCCTCGTTGAGATTGTCTTCCTCGAGGAACTGCGAGAACTCCGGGGCAAACTTGCGCGTCTCGCGCTGGGCCTTACGAAGCCTCCACCACTTGCCGACCATGACGGTCAGCGACAACACCGACATGATGGCGAGCACGAAGACAATTCCCTTCGCGAATCCACCCATCGACCGGAACAGCGCAAGCAGCGAAACGTTCATGATGACCTCTTCTCAATGAAAAAGAACGAATGGTTGGACCGCGACGATTAGTGGCCTGGTACGTTGAACTTGATTGGGAGCTGCACGATCTGTTTCACTTTGTGACCGCCGGCTTCGGCAGGATAGAAGCGCCACGACGGAAGAACCGACTTGAGCGATGATCCAAACAGCTCGTTGCTGGCTTGCAGGATCTTGAAGGTGCTCATTTCCGCGCGTCCGCTCGTGTCGACGACGAACTGCGCGAGGACGTCGCCCTCGACCCGGGAGCTCTCGAGCATGGACGGATACTTCGGATTCGGATTGCCTTCGCGAGCCAGCGCCGGCTTCTCGACCTGGAACTCGAAGTACGGCTGATCGGAGTTCGTGGGCGTTCCGCCAACGACGCCGTTCGCCTTGCCGCCCGCGACGCCCTTGCCGGAGAAATCCTTCTCATCCGTCACGGCCTTCGAGAGATCGATGTCCGGCAGCTTGTCCGGGATGTTGATTGGCGCCTGCAGCACCTGGAAGCCCTTGGGCGGGGGCGGAGCGGCGACGACATCCGGCGGCGGCTTTGGCTGATCCGGCGGCGGCGGCGGCGGTGGTGGCGCCTTGGCGAAGACGACATCCTCCTGGCGATTCTTCTCGACCACTTTCTCGCCGGCGTGCGCCGTGACGTACACCGCGAGAGTGATCAGCAACGCGTGCAGCCCGATGCTGACGAGGGTTCCGCCAAGTGTCTTTTCGCTCTTGCGCTTCGACTCGATCAGATTGTTGAACATGCGCGTGGTGATCCGAGATGGAGTACGCGAGCAGCTCTTGCAGATCTGGAACGCAACCTACGAGCCGCTGATTTTGATGGAATGCCGGGCGCATTAAGAACTCATTAAGCGCTCGTTACGATTCCTTCACGGTGTGCGATTACGCCCGTCGCGCTCGCCATCGGGATTGGCTGTAACGTTTTCTGGCGGCATGGTCTCGGTGGAATTCGCGAGCGGCGGTTCATCCGCGATGGGCAGCGTCACCGTGAAAGTGCTGCCGCGGCCGAGTCGCGAGCGCACGGAGATTGTGCCGCCGTGAGCCTCGGAGATCCACTGACTGATGGCCAGTCCAAGTCCGAACCCTCCGCGCTCCGCGGAGCGGGAGCGCGCGCGATCCGCGCGATAAAAGCGCTCGAAGATGTGCGGCAGGTCCATCGCCGAAATGCCGATTCCGGAATCTCGGACTGCGAAGGCGACGGTGCGATCGTGCGCGACGATCCGCAGCTCGATGCTGCCGGTGGACGTGTACTTGAGCGCATTCGTGACGATGGTGAGAAAGAGCTGGCGGAGCCGCGCGCGATCAGCGAGTACGACGACGTCGGCGATCTCGGGCATGGTCACCTCGAGCCCGGCGGCCTCACCCAGGATCGATGCGGTCTCGAACACTTCGTGCGCGAGCGGCGCAATCGGCACGCGCTCGCGATGCAGGTCGAAGCGCCCCTCGTCGGCGCGAGCGAGCGTCAACAAACTGTCGACGAGATCGGCCATGCGCGTCGTCTCGTGGAGCGCCTCCTCGAGCGCGATGAGCTTGTCGGGGCCCGGCGCACGATCGCTCATCGCGCGTTCGACATCGGCGCGCATGACGGCAAGCGGCGTCTTGAGCTCGTGGCTCGCGTCCGCGGTAAACCGGCGCAGTGCGGCGAAGGAGCTCTCGAGTCGTTCGAGCATCTCGTTGAGCGTGATGGCGAGCTTTGCGATCTCCTCGCCGGCGGTGACCGGCAGGCGACGGTGCAGGCTGCGGCCATCGGTAATGGCCTGCACCTCGTTCACGAGCCGGTCCACTGGCTGAAAGGCGCGACCGGCGATCGCGTACGCGAGCGCGATGGAAGCGATGAGCAGTATGGGCGCGACCGCTGCCATCGTCTCGACGAGATTCCGGAGCGCCGGATCGGGCACGTCCGCCGACGTCGCGACGACCACACGCGAGACCGTTGAGCCGCGGTCGGCCGGCGTCAGCGCCACCATCAGCAGCGTGCGATCGTCGAGCACGACCTTCTTCACGTCGCCGGTGGTTGGCGCACTCACTGCAGCGGCCATGAGCACCGCCAGCTGATCGGGATCCTCGTTCAGATCGCGGATCGGCGCCGAGACGTAGAGGATGCGCCCACTTGCGTCGAGCACGAGCAGATAGTCCGGCATCCCCTCGAGCATGGTGCGAAGCGGCGCGTCGAGCTGCGCGCCCACCAGCGAGTCGCGGCTCGAGGTCACGGGCTCGCCCGCGAGCTCCGACTGCCGGATGAGCCGTAGCGCGAGATTCGCCTCCGTGAGGGCGTGGCGGCGAAGCTCGTCAATGGTGCCGTCGCGACGAGTGGTAAAGATGACCGCAGCAAAGACTCCCACGGTGCCGATCAGCGCAGCCGCGTACGCCGTAGTGAGCTGCGCTCTGATTGTGCTCACGCGCTCCCTCCCCTCACACTCACAGCGCTAGGTGCGCACGACGTAGCCGACCCCGCGCACCGTGTGGATGAGCTTCACCGCACCGGCGGTGTCGATCTTTTTGCGAAGATGGTTGATCACTACGTCCACGATGTTCGTGCCTGGATCGAAGTGATATCCCCATGCATATTCCGTGATCAAGGTGCGACTCATCACGCGGCCAGCGTGGCGCATGAGATATTCGAGCACCGTATACTCCTTCGGGGTGAGCTCGATGGGCTCGCCGCCGCGTGTCACGGTGCGCGTGTTCTTGTCGACCGAGAGATCGGCGAGTTTGAGAACCGGCGCCGACATGGTCGGCGTGCGACGGCTTAGCGCCTCCACTCGCGCGAGCAGCTCCTCAAATGCGAACGGCTTGGTCACATAGTCGTCGGCGCCCGCGCGGAACGCCTCGACCTTCGCATCCACGGCATCCTGCGCGGTGAGCACGAGCACGGGGCGCTCGAATCCTCGCGCGCGAATGGAGTGCAGTACCTCCATCCCCGATCGGCCGGGCAGCCGCAAGTCGAGCACGACGAGATCGTACGGCTCCGCGGCCGCCCGGCGCTCGCCCTCCTCGCCGTCAGTGACGAGGTCGACGCCCCATCGCTGCTCCTCGAGCCCGCGCTTGACGTACTGACCAACGGTCGGGTCGTCCTCGATTACCAGGATCTTCATGAGTCCGTGAGATCAACGCTCGTTCGGGCGGCGCAGCCCGAACTCGCGAATCTTTCGATAAAGTGTCTTGGGTGAGATCCCGAGGATGTCGGCCGCGCGCCCCTGGTGCCAGCGCGCGTGATGCAGCACGGTCTCGATGTGCTGGCGCTCGACCTGCTCCAGCGGCGCGAGTGGATCCGTCGCGCGTACTCCGTGCGACATGGGAAGAGCACCGAGCGGCACGTCGCTCGCGCGCACCACGGATCCGGTGGCGACGAGCGCCGCACGCTCTATGACGTTCCGCAACTCCCGCACGTTGCCGGGCCACGGATACGCCTGAAGCGCGTCGATCGCATCCGGACTCAACGTGCGCGCCACTCCGTCGGAGGCGTGTTCCAGGAAATGCCGCGCGAGCAGCGGGATGTCGACGCTTCTCTCGCGTAGCGGCGGCAGCGTGATGCTTATCGTATTGATGCGATAGTACAGATCGCTCCGGAACGTTCCATTCGCGACGCGCTGCGCGAGATCCTGGGTGCTCGCCGCCACGACGCGAAGATCAGAGCGCACCTTCTGCGTGCCGCCAACCCGGTAGAACGTGCCCAGCTCGAGCGCTCGCAGGAGCTTGCCCTGCACCTTTGGGTCGAGCGCCCCAATCTCGTCCATGAAGATCGTGCCTCCATTCGCGAGCTCGAATAGTCCGACCTTGCGCGTGGACGCCTCGGCGTGCGCACCGCGCTCGTGGCCGAACAGCTCACTCTCCACGAGTGCGTCGGGAATCGCCGCACAGTTGATGTCAACCAGCGGACCGGTCGCGCGATGCGACAATCGATGGAGCATCCGCGCGATGAGCTCCTTCCCCGTTCCCGACTCGCCGAGGATGAGAACCGCGGAATCACTGCGCGCCACGCGCTCGACGAGCGCGAGCACGGCCTGCATCGGAGCGTACTGTGTCACGATTTCCGACGTTGCTTCCGAGAGCGAGAGCCGCTTGTTGAGGAGAGTGTTTTCTCGCGTGAGCTCGCGCTTCTCACAGGCCCTCCGAACCATCACGTCGATCTCCGCCATGCGATACGGCTTCGAGAGATAGTCGTAAGCGCCGAGCTTCATGGCGCTGATCGCGGTCTCGATCGTCCCGTTGCCGGTGATTATGATGACCTCTGGCGGCGAGAGCTCCTCGCGAATCTGTCGCAGCACCTCGAGGCCGTCCATCTCGGGCATCACGATGTCCAGGAGCGCGACGTCGAACGCCTCGGCGCGCAGCGCGTCGAGCGCAGACCGGCCGTCGGAGTGTACGACCACCTGGTAGCCGCGGCCTTCGAGGAATTTCTGGAGAATGGAGCCGAGGTGGGCCTCGTCCTCCGCGATCAGCACCTTGATGCGATTGTCGTCTTTCATGAGGCGGGCTCCGCAAGCGGTAGAGTCACGCGAAAGGTGCTTCCCTTGCCGACCGCGCTCTCTACTTCGATGCGTCCGCCGTGATCGGAGACGATGCCGTAACAGATCGAGAGCCCGAGCCCGGTGCCGCGCCCCGGCGGCTTCGTGGTGAAGAACGGTTCGAATAACCGCTGTCGAACGGCCGGCGGGATACCGCTTCCCGTATCGATCACCTCCATTACGACCTCCTCCCCTCTTGCGGGCGCGCGAAGCGCCCGGAGACGAATCGTCCCGGAATTATTCATGGCGTCCATTGCGTTGAGCAGGAGTGCCATCAACACCTGCACGAGCTGATCTCTGTCGGCGCGAACGACGAGCGAAGCATCGGTCGCGATCTCCGTGTGCACGTGCATCGCGCGAAAGTGCGTGTGGTACTTGAGCAATCTGAGCGTCTGGTCGAAGATCGACCGCAGCTCAGCGGGCGCGCGGGTGGCACCCGTTGGCCGGCTGAAATCGAGGAGCCCGTTCAGGATTCGCTTCGACCGGTGCACCTCGTGATCGATGATGTCGCATAGCTCGACGAAGGTCTCGCGGAGCGACTCCGGAACCCCGGGCTCCGCGACGTGTAGCGCGAGCGTCTCGGCGCAGGCACCGATCGTCGCCAGTGGATTATTGATTTCGTGCATCGCGCCGGCGGCGAGCGTGCCGACGGCGGCGAGCTTGCGTGCCTGCGCCGCTTCGTCCTGAGCGCGCACCGCCTCCGTCACATCCTCGCCGATCGTGATGACGTGCGTGACGGCGCCGCCGCCATCGCGCATGGGGATCTTGGAAACGCGGTACACGCGCGATTCCACTCCCACGCTCGACTCGATGTCGAAGCGCAAGATCTCGCCCGTCTCGAACACGGAGTCGAACTCGCGACGCAACAGCTCCGCAGACTGGCGGCGCAGCACCTCGAAGATGCTGCGACCGAGCGCGTCGTCGCGCTGGACGCCCTGCAGCCCCGACTCGCGCGTGCGGTTCCACGCGCGAATTCTGTAATCGCGATCGACGACGTGGAGACCGAGCGGAAGGGAATCGAGAATCTGCTGGGTGAAGTGATCCTGGGGCGCATGCTCCGCGCCTGGTAAGGCCGGCGCGAGCAGGCGAGCGGCGACTTCAAATATTCGTCGGTTCCCTGGGCTCGGCGCCGCCGATCCTCGCACCACCAGCATGCCGATCGGGCACCTTGCCAACGTAATCGGAAATTCCGTCACATCGATGTCTGTGTCTTCGCCCGGCCAATTCGCTGCTGACTGAGCGACGGTCGTGCGCGACTCGCCGCGCCTCACGATCACCGTGCACTGGCGCGCGCCCGTGGCGAGAGCGAGTTGCGCGAGCGCGTCGGGGAGACAATGGCGCGGCGCTTCCGACGCAGCACACGCGGCGAGAGAGGCGAGCACATCGACGGAACTCAATGTCACCGGTCGTTGTGGGGCGGTGCGACGTGCGCGCGACGGCAATGATCCTCGTGATCCGGGTCGCCACAACATACGGTGGAAACTTGAATCGGACAAGATGACCGAACGGATGTCCTAGGCATTCGGCACCTGAGAAACTGCCGCTCGGGCTGGCGAAAACAATATGAAAAACGAAGCAAACGGACGGAGACTGAAACAACTTCGCGACGCTGTCGCCCGACTCACGACGTCAATCCGAAATCTCCAGCGCCTCCCCCAGTACTGACTCGCGCGTCTCACCGTCGACCGTCACTACCACTCGCCGGCCGGCGATGCGCACATCCAGTTCGCGGCCGCGCGCGTGCACGCATACGAGCTCGGCGCGCTCCAGCCCGAACGGGAGCGGATCGATCGTGATGCCGCGGTCGTGCGCGCGAATTCCCATCACATATGTCACGATGTGATCGACGATCCACGAGCGCTGCACATCGTCGAGTCCGCGATACACCGACGCCTGGCCCGCGAGAGGGTTGTAGTGCTCGAAGCTATTCGGGCGATCGAGATCGCCGTCATGGAACATCATGCGCACGAATCGGCGCAGATAGAGCGCGGCCGCATCGCGCAGCGACGGCGCCCCCGATCGCGCAGCGGCGCCAAGCGCGTCCATCACATGACTGTTCACGGACGGGCGCACACGACCATTCCACGGCTCCTCCTGCCGTTGTCCTCTCCACTCGCCGTACGCGCTGAAGAACGGATCGTCCACGGACGTGACGGGCACCGGAAATGGTGTCCAGAATTCGGCGGGGTCGAGGAGGTGCCGCTCGAGTCCAGGCAGGTCGCTTGCCGTCACGAGCTCAGTGGCGTACGGGTAAAACGAATGCGCTGTCTTCACGCGCGTTCGCTCACCGTTGCGCACGTCGACATCGAAGAACATCTCGTCGCCGTCGTCCCACATGTGTTCGCGCACCGAATTGTCGATGCGTTCCCGGATGACGCGCCACCTTCGCGCATCGGGAGGGTGGCCGGCGCGATGCGCCATCGTTTCGAGCGCTCGCGCGAGCGTGTAAGCGTAGGTGGTGACGTCAATCCCCTTGAGCCGCGCGGATGCTGCGCCACCGTGCGATGCGCCGCCCGGGTCCACAGCCTCGAAGCGCGACGAGTGGCGCTCGCCGATCTCGAGCGGCGACGCAATGTCGATCATCCCCGACGCAACGGCGTCGCGCGCGAGCATGAGCCAATCCGCGTAGCGGGAGAGCGGTGCATACATCTCGCGAAGGAATTCGTCGTCGGGCCACATGGCGTCCAGTGCGAGGATCGCATCGCCCCAGTTCGACTGGGCGACGCCGACGTCCGAGCGATGATCGGCGTACAACCGCGCGGGCACGCTGCCATCGTCGCGCTGGTGGGCGAAGAACGATCGAATGGTGCCACGCGCGAGCTCGGGAGAATCGAGCCAGCGCAGGTCGCGCACGTGCGCGGGCACTGTGATTGCCGACGGCGTGTGAAGCTCGCCGGTCCCCTCGCACATGGCCGGCGCCGCGATCGCGCCGGCATCGTGCTCGATCGCATTGAACCAGAGTCCGTACCAGCGATACCAGTAGCAACGCTCGAGATACGGATCGGAGCAACGGAACGCCGGCACCTGTGCGAAATGCTCGGCCCAGCGTCGCCGGCTCGCGCCCCCGAGCGTGGCCGCGTGCGCGGGGATGTTCGCTCCGCCGGAGGCAACCGCAATGCGCGGTGGCTCGGCAATGGCACTCGGCCGGTTACGCGGGAGCTGCAGCGGCGTTAGTCGCATCGCGAACGTGCTCCACGCGCCATCGGTGGTCACCGCGAGCGTGCGGTGCACGGCACCGAACAGAATCGCGTCCTTTGCATTCCCGTCGAGACGGATCTCGCGAGGGAGTCCTTCGCCCGCCCACTTCTCCGCGAACGGTGTGAGCTCCCACCGCGGCTCGAGCGGAACGCGCGCCGTAAGGTACGCGCTCCAGCTCGCGGTCTCACCGTAGCACGCGAGCTCTGCCCGCACCGGCAGCGACTCGCCTCGCTCGTCGTGCACCGTCGCCTCGAACGAAAACGCACCGTCGTACTTCACGGAGGAGCGATCGATGGTGGCGGCTTCGCGCGCGGTCCACGCGATGAGATGGAGCGGCGCGTGCCGAAGCCCCTGCACGAGCCACTCCGAGGCGAACACACCGCCTGGCTGCACCGTGCGCACCTCGCTCGCCATCATCCCGTTGGACAATCGATAGTCCACCGTCAGCTCGGCGGGCGTCCACCGCCGTGCCACGGCGCGCATCGAGAGCGCGCGCCCCTCGTCGTCGACGGCGCTCACGGTGAAAAGAGGCGCGAACGAGTAGTGATGCAGCGTCGCCTCGTCCCAGAATCCCGGAGCGTCCAGCCACTGCGGAAACGAAGGCGCGAACGCGATGCCGTCGGTGGCTGAGAGATACCACTTGTCGGCGCGGGCGAGCAGCGCGATGGGATCGCTCATGCCGCGCGCGCGGACCGCGTCAGGCCGGAACCGCGGCGATCTGCTCCATGATTTCCAAGTTCGAGCGCTTCTGGCTCGGATTCGTCTCCACGTGCGCCCATTCGATCTTTCCATTCAGGCCGACGAGGAAATACGCGCGCGCCGAGAAGAACTTGTCGGCGAGCAGCACACCGTAGGCGCGTGATATGTCGCGGCGAAAGTCGCTCAGGAGATCAACGCGCAGCTGATGCTTCGCCTTGAACTCGCGCAGCGTCGGAACCGAATCGACGCTGATCGGGAGCACTTCGACATCGCGGCTGGAGAACTGGTCGAAGTCCGCCGAGAAGTCGCACATCTCTGCCGTGCACGTGGAGGTGAATGCGAGCGGGAAGAAGGCGAGAAGCACTCGTTTCCTGCCCTGGAACGACGAGAGCGTCACGGGCTGGCCGCTCGTGGAGTCTGCCGTGAAATCGGGAGCGCGATCGCCGGCAACGGGGGACTTGGTGGCCGCGGGAGCAGTCATCGAGAGAACCTGTGAATTGGTGTGCCGGAAGGTAGGAGCGGCCACCTAAGCGAGCAAGGATGCGCGCGCTGGCGCCGGGCTCGACGACATCGGCATGTCGTCCATGTCCGGCGTGGATGTCGCGACGAGCACCGCCGTGAGGATGACGACTACGGTTCCGAGCGCGAGCTCCACGGTCGCACTGCGGCGCAGCAGCTTCACCGTGCCTGCGTGCTCGAGCTGCGGGCGGATGACTCGCCAGTTGTAGATGCCGACGACGCCTGTGAACGAGAGCACGACGAGCTTGCGGACGAGCGCCAACCCGTAGTGCGTTCGCCACAGCGACGGCACGGTCGGCAAGTGCGACCACGCGGCCACGATCCCCGTGACCGCGAGCGTCGCGACGCAGGCAAGGGCGAAGGTAGAGAATGCATTGACGAGTTGCGCGGTGGCGCGGGCACGCACGTCGGTGGGCAGGCGCGACGCCTCGCGCAGACCGACGGTCGTCACTACGAGGAGCGTTCCGAGCCATCCGCCAGCGGCCATGACGTGGATCGCGTCGAGCGCAACGTGAAGCGCCGTACTGTTCTCCACGGACGCCGCGTGTCCCGTAAGCGAGAACGACAACGCAAGCGCGAAGGTCGACGCGGCCGCCGCGCGCCACATGGCGCGACTCGCGCGCGCTGCCGCGAGCGAGACGATAATGGCGAGCGTCGCCGCGGCGCCCAAGAGCCAGCCCCAGCCCCAGAGTGTAGAGCGGAGCATCGGCGCCATCATGTTGAGCTGCCCTTCGCCGACCATGTAGGCCTGGGCGAACATCCGCGCGAGCATCGCGAGCGCGAGAACCAGCGCGGCGGCGAGTGCGAGTCGTCGCGCCGCCGGCGCCACCATCGACACGCGCACGCCGGTGCCCGAGAGGTGCGATACGCGGGTCGCGATGAGGAGCACGAACGCGCACGAACCGATGACGAGGAGCGCGGAGAGATACATCACGGAGCGAATCGCCACGTACGCCGGCGACTCGAGTCCGAAGGTGGCCGCGGAATCCGCGAGCGCATGTGCTAACACCATCGCTCCGCAGAAATGGTGATGGGTACTAAATGGAGCGTGCGAGGCTCGAACTCGCGACCTTTCGGTTGCAAACCGAATGCTCTCCCAACTGAGCTAACGCCCCGCGCGCAGAAAGATAGGCAGTCACGTCGCGAGAGGGGAGTGTAATCGAGGCGCCACTTCCCGCGCGATTACTCGTGCGCCGGCAGCGGCTCCATCGTCTCGGCATTCACCGGCACCTGGACTTCATCGCGGTATGGGCTCGTCATGAGCGTCACGCGCATACGCGGGAACGCGTTCATGAATGCCGCATAGCTTGCGCCCCACATCCCGAGGAAGCCGAGCGTGACTCCGACTTCCCACACGCCGAAGGTCAGCGTCGGCGTCACACCGTAGATGTTCGGATAGACCTCGAGATACCGAAGAAGCCAAAGGCCCACGAGGCTGCAAAGTGCGAAGCCGATGAACGTCGGCAGATACACCTTCGCCGCTCGCGACACGAGTCCGAAAAACGGAAGTACGAACATGAGGAAGACGACCGCCATCCCGAACGCGAGATATGGCTGAATGAGGCGCAGTCGCTGCCAGTGCGTCTCCTCGCCCATGTTGCCGTACCAGTTCACGAGATACTGGCCGAAGGTGAAATAGCCCCAGAACGCCGTGAAGGCGAAGCAGAGCTTTCCGAGATCGTGGAATTTCACTTCCTTGATGAGATCGTAGATGTTGAGATAGCGGCGCCACCACATGCAGAGCAGCGACCAGCTCATCAGCGCCCCGAGCCACGCGCCCATGAACCACCACCACGAATAGAGCGTGCTCACGTAGTGGAGATCGAGCGACATCGAGAGATCCCATCCCAGAACCGAATACAGATAGCCGAAGCCCAGCGTCATCCAGACGGCGAGCTTCCCCTGCATAGAGTGCGTGGAGTGGATCTCGCGGCGCTCGTCGCGGAAGTTGCGCCGCATACGCTCGCGAATTCCGCGCGCCCACGCCGCGCCCGACTCCGGCGAGAGCCCCACATCGAGCCGCACGGAGCGATAGATGTACCAGAGGCTCATCAACGACATGCCGCCGAAGATCAGCAGATCGCGCCCGATCAGGAAAAACGGGTTCAGATAGAGCTGCTTCTCCGGCTCCACTAGCTGCTGCGTCGCCCACGGATAAATGTGCTTCGCGCCGAGGAAGTCAACGATGAGGAGGAGGAACGCGATAGGTAGAAAAGCTACATATCCTTCGAGGAACCGCACGATCGGCCGCGACCAGCGCGCGGTGGTGATTCGCTGCACGGCTACGAAAACGATGCCGGCCTGCGAAACCGTCGCGAAGAAGAGCCAGTTCACGTGAAGCGCCTGCCACACTCGATCGTGACCGGACTCCGTGAATGCGCCGATGATGAACACCAGAATGCCGATCGCGGCCAGCGTCAGACACGCGACGAACAACGATCGCGGAAGCGGACGATCGGTGGCGCGGAGAATCTCCTCGCGCGAGGGAACGAGCTCCTCGTGCGCGCTCACTTGATGGTCTCCGGCTTGGCGGAAGCAGGCGCCTGCGTTGCCGCTGGCTCCTTGAGACGATCGTCCATGTCCTGTGGGCGATAGGGTGCCGGACGCGTGGGCGCCGTGCGCGTGTAGCCCGGCACCATGCGTCCATTCTCACCAGGGTAGCCCGCTGGCGACGTGTCCGCGACCACGCCCGGCAACGCTCCCTGGAGCGCGCGCACGTAGTTCACGACGTCCCACCGATCGTCGTCCTCGATGCGCACGTAATTCGGCATCAGCCCGCGACCGTTGCGGATCATTCCGTAGATGTAGCCATCAGTGCGTCCCTTGGTGGCCGGGCCGAGCAGATTGGGCGCGGGTACGCCAAAGCGCACCGCCGCACCGTTGCCCTTCCCCGCCACACCGTGACACACCGCGCAATTGATCTGAAAATATTTGCGTCCGTTGTCGAGGGACAGCGCCGTTGGGGCGTGCGGATTCGGCACGTTCGCCATCGAGTCCACGACCGCCGGGTTGGGCACCGCGCCAGGCGCCGCCGTCATGCTGCCGCCGTACGATACCACGTAGCCCGGCACCGTATTCCCCGTGATCGGCACCGAGTAGTGCACGAACGAAGTGTCCGAGCCACCCGGGCGAAACGGCGTCGTGTCATTGCCCGCGTATTCCGCTTCCCACGGCTCGATTCGCGGCTGATCCTTGAAATCCGAAAACACATTCGTCAGGAACTGGCAGGCGCCGAGCGACAAAATCGCAGGCACGACCAGCACGATGCGCGTCAGCTTGCTACCGATCACCGGACACCTCCGCTGCGCCCTTCTCGCGCAACACGCGCCGCACCTGCTCCTGCTCGTCCGGCCGGCACTCCACCCAAATACCGAAATCGCCATCGCTGAATCGCGGATCGTATCCCACCGTGTGCGTAATGCGCGGTATGCCCGCGTGAATGAACAGCCCGAGAACGGTCGCAAGCGATCCGATCAGAACCATCAACTCGAAGCTGATGATCGTGTACGGCACCCACGACGCGATCGGCTTGCCGCCGACGACCAGCGGCCAGTAATCCGAGATCCAGATCGGAATCCAATAGCCGAACGTGCAGCCAAGCAGCGCACCGATGAGCGTGTAGCGCCGCACCACGCTCGGCGGATGCTTTATCACATCCTCGAACTCGTGGCGCGGAGTCGGCGTATAGATGGTCACATCGCCCAACCGAAGCTTCTTCAGCTCCTCGACCGCCTCGACCGTGGCGTCGAGCTCCGGGAACACTCCGACGATCCCTCGCATCACCGCACCTCGTACGAGCCGATGAGCCCCGGGGCAATCGAGTGCCCCTCAGGGTCCGGCTCCTTGTGCGAATGTCGCATCTTCGGTGGCACGATCTCCTTCACCTCGGCGATCGCCAGTACCGGCAGCTGCTTGACGAAGAGCAGGAACCACATCGAGAACCAGCCGAAGCTGCCGAGCAGAATCGCCCAATCGACGTACGTCGGCGCGTACGGTCCCCACTTCCACGGCTCGAACTCGTGCGACATTGACGGCACGATGATCACGAACCGCTCGTACCACATGCCCAGGTTGATCCAGAGCGAGAGCGTGAACAGGAACGTCGTGTTCCGGCGAAGCCGCTGCGAAAAGAGCGACAGCGGGATGATCGCGTTGCAGGTGAGCATGATCCACGCGGCCCACCACCACTGGCCGAACACTCGATTCCAGAAGTAGGCCTGCTCGATCTCGCTGCCGCTGTACCACGCGACGAAGAATTCCGTGATGTACGCACAGCCCACCACGAGCGACGTGAAGAGGCAGAGCTTCGCACCGGCGTCAAGGACGTTTATCGTGACGTACTTCTTCAGCTTGAACCAGCGCCGTATCGGAATGATGATCGTGAAGACCATCCCCATTCCGGAGAAGATCGCGCCGGCAACGAAATACGGCGGGAAGATCGTCGTGTGCCACCCCGGCAGGTTGGCCATTGCGAAGTCGAACGACACGACCGAGTGCACCGACAGCACGAGCGGCGTCGAAAACGCCGCGAGGAACAGATACGCGCGCGCGAAGTGCCGCCACTCGCGATCCGAGTTCCTCCATCCGAACGACAGCATCCCGTAAATCTGCCTGCGCACCGGATTCGTTTCGCGATCGCGCAACACGGCGAGATCGGGGATGAGGCCGATGAAGAGGAAGGTCGCCGAGACGGTGAGATACGTGAGGACCGCGAATACATCCCACACCAACGGGCTCTTGAACTGCGGCCAGATGAGACGCCAGTGCGGATACGGAATTAGCCAGAAGAACTTCCAGGGGCGGCCGAGGTGCAGAATCGGAAACAATCCCGCGGTCATCACCGCGAACACCGTCATCGCCTCGGCGCACCGATAAATCGTCGTGCGGAAGCCGGCTCGAAAGAGATAGAGAATGGCCGAGATCAGTGTCCCTGCGTGCCCGATACCGATCCAGAACACGAAGGTGATGATGTAGACACCCCACATCACTGGCGGACGATAGCCGGCGACGCCGAGCCCCATGTAAATCTGGTACGCCCACGCTATGCCGCCGATGAGCAAGCAGAGCACCGCCACGCCGAGCGCGGCGAACCACGCTTTCGTGACGTGGAGCGTGTCGAGAATCTCGTCCGTCGCCTGCGTGTAGCTCTTGATGGCCGGCAGCTGCACATCAGCCGTGGCCGTGTTGTCCGGTCTGAGCTCGACGCGGTCGGGAGCCATGGTGCTCATCGGCTCACCCTTCCGCCGGCGCGGGCTGCGCCGAGTGATTGACCTTCTTCAAATACACCACCGCGGTGAACGTGTTGAGCTCCTCGAACACGTGGTACGCGCGCTTGTCGGAGATCATCTTGGTGACCGACCAGGTGGGGTCCGCCGCGTCGCCGAAGGTGATGGCGTGCGACGGGCATGCCTGCGCGCACGATGTCGTGAACTCGTCAGCTTCTACAGCGCGTCCCTCCATCTTCGCGAGATGCTCTGTTTCGCGAATGCGCTGCACGCAGAACGTACACTTCTCCATCACGCCCTTCCCACGGACGGTGACGTCGGGGTTGAGCTGCCAGTTCATTCGCTCCGGCCACGCGTACTGGGGGCGCAACGGCTCGCCGTACCCGAACCAGTTGAAGTAGCGGACCTTGTACGGGCAGTTGTTGGAGCAGTAGCGCGTGCCCACACAACGATTGTAGACCTGAACGTTGAGCCCGTCGGGCGAGTGGTACGTCGCGTAGACGGGGCACACGGGCTCGCATGGCGCGTTGCCGCACTGCTGGCAGAGCATGGGGACGAAGCGCGTCTCGTATTCGGAGCCCGGAGTCTCGCCGCCCTCGTAGAATCTCTCGAGACGAATCCAGGCCATCTCACGACCGCGCAGGATGTTTGCGCCCGGCTGTCCCTCGAGCCCCGCCGTCGCCGACGACTGGTGCCGCGCACCCACCGTCGCAATGTTGTTCTCGGCGTAGCACGCAGTGACGCAGGCGGAGCATCCGGTGCAGCGCGCGAGATCGATCGTCATCGCCCAGCGGCGATTGGCCATCCCGCTCCAGTGCTTCGGATCGTACATCCCCTTCAGGTTGTCGTCGCTTGGCAGGTCGCCCTGTGCATCCTGCGCCACCGGCGCGCGAAGGCCGGGGAGAAATTCGTGCGACGCATCGCCGGGCAATGATTTCGGCTCGGGTCCGGCGGCGACGGTGTCGCGTGGCAGCGGCACCATGCCGAGATCGCGCGATTCGACGGCGCGTGCGATTCCGCGGCCGTGCTGGCGCGCGGATCCCTCGGTGCTCACGAGCGGCGTGAAGTCGCCGGTCTTCGTGATCTTTGCCTTGGTCGACGTCCACGCCATAGCGCCGGAGCGCGCGTCAAAGGTCAGGGGGAGCAGATCGCCCGGGTTGATTCCGACATCCTTCGCGTAGCGGCCGTACGCCGTGTGGCCGCGACCGAACGCGATCGCGATGGTGTCGGCGCGGAGTCCCGGATAGACATAGGCGGGCGCGGTGACCGTCCCCGACGCCGTATCCACCTTGAGGATATCGCCGGAATCGATCGAAAGACGCTCGGCCGCCACGGAGCTCACCTCGATCCACGACTGCCAGCAGATCTTGGTGACGGGGTCGGGGATTTCCTGGAGCCACGGCTTGTTCGCGCCGCTGCCATCTTCGAGGAGCGGCGATGGATAGACGACGAGGTAGAAATCACCTGAAGTGCCGTCGATGTTCGCGGCCGACCGCGTGGTGGGCGCGGCGGCGCGGCGAGGCCGTTCACCGGCGATCGTACCGCTGCCAATCCCCTTTATCAGAGCCGTCGTAAACGCTGTAGTACCACCGGGATAGCGGGAGATCAACCACTCCCGATAGTTCGGCGAGCTGTGTGTTGACGCGAGCTTCGGATTCGTCTTGGCGAGGGCGAGCAGCACGTCCGCCGTCGCGCGCGTGTCGTAAACAGGATCCATTCCCGGCTGCTGCAGCGAGATCACTCCGGGAAGCGGCTGCGCGTCTCCCCACGATTCAATCGCATGGTGATCCGGAAGCACGAGATCACAGAGCTCCGTGGTCTCGTCGGGATAGC
>JANWLO010000082.1 GCA_025450815.1 Gemmatimonadaceae bacterium
ACGCGCGAGCATCCGGCGCCGCTGGTGCCGCCGTCGTGGACCGTATCGGTGACGGAGCGCATCACGCCGTACGCGATCGAGAAGCCGCTCACGCGAGACGCGATCGCCGAGGCGGTGACGGCGGTGCGAGCGGCGGCGCCGGAGGTGGTGGCGATCTCGCTGTTGCATTCGTATCGCGACGACACGCACGAGCGTGTTTTGGCGAAGGGGCTGCGCGCGGCGGGAATCGATGCGGAGATAGTGTGCTCGTCGGACGTGCTTCCCGAGATTCGCGAATACGAGCGCACGGCGACGACGGTGGCGGAGGCGTATCTGCGGCCGGGAGTGGCGCGATACCTGGCGCGTCTATGGGAGAGGTTGAGGGAGCAGGGCTATCCCGCGCTCTCGGTGATGACGTCGTCGGGAGGGATGCGCGCGGCGAAGGACGCCGAGCAATCGGCAGCGGCGCTCGCACTGTCGGGTCCAGCGGGAGGCGTGACGGGCGCGGCCTACGTCGCGCGTCTGGCTGGATTTCCGGATGTGCTAACGATCGACATTGGTGGCACGAGCGCGGATGCGGGGCTCGTGCTCGACGGCGAGCCGCTCATGGAGAGTGGCGGCTCGATCGCCGGCGTGCCGATCGCGCTGCCGCGCGTGCTCGTGGAGACAGTATCTGCCGGTGGTGGCAGCATCGGTTGGGTGGACGACGGCGGCGCTCTGCGCGTGGGCCCGCGCAGTGCGGGCGCGACGCCCGGGCCGGCGGCGTTCGGACGCGGCGGCATCGAAGCGACGGTGACGGACGCGCAGATCGTGCTCGGTGCGCTCACGGCGCGAACGATCGGAGTCGTCGTGCTCGATGCGGCGGCGGCGCGCGCGGCGGTGGGGCGACTCGCGGTCGCGCTCCGAGTGTCGGCCGAGCGTGCGGCGCGCGCGATGATCTCGGCGGCGGACGCGGCGATGGCGCGCGCGTTGAGGCGCGTGAGTGTGGAGCGCGGCGTCGACCCGCGGCGGTGCGCGCTGGTGGCGTTCGGCGGCGGCGGTCCGCTGCACGCTTGCGCGCTCGCGGAGCTGCTCGGCGTGCGGAGCGTGCTCGTCCCGCCGTTCGCGGGGGTGTTGAGCGCGCTCGGTCTTGCGATTGCGCCGGCGCGGCGCGACGCGCTCGCGAGCGTGATGCGACGCGCGCACTTGCTGACGGCGGCGGACACGCGCGAGCTCGACGCGCTGCTCGTCGCTCGAGCGGGGGCCGGTCGCGGCAGTCGTGGCACCACGCAGCGTTGGTTGCGCGCGCGATACCTTGGGCAGGGCCACGAGCTGGAGATTCCGTTCGCGCCGGGAGAGGAGGGAGTGGCGCTCGCGTCTCGATTCGGAGTGGAGCACGAGAAGCGCATGGGATTCGTACTCGGGCAGGAGATAGAAGTTGTCGGCGCGCGGGTGGCGGTCATGGGCGACGCGCGCGAGCCGTCGCTCGTGTCGTCGCACGCGTCGGAGGAAGTTCA
Organism: Gemmatimonadaceae bacterium; assembly: GCA_025450815.1. Taxonomy (GTDB): domain Bacteria; phylum Gemmatimonadota; class Gemmatimonadetes; order Gemmatimonadales; family Gemmatimonadaceae; genus FEN-1250. The sequence continues at coordinate 1,476 of JANWLO010000082.1, forward strand.
TCGCGGTCCTGCGGTGGTCGCGCTGACCGATGCGACGATGCTCGTCGCCGCCGGATGGACCGCGCGCGCGTTGCCGATTGGCGGATATCTCATGGAGCGTGACGCATGAACGCGACGCGCGCGTCATCGTTCGAAGAGTTGCTCGAGCTCGAAGTGATGGGTCACGCGTGGTCGGCGATCGCTGAGGAGATGGGGAGCGTGCTCGTGCGCGGCGCGCTGTCGCCGAACATTCGCGAGCGTCGCGACGCGTCGGCCGCACTGTTCGATGCGAGCGGACAGATGGTGGCGCAGGCCGCGCACATTCCGGTACACCTTGGTGCGATGCCGGAGTCAGTGCGCGCGGTGCGCGAGCGCTCGCCGCGCGCCGGGGATGGTGTCATCCTCAACGATCCGTATGCGGGCGGCTCGCATCTGCCGGACCTCACGCTCGTGGAGGCCGTCGATCTCGGCGGAGAGATCGTGGGCTACGCGGCTGTGCGCGCGCATCATGCGGACGTTGGAGGGATGAGCCCTGGCAGCATGCCGCAGGGCGCGTCGGAGCTCGTGCAGGAGGGGCTGATTCTGCCGCCCGTGGTGCTTTGGCGAGACGGTGCGATGGTGGACGATGTTCTCGCGATGGTTCTCGCGAACGTGCGCACGCCAGGCGAGCGACGAGGCGATTTGCGCGCGCAGATGGCGGCGTGCGCGGCTGGCGCGAACGGACTGCGGGCGCTCGTTGAGCGCGAGGGACGGGCGCGTGTGGATGTGTCGGGGCGTGCGCTCATGGACTACGCCGAGCGACGTGCGCGTGCGGCGGTGCGCGCGCTGGGTGCGCGATCGGGTGCGGCGGCGGACGCGCTCGAGGGCGACGGAATGTCGAGCGAGTTGGTGGCGGTGCGCGTCGCCGTTCGTACGCGTGGCGACACACTCGTGCTCGATTTTGCGGGCACGTCGCCGCAGGTGCGGGGGAATGTGAACTGTCCGATGGCAGTCACGCGAGCGGCGGCGGTGTTCGTGCTGCGGACGTTACTGCCCGACGACGTGCCGACGAACGACGGCATCGCGCGAGCGATCGAGATCATCGCGGAGCGGGGGAGCGCGGTGCATGCGCAATGGCCGGCGGCGGTGGCGGCGGGCAACGTCGAGATGTCGCAGCGCATCACCGATACGATTTTTGCTGCGCTCGCGAATGCGGGATTGGATGTTCCCGCGCAAGGACAGGGGACGATGAACAACATCACGTTCGGCGGCGAGGGCTGGACGTTCTACGAGACGCTCGGCGGAGGGCAGGGCGCGTCGTCGACAGGGGCAGGGCAAAGTGCGGTGCACGTGGGGATGAGCAACACGCGGAATACGCCGATCGAGTCGCTCGAGTGGGCATATCCGATTCGGATCGAGGAGTACGCGATTCGCAGAGGGAGTGGTGGGGCGGGTGAGCACGCGGGTGGCGACGGAGTGGTGCGAAGGTATCGCGCGCTGGAGCGGTGCACGGTGACGCTGCTGACGGAGCGTCGCGTGCGGGCGCCGGCGGGGGCGAAGGGTGGGGAGAGCGGCGCGGTGGGAAGGAATTTGTTGAACGGGCGGGCGCTGGCGTCGAAATGCAGAGTGGAGATGGTGGCTGGGGATGTATTGACGATCGAGACGCCGGGCGGAGGAGGGTGGGGGAAGACCACATAGAATCGTCTGGCGTCGTCGAGCACGGAAGGCGACGAAAATAACAGCGTACGCGGAGCATCAGCCGCTGCTAAGGTCCAACTACGTCATTTGACGTATGACTTGGGCTCACCACTGCGGGTTAGCGTATTGCCACCGCGCGTATCGTGCGCGCGACAGGGATCGGCACACTCCGGTAGTCCCTTCAGATGGCCAAAGCTGACGCAAAGGTGAAATATGAGAAATCATTGGATCGCGGCTCCTGCAGCGCTTCTCGTCCTCGCCGCGTGTGAACAACCAACCACGCCGCACCCGGCAAAAGTCAGCGCCTCCGTCGTTGAAGGTTCGGCTTCGAAGAGATACACCATTCACCCTCTCGGCACACTCGGCGGAACTTACAGCAACGCTGAACACATCAATGAGCCTGGCGATGTCGTGGGCAGCAGTACAACCGCATCCGGAGACACAACTGCATTCGTGTGGACGAAGAAAGCCGGTATGATCAGTCTCGGAACACTTGGAGGCCCCCTTAGTAAAGCTCACGGAATTAGTGACAGAGGGGACATTACTGGCGAGTCGCTCACAGCCTCCGGGGAGCTTCACGCGTTCTATCGTCCCGCCGGATCGACGAGGCTACTCGATATGGGGACGCTCGGCGGATCCAGAAGCCGCGGCTTCGCGGTGAACTCCGCGGGGCAAGTAGCGGGTCGAGCGTATACCGCGAACGGCGATTCGCATGCCTTCGTCTGGACGCGAGGAGGAGGCATGAAAGATTTGGGAGAGCTCGGTGGTGGATTCAGTGATGCGAGAGCGATCAATGAACGAGGGGAAATCGCCGGCGTGAGCACCACGATCGACAACGTCAATCACTTCTATGTGTGGACAAAAAGGGGTGGAATGCAGGATGTGGGCGCACCGGACGGCGGCGCGTTCTCCGTGAGAGGGATCAACGAGCGCGGATCATTCGTGGCCTTCGGCATGGTGACGGACGGCCTGATCTCTCGCGCGTGGCTCTGGTCGCCGCGCCAGGGCTACACGGATCTCGGAAACCTCGGTGCTGTCGAGGTGCTCGGAAATGGCATCAACGACAACGGCCAGATCGTCGGCGGTGCGGGTATTGGAGACGGAAGCCTGTTCCGAGCGTGGACCTGGACCGCAGCAACCGGAATCAGAGAAATCGAGGCACGGTTGCCCGGCGGGGAATTGAGCGGGGCGGCGAGCATCAACAACTCGGGCGTGATCGCCGGATTTTCGACGGACTCGGTCGACTGGCGCGCCGTTACATGGACACCGCTCTTTCGTTGATCCCGACTGCGTCTCGAAGTCCAGGGGGCTTCGTAGTCGAGAAAGGGGAAGGTGGCGCGGCTCGTGACCGCTAGACCGCCGTTCCAGCTGACGAACGCACCAACTGTCGTGAACGCACTCTGAAATTCCTCAGGTGCGTTCGCAGCTGAACGTCAGGGACGTTGACGATGGAGACGCCGGGGGAGGGGCATGGGGCTGGTCGCAAGGATGAAAGGATGATGGATTGCTGACGGACGCGTGCCACGATGCAGCCTTTGGCAGCGATACCTGCATCGTGACGGAGTATGACGGGAGAAAGGCCGCGACTGTTGGCGCAGGTGAAGGGCCACATGCGTGCGCGCCATCTAAGCCCGCGCACCGAGCAAGCATACCTGGGCTGGATCCTCCGCTACATCAGATATCACGGCACCCGCCATCCGGCGGAGCTCGGCGAGCCGGAGATCGTTGCGTATCTCACCTATTTGGCAGCGGAGAAGGGCGTCTCGCGGTCGACGCAAATGCAGGCGCTCAGCGCGCTCATGCTGCTGTACCGCGAGGTGCTCGGCATCGCGACCGGCGATCTGCGGCGTGCGTTGCGATCGTTCACGCCGACGCGACTTCCTGCGGTGCTGACCAGGGACGAGATGCGAGCGCTGTTCGCGGAACTGCGCGGCACGGCGCGGCTGGTGGCACTCATACTCTATGGTTCCGGGCTGCGTTTGATGGAGTGCCTGACACTGCGCGTGAAGGACATCGATTTCGAGCGCAACGAGATACGTGTGCGGAGAGGCAAGGGCGGCAAGGATCGGATCACGATGCTCCCTGTGTCGGCCCGTGACGCGCTACAGAGGCAACTAGTGAAAGTTCGCGCGCTGCACCAGCGCGATCTGGCCGAGAATGCGGGGCACGTGGCGCTACCGGACGCACTGGAACGAAAGGCGCCAAGCTGGGCCGCGGAATTCGCATGGCAGTGGGTGTTTCCAGCGGCCCGTCGATATCGGGATGCCGAATCGGGACGCGAGCGGCGGCATCATCTGCATGAGACGGCGGTGCAGCGCGCCATGCAGAGGGCGGTACGTGACTCGGGTGTGGCGAAGCGGGCGACTTGTCACACTCTGCGCCACTCGTTCGCGACGCACCTGCTGGAGGATGGCTACGACATTCGAACGCTGCAGGAGCTGCTAGGGCATAGTGACGTCAGCACGACGATGATTTACACGCACGTGTTGAATCGGGGGCGGTTAGGGGTGAGGAGCCCGGCGGATCGGCTAGAGGGTGGATAGTGGATATTGCGGACAAGAGTGCGGGGGACTAGGGTGAAGGGGCAAACGATTCGCAAGTGAATAAGACGTTAGCCATCCACTGAAATCTCGATCGAGGGCACAATGCGGTATCGGGTCGTGCTGCGAGGTGTCCCTCTCGGTGATGTGGAGTTACCCGATCGCGAATTGGCA
>JANWLO010000083.1 GCA_025450815.1 Gemmatimonadaceae bacterium
CGTCGAGCACTGTCGCGAGGCGTGCGATCGCGGGCGATGGCCCGTGCGCATCCGCGAGAGCGCCGGCGCTCTGCCGAATCGCGTACTCCGAGCAGCTCTCGAGCACCATGCGCTCGTCCGCCTCTCGTGCGTCGCGGCGCTCGGCCGCGCGGTGCGCGTCGAGCATCCGATTGCGGAACGCGCGGATGACGTACGCGTGCACGGAGCGAACATCGCCGCGCGCGTCGCCGGCCAGGAGCGCGAGCACGACGTCACAGAGAACGTCGTGCGCCTCGTCTTCCCACGACTCGAACGCGAGTCCGGCGCGCGAGGCGTATCGCGCGAGGAGCGGTTCGAAGCGCGAGTAGAATTCGCGCAGCGCCTCGAAGTCGCCCTGTCGCACGGCGGCGACCAGCTCCATGTCGCCGGTCGCCCGCCACCGTATTCGCGCGGCGAGCCGCGCCCCACGATCCCCGCCCGTTCCATCCCCGTCGCTCACTCGTCGCGCCTCCCGTTTCGCTCGTCACTCTGAAGACGCCGCACGGTTACACGGCCGCATCGCGCTGCCGGATGAGCCACGCGCGGAGTCGACTTCCGATGCGCTCGAGCTCCGCATGGGTGGGTGGACGGGTGAGCAGTCGCGCGCTCGCGGTCGCCGCGCGCGCGGGTCGCATCCCCGCGAGTCTTGCGATGGCGAGCAGCGAGAGCAGATCGCCGAGGGAGTCCGCATGCGCCTGGAGCGGACGAGAGGGTGCGCGGGGCGCGACGCGCAACGGAGCCTGGCGAGCCCGCGCCACACGGACCATCTCCTCGCGACTCGGCCGCTCCGCGCTCGCGGTGAAGCCGAGGTTGGCGAGGGCGCGGCCGATGGCAGAGGTCTCGGTGTTCTCGAGGCACGCGACGGCGTTGACGTCGCCGTCGCCCTCGCGTTCGAGCGCCCAGCCGGTAGCGGCGGGGCGCACGTCATCGGCGGCGCGGTAGACGGAGGCGCGGAAGATCACCGTGCGTACGTCGCGCTCGACGAGGGAAGTGATTATGCGGCCGGCGGGGAATCTTTCGTAGAAGAGGGTGATGCGCTTCGCGACTGGCGCGTACCGTTCGAGGTCGTAACCAAACTCAGCCTTCGCCATCGGACAACTCCATGCGTTCGAATGATGCATCTAACGAACGCACGATAAACCGAACAAATACCGAAAGCAATGGGCAAACGCAAGTCACCTCACCACATGATGTTAGCCGACTCACGGCAAGATTTTGAGTGCAGCGGAATGAGTCAGCGCGCAATAGAATGATTACGGCGCCTCGTACCGATAGAGCGATCGAATCTTCGTGAACCGGTACGGCGTCTGCGAGCCCCCCGAGACCAGCGTCCCCTCGTACACGACCGCGCCCGCGGGCGTCACCTCGGTGGCAACCAGAGTCGGGCTTCCGAACGTGTACCCGATCATCGTATTTCCGTTGGCGAATCGCTGGGCCGAGCCGGTGAAGGAGGTGTAGATGGACGGCGAGTGCCTGAACTGAAAGACCATTGCCGCGGTGTGAGCGCCCGCATCGAGCCGATATTCCACAGCGCGACTCACGGACGGCGCGTGCTTCGTCCCATTGTCGAAGACGAGAATGTTTCCGTTATCGAGCGCGCGCACGCTGTGCTGCGCGCTGAAGCCGTTGAGCGGATCCCCCGTGATCGTGAAGTCGCTCGCGCGCGCGGCGAAGGGACTGGCAAGCGTCCAGATGAGCGCACCGGTGGTCGCGTCGATCTTCGTGATGACATCCAGATTTCTCCAGGACATTACGTAGTTGCCGTCGGGCGCAATCGAGATCGCGTTCGGGTGATCGAAGTCGAGTTGGCCCGAAGTAGGCTCGACGTTGTCCGTGAGCTGAAAGTGGTCCCACGCGTCGAAGACCACGTGTTGATCGCCGTTCGCGTCCTGCCGCACAAGTTGATGTCCGGTCACGAGCGTGTCGGACGGTCCGCCGTGCGCCGAGAGATCGAGGTGGCGCTGGGTGTAGGCGAGCATGAGCGCGCCGTCGTACGCGCCGTTGTTGAAGAGCAGCCAGAACTCGTGGCCATCGATATACGACGCGTCCGGCGCCGTGAACGTGCGCACCAGACTCCCGTCGGGCGCAACCTCCACCGCCCGCCCCGGCACGGGCTCGCCGCCATGCGAAGTCGTAAGCACGGCCGTGATGTCGCCGTTCGCCTGCTGCTTGATCTCCTCGGCCGGGAGGCCGCCGGGGAACGCGCGATACCACGCCACGCGGCCGGTGGAGTCGAACGCCGTCGCGTACGCGGTGCTCCCGTCCCATATGGCCGTGAAGATGTAGCCGAAGCTCGCCGGCGTGGGGCTCGAGAGATTCACCGATTGGAGGAAAGTCGGCAGCGCGCCGGTCGTGAACGTAACCGTGTCCGATGTCGTACTCGCACCGCCGCCAACCGCCTCGGCGTAGAGCCTGTACTCAGTCTCCGGGCGCAGTCCGAGCACCACGAGCCGTCCTGAAGAGACATCGGTGACGTATGGCGTCGAACCCTTCGCGTCGCTTCCACTCCAGTAGACGACGCGTGCGGAATCGGCGTTCGCCACATCGAGAGTTCCGATTGCGGATAGCGCGTTGTTGTCGTTGGCGGCAACGCTGAAGCTGTTCACGACCGCCGACGTCGGCGAGGTGGGCTGGCGGTTGTTGTCGCTCGAGCAGGCGGCGAGCAAGCAGACGAGCGCAACGAGCGCACGATTGCGTTGGCGATATGGCGCAAGGGGTTCGAGCGGCGGCGCTGAGTCCAGCCCGCTGTCCAGATGCATGGCGTTCACGATATCCTCCTGAAGACAGCTGGCGGACAGTTGCGAAAATCATGCACAAATCTTTGTAACGGCAGAGGACAACAAGATTGCATCCTCCTGATCAGGAGTTAATATTCTCCTGATCAGGAGTTATCCACATGGCCGCCCGCAGCTACCCCGGGAGTAGATACGATCCGTCACCGCTCGTCGACCTCGCGTCGCCCACGGCCCGCGAACGGCTGAGCCCCTCTGCGGCCAAGGCGTTTTTCCGGCTCATGGACCGCTGGAGCGTGCGCGACGATGACGCACGCACTCTGCTCGGCGGAGTCAGCAACGGGCCGTTCTACGCCATGAAAAAGAATCCCGCCGAGCGAGTACTGGAGGCCGACCGGCTGCTCCGCATCTCGTATCTCGTCGGGATCTTCAAGGCGCTCAACATCCTCAACGGCCGCGCGCTCGCCGACGAGTGGGTGCAGCTCCCCAACACCAATCGCATCTTCGGCGGTAGCACGCCCCTAGCCTACATGCTCAAGGGCGGCGTCACCGCGATGCAGACCGTGCGACGGCTGCTCGATGCGCGACGCGGCGGCGTGTGACACCCTCGCACGCGCTCCCTGCCACCGCGCTCGTCCGCCGCAACGACACCCACCGCCTCGTCCCCTCGCAGTATCGCGACGGCGGACGCAGCGTACTGGCGTCGCTCGCGGCGGACGACGCGGAGCTCGCAGATCTCTTCGATCTCGACAACGCCACCAACGACCGCCTCCTCGCGGAGAACGATCTGCTGTCCGGTATTGGCGTGCACGAGCTTTTGTTCGGCGTCCCCTACTACCGCATCGTCAACGCCTCATTCACCCACGCGCATCCGCTCGGCAGCCGCTTCAACTCGCCCGATCGCGGCGCGTGGTACGCCGCATTCGAGGTACGCACGGCGCAGGCGGAGGTCGCGTTCCACAAGACGGTACACCTGGCCGAAATTGGGCGGTTCGACGACGATGTGACGTTCGACGACTACCACGCGGACTTCAGCTGCGAGCTCCACGATCTTCGCACGGCGCCCGCATTCGCCGCGTGCCTCGATCCGGACAGTTATGTGCCGTCGCAGACGCTCGCCGCGCGGCTGCTCGATGCAGGATCGCTCGGCGTCGTCTATCCGAGTGTGCGGCGCGACAGGGGCACGTGCATCGCGTGCTTTCGTCCCGCACTCGTGATGAACGTGCGCAAGGGACGGACGTACCGCTTTCGGTGGAGCGGCCGCGCGACACCGACGGTTACGATGGCGATGGCAGGATAGCGCGCGGGACGGACTTCGGCATCGCCTTGATATCGACGAATCTCACGCGAGGGCACACCCATGGGCTGCTTCGATTCTGTACTGCAGCATTTTCAGGATCGAGAGGTGCTCTCAGCGAAACAGCTGCATCAACAATTCTCGCTGCCTGTGGATGTGAGTGACGACGATCTCGAACGAGCTCTCGAGATTTTCGCAACAGAGTATAATCTCCCCGCCGGCAAGCTTCGCGCCGACGACTCGCTCGATCTCTTTGTGCGGCCGCCCAGAATTCGCAACCCTATCACGTGGTTCTTTACACAATCCGCGTACGAAGATCGGCTGTCCGAGCTGAACTATCATATCAAGAAGGCGCGCAAACGGGCTCACGTCGCGGAGCTGTCGGCCTCTCCGAAAACCGCTCGCGATTACGTACTTGCTTGCTTGGGGAGAGATTTTCCCGACGCGTAGTGCGATTGAGCGCCATGAGGGTGCTAAGAAACCAGAAACTGCTCGACACAGAGTCGCAGAGGTGAACTGAGAGACACAGAGGAGTAGGACTTAAGTCTTCCATGGCAGACTTCCCTGCCGCTTTCCTCTGCGGCTCTCCGTGTACTCTGTGCCTCTGTGTCCCTCTGTTGTCCTTTTCTTCCTTTTTCAGCAACCTGCTATGAGACAATCCGGATAACTGGCGATGGAGTCGAGCAGGGCGCCACCCGCTACTTCCTCCCCGCCATCCCCTCCAGCAGCTCCATCATCTTCACGTCGAACGCATCCGCCGTCGCATCGTCGTCCGCGATGTCGTGGTTGAATTGCGGCGTCTCGAGGATGAGCGGCACCTTCTTCGCCCGCTTGTCCGCGAGGAGCCACCCGAACGCCTCGCGTCCGATCTTGCCGTCGCCGAGCAAAACGTGGCGATCCTTGTTCGATCCCAGCGCGCCCTCGCTGTCGTTCAGGTGGAAGAACGACGGCGGCCCATCGGCGGCGGTCTCGAATTCGTCAATGATCTTCGTGAGCGTGCTCTTCGACGCGGTGATGTCGTGTCCCGCCGCGAACAGATGACAGGTGTCGAGTCCAAAGCCGGTGCGCTCGCGCAGCGTGTCCGGCACGTCGGCGAGCATCATGCCGATCTCTTCGGGCGTGCGCCCCATGGTGAGCCCCGCACCCGCGGTATTCTCGATGAGCAGCCGCGTATTTCCCTTCACCGTCTTGAGCGCGTGCGTGATCGCCTTCGCCACGCGCTTCGCGGCCGACTCGCGGTCGTGCCCCGTCGCCGCCCCCGGGTGGAAGCACACGGCGCCAACGCCGAGCGCGGTGGAGCGCTCGAGCTCCTTGGCGAGACCGTCGCGCGCGCGGCCCCACTTCTCATCGTCAGCCGTCGCGGTGTTGAGCACGTACGCGGCGTGTACGACTACGTGCTCCGGCGCGATCCCCGCGGCGTCGAGCCCGGCGCGAAAACGCTCGACCCTCTCGGGACGTATCGACTGCTTGTCGCCGTAATACTTGGGGATGGCGGTGAAAATCTGGAGCGCGCGCATTCCGGCATTGCCGGCGCGACGAGCCGCCATGTCGATCCCGCCGTTGTCGATCGTGTGGGCGCCGAGCAATAGTGGCATTGGTCCTCGTGTAAAGAGCTTGCGTGTGACGGCGTGCGCCTTGCAGCTTTTCAGCTTCGTGCCTCGCAGCGCTCCTCTAGAATAGCGATCGTCGTCATGCCTGTCGTCACCAAGTCGCCAACCATCGCGCCCGCCAAGCCCGCTCCGGCGCCATCTACGTCCGAGCCCATTCGCACCGCCGAACCCACGCACGGTACCATCCTCGGATTCAACGGCAACCGCCGCACGCCGCCGCCCGTGAACGAGCCAGTGAAGAGTTACGCTCCCGGCACGCCGGACCGCGCCGAGCTCAAGGCACGACTGGCGTCGATGGCCAGCGAGCACGCCGACATCCCGATCGTCATCGACGGTCGCGAGATCCGTACCGGCGTCACGGCACAGGTGACGATGCCGCACGCGTACCGGCACGTCCTCGCAAACTGGCACGGCGGCGACGCGTCGCACGTCGCGCTCGCCATCGATTCCGCCCGGCGCGCGCGCGCCGACTGGGGGAACTGGCCCTTCGCCGAGCGCGCGGGCGTGTTTCTTCGCGCCGCGGAGCTACTCTCCACCACATGGCGCGCCACGCTCAATGCAGCCACGATGCTCGGCCAATCCAAAACGGCGTTCCAGGCCGAGGTCGATGCGGCGTGCGAGCTCGCCGACTTCTGGCGCTTCAACGTCCACTTCGCAGAGGCGCTCTACGCCGATCAACCGATCAGCGACAAGGGCATCTGGAACCAGACCGACTATCGCCCGCTCGAGGGATTCATCTACGCGGTGACGCCGTTCAACTTCACGGCGATCGGCGGCAATCTCCCCACCGCGCCCGCGCTCATGGGCAACACGGTGATCTGGAAACCGGCGCCCGCCGCGATGCTGAGCGCGTACTACGTGATGCAGCTGCTCACCGAAGCCGGGCTGCCGCCGGGAGTGATCAACTTCCTGCCGGGCGACGCGATCGCAATCTCGAACGCCGCGCTCTCGCACCCCGAGTTCGCGGGGCTGCACTTCACCGGCAGTACGACGGTGTTCAACCTGATGTGGAAGCAGATTGGCGCGAACGCGGCCAACTACCGCGCCTATCCGCGCATCGTCGGCGAGACGGGCGGCAAGGACTTCATCGTCGCGCACCCGTCCGCGGACACCGAAGCGCTCGCCGTCGCGATCATCCGCGGCGGATTCGAGTACCAGGGACAGAAGTGCTCGGCCGCCAGCCGCATCTACGTTCCGCAGAGCCTTTGGGGCGAGGTGCGCGACCGCGTGATCGCGATGATGAAGGAGATCAAGGTCGGCGATGTGCGCGACTTCCGGAACTTCATGGGCGCGGTGATCGACCAGCGCGCGTTCGACAAGATCTCGGGCTACCTCGACGACGCGAAGAAGAACGCGAAGGTGCTCGCCGGCGGAACCGCGCGCGGGGAGACGGGATGGTTTGTCGACCCGACGCTGGTCGAGACCAAAGATCCCGGATATCGGCTGCTGTGCGAGGAGATCTTCGGCCCGGTCGTCACCGCGTACGCGTATCCCGACGCGAAGTTCGGCGAGATTCTCGAGACGGTGAACCGCACGTCGCCGTACGCACTCACCGGCTCGATCTTCGCGCGCGATCGCGCAGCGGTGCAAACCGCGATGCTCGCGCTGCGCGACGCCGCGGGCAACTTCTACATCAACGACAAGCCTACGGGTGCGGTGGTCGGACAGCAGCCGTTCGGCGGCGCGCGCGCGTCGGGAACGAACGACAAGGCGGGCTCGATGCTGAATCTCGCCCGCTGGGTGAGCGCGCGCTCGGTGAAGGAGACGCTCGCACCTCCGCACGACTATCGCTACCCGTTCATGGGAGCCGAGTAGCGGATGGCAACCACGGCCCCGCACTCAATGCGTGCGCGATTCTACACACTCGACGTATTCACGGATCGGACGTTCGGCGGCAACCCGCTCGCCGTGTTCCCGGATGCCACGAAGATTCCGGAGGGTGCGCTGCAGAGCATCGCCCTCGAGCTGAATCTCTCGGAGACGGTGTTCGTGTATCCGCCCGAGGATCCAAAACACACACGCCGCGTACGCATCTTCACGCCGGTGTACGAAATGCCCTTCGCCGGACACCCAACCGTGGGATGCGCGTTCGCACTCGCAGCGCTCGGCGAGATTCCGCTGTCGGGCGAAACGCGCATCGTGCTCGAGGAGGGCGTTGGGCCGGTGCCAGTGCTCATTCGGGGCCAGTTCAAACTGCCGGGGTTCGCGCAGCTCTCCGTCGCCAAGCTTCCCGAAACAGGACCGCCGCCGCCGGGCCGCAGCCACCTCGCGGAAATGCTGTCGCTCGACCCGCCGGACATCCTGGGCGGCATGACGGCGCCACAGTCGATCTCGTGCGGATTTCCATTTCTCATCGTCCCGCTTCGCGACCTCGACGCGGTGCGACGCGCACGGGTGCGCATGGATCAGTGGGACGCGGCGCTCAAGTCGTACTGGGCGCCGGATGTGATGGTGTTCGCGCGCGACACGGAGCGCGACGGCGTGATTCGCGCGCGTGTGTTCGTGCCTGGTCAGGGGATCATCGAGGATCCGGCGACGGGTTCGGCGGTCGCGGCACTCGGCGGCTACCTCGGCGCGAGAGAGAGCGCCGCGAGCGGGAACTTCACCTACGTGGTGGAGCAGGGCTTCGAGATCAAGCGGCCGAGCATCCTCGAGCTCGAGGTGGACAAGGTGGATGGCGAGATTACGGCGGTGCGCGTGGGCGGGAGTGCGGTGATGGTGAGTGAAGGGATGATGCTAGTGCCGGTGGGGAGCGACTGATTTCTTCTGGATGGACCTCGGCGCCTGCATGGCGATGCATGTGTGCATCGAGCGGGCGGAAGGCGAGCCCTAGCAGGTAGCTCGAGAGCTGAGAGCTCCGAGATGCAAGCCGTTACCGCCCCTTCGCAAGCATCCCTTTCCGTCAGGCGCAAGGGATGCGCGGTAGTGTCGTCCGAGCGAGCTTGAGGCTGAAAGCCATCAGCTCACAACCTTATGGCTCGAGCCCGCCTTCCCCTTCTCGATCCAGGCCCGGCCTCGCGATGCTCGCGCCGGTAATCTCGGGCCTCACAGCGATCAACTCATGAGCTCACAGCTTGTCCCCTCCCCTCGATCCCCACCGAGGGCCTAGCTCGCCTGCGCGATCTGGCGCGCCGCTCGCGTCACCGCCAGCGCTCGCAGGTTTGGAGTCCAGATACTCACCCGGTCGCGACCCGCATCCTTCGCGGCGTAGAGCGCCTCGTCCGCACGCGAATGCAGATCGTGCAGGATGTTCTCATCGTGCACGCGATCCGCGACGAGTCCGATGCTCACCGAAACCGCGAGCTTCGCCACACCCTGAAAGCGATGCAGGCTCACCGCCTCGCGCACGCGCGTCGCAAGCCGGAACGCGCCCGCCGCCGACGTCTCGGGGAGGAGCAGCGTGAACTCGTCACCGCCAGTGCGAGCCACGCAGTCGCCGCCGCGCGCGACTGAGCGCAGCAGCTCGCCTACTTCCTGGATCACCGTGTCACCGGCGAGATGTCCCCAGCTGTCGTTGATCTCCTTGAAGTAGTCGACGTCGAGCGCGAGCAACGCCACGTCCTTTCCCGTGCGCGCCGCGCGCGCAAGCTCGCGCTTGAGCTGCTGCTCGAGCCCACGGCGGTTGAGACAACCGCTGAGCGGATCGGTGAGCACCAGATTCGCGAGTTGCGCGCGCACGCGATTGTAGGCTCGGCCCACCATCGTCACGCCATCGGGACGCTTCTCGCTCGCGAGGTCGTATTCCTCGCTGAAGTCGCCCTCCTGCGCGCGCTCGAAGAGCGTGGAGATGCGGTGCAACCGCTCCTTGAACGACCCGTAGTGCACGATGAATGACGTCGCGGCTAGCGCAAAAACTGCCAGCGTCGACAGTTCCTGCGGCCAGCCGAGCGGTCGGCCGGGGCCCGTGACGTTCCAGATCATCGCGATATAGCCGGCGATGATCGCCGCGAGCGCGCCCCACGCGACCTTGCGCCCGAAGTAGAACTCGCTCAGATGCAGGATCGCGAAGCCGAAGAGGAGCGAGCGCCCATAGTACTCGGGCGGCGTCGCCACTCCCGCGATCGCGAATACGAAGAGCACGTCCGCGGCGACCGTCGCGAGCACCACGCCCTGCTGCGCTTCGCCTGTGCGCCGCACGAGCGCGGTGAGCAGCACCGTCACGAGCACGTAGGCAACCACCGCCGCCACGCTCGATGGCGAGAGGCGCGGCACTGCGTCGGCCGCGAGCAGTGCGACGCCGATCGAGGCGATCAGGAGCGCGAAGCCCAGCCGGATGCGGCTCTGCCAGAGGAGAACCTCCCCGTTGGCCTGCTCGATCGAGAGAGTTTTCAGACGAAGTCCGGGCGAAGGTGGATGCTTGCCAGGGGAGCAAAAGCGAGCCCCATGCCAAGACTTTCCACCTTCAGAACATCATGCCGATCAACGAGATGCGCTCTCCGGACGGAACTTTATGCCGCTGGTTGATGCTCGCGAATGGCGAGGATTCGGCGAATTGCACGTCCGATCTCTCGCGCCCGTCACTCCTTTGGAGGATCCGACAGATCGATCATCGGCGCGCCCGTGAGGTACTCCACCGTGCGCGGCGCCTCGAGCACCGATAGCCGCTTCACGACCGCGGCGACGCGGCGCGCCTGCTCGAGCATCTCTTCCGCCAGCTTGCGAACGTCGCGCGAGAGCGCGTCGTCCATCAGCATCAGCTGCACGTTCCCGAGCAGCGCCGCGAGGGGATTGTTGACCTCGTGCTGAACCGCGAGCGCTGTCTGGCCAATCCCCGCCATCCAGCGCGCGTTCGCGAGCGCCTTTTCAGCCGCCCAGCGCGCCCGGTTCTGCTCGATGCGCCGCTCGGCGATCGCGATCCGCGCGACGATGAGCGGCGGCTCGAACGGCTTGAAGAGATAGTCGTCGGCACCGGCGTCGAGCGCGCTCGCGACGTCATCGCCCTCGTTGCGCCCCGTGACCATGAGCACGAAGGTGTCGCGCGCGAACGGTGAGGAGCGAATGCGGCGGCAGACCTCGAGCCCGTCGATCCCCGGCATCTGCCAGTCGAGGATCACGAGTGGTGGATGATCCGCCACGAACGCGGCCCACGCCGCATCGCCGTCGCTCGCCGAGTGCAGCTCGTGTCCGCGCGACTCGACGGCCATCTCGAGCACGCGGCGCGTCGTCGCGCTGTCGTCCGCGACGAGAACGTTCATCGCTCCACGTTCACGCGGGAATGCGATCGAGCAGGCGCGCCATGGAGCCGAGCAGGATGGACTCGTCAACGATGGGCTTGGTGATGTAGTCGTCGAAGCCGTGCGCGAGGTACTTCTCGCGATCGTTGCTCATGGCGTGCGCGGTGAACGCGATCACCGGCAGCTGGCGCGAAAACGGGTCGGCGCGAATGTGCCGCAGCACCTCGACGCCATCCATGCCTGGCAACGAAATGTCGAGCAGCACGATCTCCGGGTCATCGACGACGAGCGCCGCGATCCCCTCGGGGCCGCTCGCGTGCTCGGTAACCGCATACGACTCGTCGAGGATGGCGCGCAGCAGCATCCGATTGTCCAGATTGTCCTCGATGATCATGACGCGTCTCATGGCGACTCTTGTCTGGGGAAAGCGGTGGTGAGCCAACTGCGGTAGCTCGACAGTGCTTCGTCGAGATCGGACAGTGCACCAGCAAAATCCGGCGAATGGTCAGGCGACTCGATACGTTCGCAGATCGCCTGCACTCGAAGAGCTCCCATCTGCCCGGCGCTCGACTTGAGAGCATGAGCCATCGCGCGAATTCCAGCGACATCACCGGCGGCCAGCGCCGCACGACCGGAGGCGATGCGCTCGGGCGCCTCCTGTAGAAAGAGTGTCGTGAGCTCCTCGCGAAGCTTGAGCCCGCCGAAACGTTCCAGGCGCTTGAGGGCATCCGCGTCGCCAATGTCATCGTGCGCTGTCGCTATAGTCATAGGGCAACTAAGATCCAGTGAGAGTTACGCAGATGTGTACTACGGACGATGCACCGAGAGCGCAGCTTCCTTCATGAGTGATATTTAATGCCCGGCTTCAAGATTCTGATTGCGGACGACGATCCGCTGATGACGTCGATACTGAGCAGCACGCTGTCCACGCGTGGCTACACGGTGACCATTGCTCGCGACGCGATGCAGGCGGTCATGTTCGCGGTGCAGCAGCAGCCGGACGTAGTGCTGCTCGATATCAACATGCCCGCTGGCACCGGACTGGGGGCGCTCAAGCGGCTGAAGGCGTCCGCGCGCACATCGGGGATTCCAGTGGTCGTGCTGAGCGGCTCCACAGACCTGACGCTGCCGGCGACGGTGCGTTCGGAGGGCGCGAAGGCGTTCTTCAAGAAGCCGGTGGATCTCGAGGTGCTGTGTGTGCGCCTCGATGAGATACTGCAGGCCGAGCCGAAGAACGGAAGCCACACGCCCTCGGCGTCGTGACCTATTTCGTGCGCCGGATCTTTGGTCGCGCGATGCGGTTCTTCTCGTCGACGAACACGAGCCTGGGCTCGAAGTTCTCGAGCTCGCTCTCCTCGTAGTCGCCGTAACTGATCACGATCACGTGATCGCCGGCCGCGCCGTGCCGCGCCGCGGCGCCGTTGAGCTGAAGCGTCCCGCTCCCGCGCTCGCCCTCGATGACGTAGGTCTCGAGACGCGACCCGGTGTTGATGTTCACCACCGAGACCTTCTCAAATGGCAGGATGTC
>JANWLO010000084.1 GCA_025450815.1 Gemmatimonadaceae bacterium
CCGCCGGCGCGCCACGGCGTAGCGACGACGGCTTTCATCCATCGGAGTGATGCGCCTGACCCGGTTGTTCGCGCTGCAATGTCGGTAGTCCGCCTGCTCCGCGGTCGCGCGGCGCGGCTCTTCATCGCGCTCATCGCCGCCAATCTCGCCGCGTGGGCATGGGCGCTCAGTGCGTTCCACGCGTACCCGGTGCTCCTCGGCGCAGCGCTACTCGCGTACGGGCTCGGGCTCCGCCACGCAATCGACGCTGATCACATCGCGGCAATCGACAACGTCACCCGCAAGTTGATGCAGGAGGGAAAGCGACCGCTCGGCGTCGGCTTCTTCTTCTCGCTCGGCCACTCGACGGTAGTGGTGCTGGCGACGTGCGCGATCGCCGTGACCGCAACCGCCCTCACTGGGAGATTCGCGGCGTTTCGCGCCGTCGGAAGCACGATCGGCACGCTGGTCTCCGCGCTCTTCCTGCTCGCGATCGCGCTGATGAACATCGTCGTGCTCGCGTCCGTGTATCGCACCTTCCACCGCGTACGCGCTGGTGGGAGATTCGTCGAGGAGGACCTCGACATGCTGCTGAGTGGCGGCGGATTTCTTGCGCGCATCTTTCGTCCGCTCTTCGGCATGATCCGCACGAGCTGGCACATGTATCCGCTCGGCTTTCTCTTCGGCCTGGGCTTCGACACGGCGACCGAGATCGCGCTGCTTGGCATCTCTGCGGCAGAAGCATCGAAGGGGATGCCGATCTGGTCGATTCTCGTTTTCCCGGCGCTGTTTACCGCCGGGATGTCGCTCGTCGACACTGCGGACGGCGTCATGATGTCGAGCGCCTACGGCTGGGCGTTCCTCAAGCCGATTCGGAAGCTCTACTACAACATGACGATCACATTCGTGTCGGTGCTCGTCGCGCTGCTCGTAGGCGGCATCGAGACGCTCGGGCTCGTTCGTGATCGTATCGGGGCCAGCGGTGCGTTCTGGAACGCGATCGCGTCGCTCAACCGGAATTTCGGGGCGATCGGCTACCTCATCATCGCGCTGTTCGTCGCGAGCTGGATTCTCGCTGCGGCGATCTACCGGCTCAAGGGATACGACGCGCTGGAGAGCGGCGAAACGCCGGCGTGATGCTCCGCTGGCGCGGCTGTCTCCGGCTGTGCGACGAGAAAACGGTCGAGCGCGGCGATTGCGGTGCCCACATCGAGCGATCGTACGGTTGGTCCGCTCCAATAAGCGACTTCGGAGGGCGTGCGCCACGATGCCCACTGATCGTGTCCGCGCTCGAGCAGCAGCACCGTCGGAATGCAGAACGCCGATGCCGCGTGGGTGATGCTCGTGTTCGACGTGATGACGTGGTGGGTGGAGCCCACGAGCGCGAGCGCGTCGCGCAGACTTGGGGCTGGTACGGCAGATGCGCCAGCGGAGCGTGCGACGGCCTGCACGGCACCCCACTCGTTCGCCATTCCGATCACCGCGATCGTGGCGCGCGGTCGACGGGCGCGGAGATGACGGAGTAGCGTGATCCATCGGTCGTCCGGCCAGCGCCGCTCGGCGCCGCCCGCCGAGAGATTCACGAGCCAGCGCGCGCCGGCCGTGTCGCGATCGGCCGCCGCGATCGTCCACTGGCGCTCGGCGTGGCGACGTTCCTCGCCGCTCAACACGATCTCGGGGCGAAACTCGGTGCGGGCGGGATCGATGCCGAAGGGCGACGCGAGCGACGCGCTTCCCTCCACCATGTGCGTAGTCGTCCGATCGAATCGGTCGACGCACAGGTTGTAGACGAGCTTGTGGTTGCCGCCACCAACGCCGATGCGGAAGGGCGCGCGCGACACCATCGACAGCGCAGGGCTCCGTACGAACGATGCGCCGCGCGTGATTTTCCCGTCGATCACGACATCGTAGCGTGCCGCGCGCACGGCGCGAGCGAGCGCGGCGTAGCGGGGTGGCGAACGGCGAAGAACGTGAATGCGCCGAACGTGCGGATTGTAGTCGAGCACCGGCGCGGCGACGGGAGTAGTGAGCACGTCGAGCTGAATGTTCGGATGAGCTTCCGCGATCGCGCGTATCACGCCCGTCGCGAGGATCAGGTCACCGATACCCTGCGCGCGCATGAACAGACCGGACAGTTCGCGCGAGCTCCAGTCGGGCGGTATCGCGACGCGGTCGCCCCGCGAGAGCGCGCCGATCGCGAACATCCATCCGCGCCGCCATGCGCGTTCCACGCCACCAATGTCCATCGCCGTCGAGTCGCTCGGGAAATCACGCCAGGGAGATGGAAGCTTAGAGGCCATCTCCTTTCTGATTCCTTACAATCGACTGTGATGCACACAAACTTTTTCTAAGCATGTAAGCAAATCTTTACGTCTTTGGTGACCACGGTGAGAATCCACGCACCGGCTGCAATTGGCTCGCCGCATCGATGCGCGGCGCGTGCGCCGTGAGCAGGTCGCTGCGCGAGATGATGCCGACGAGTCCGTGTGGCGCTTCGCGCTCGACCACCGGCAGTCGACCAACTTCGGCCGCGACCATCTGATCGGCTGCGTCGCGCAGCGTGTTGTCCTCGTACACAACCACGGGCGGCCGACTCACGAGCCGGCCAACAGGCTTCGCGGCATCGTGCGCCGGGTCCACCAGCTCGCGGCGCGTGACGACTCCGATGAGCCTCCCCGCTGCGTTGAGCACGGGGAATCCCTGGTGCGTGACGGATGATCCGGATGATGCGAGCCACTCGCGCACGGTGCCGACGGTGTCGGCCGCGTTGAGCGTCACGACGTCGCGCGACGCCACGTCGCGCACGCGCACCTGCCCGAGGAAGTCGACGGTGTAGTCCGTGCGCAGGCTGGCGCCGCGACGCGCGAGCTTTTCCGTCATGATCGAGTGCTTGCCGAGCAGCAGCGCGACGAGATAGGACGCTGTGCACCCTGCGAGCAATGGCAACATGCCGAGGGGCTGACGCGTTGTCTCGAACGCGAACACCACCGATGTGAGGAGCGCGTGCGATGCGCCCGCGAATATCGCCGCCATTCCGACGAGACCAGCCACGTGTGCATCGACACCGAGCCACGGGACGATCGCCTCACACTGCGCACCGATCCACGCTCCGAGCCCCGCTCCGATCGTGAATAGCGGCGCGAGCGTTCCACCGGATGTTCCGCTGCCGAGATATACCGCCCACGAGATTAGCTTGAGCGCAACGAGAATGAGCAACGCCTTACCGACGATAGCGCCGGAGATGAGATCCGTGATGTTCTCGTAGCCAACGCCGAGAGTGCGCGGCGACAGGATGCCGACCACGCCGACGACGATCGCCCCCATTGCTGGCCACCACATCCAATGAATGTGGAAGCGCTCCCCAATGGCTTCGAACGCATCCTCGATGCCGTACGTGAAGCGCGTGACGCCCACCGCGAACACGCCGATGATGAGACCCAGCACCGCGTATGCTACCAGCGCCACGCCGCTCGGCTGCTGCAGCTGTGCGATGCCGAAGATAGGCGCGGTGCCGGTGAACGCGACGCGTACGCCGGTGGCGACCGCCGCCGCGAGCGCCGTGGGAATCAGGGAGCGCGGACGATATTCGAAGAGGAGCAGTTCGACCGAGAGCAGCACTGCGCTCACTGGGCTGCCGAAGGTGGCAGCCATACCGGCCGCGGCGCCGGCGGCGAGCAGCGTCTTGCGCTCGTCGGCGGTGATGCGCACGATCTGGCCGGCGAGCGATCCGAGCGCGCCACCAGTCGCGATGATGGGGCCTTCCGCGCCGAATGGAC
This sequence comes from Gemmatimonadaceae bacterium, assembly GCA_025450815.1. Classification (GTDB taxonomy): domain Bacteria; phylum Gemmatimonadota; class Gemmatimonadetes; order Gemmatimonadales; family Gemmatimonadaceae; genus FEN-1250. The sequence goes on from JANWLO010000084.1 coordinate 3,756, forward strand.
CGCCGGTTCCGATCGCGATCGCAGCGGAGAGCGGCTTGAGGAAGAGTACGCGTGCGGGGATGCGGCTCTCTCCAAAGAGCACGCGCTCCATCACTTCCGGGATGCCGTGCCCGCGAATTGCAGCGGAGCCGTAGCGTGCCATGAGCCCGACGATGACGGCCCCGCCGAGCGGGATCGCGATGATGAGGAGCGGGTTGTGCGTGCCGCCGCCCGCAGGAACGAATGCGAACGAGATGCGATGATAGAATGTCGCGTTGGTGACGAAGCCGATGAGGCGAATCAGCAGCTGCGCGGCAAGTCCGGCTGCGATCGCGACGACGACGGCGCCGGCGCAGATCCCGATTGTGCGGCGGTCGACGGGAGCGTACTCGGGCGGCGCGCGGAAGGTACCCGTCGTCGAGACGCCGGCGTTTTCCAGTACGGTTTCCATTCCTGGCGCGACGGGAATATCGTCGGGCGATGGCTGGGTGCTTCCTTGATTGGGGTCGGTCACGCGGTCATTCCTCACCGCGCAAGAGGGAGCGTGACGCAGTGGAGCGGAGTGATCGTGATTTCACGGATTGCGGGTGCCGGGTGGTCGAATCGAAACGGCCGTCCTGGAAAACAGGTCGGCCGACGAACATCACAAGCTAATGCATACCGGCCGGCGGCGGGGGAGCGGCGGGATGAGGGGGTGACAATAGAAGAGGCGCTTGCAGTGGTTGCCAAGCGCCAACTCCACTGACTGGCTGCGTGATGAGCGATTGGGTCTTCCTCATCACGCAGCTGCGCGCCTACAGGCGATTCCCGACTCGGGACTTGCGAAGCATGGCGCGCAGGCTACGCACTACCGCCTCGCCGGTGCTGCCGGTCTCCAGGATGCGGACGCCCTTGATGGTCGTAGTCGGAAACGAGAGACTCGTGAGCGCAGCGTCTACGCTGGGATCGGACGGGACCACGAGCGTCATGGATGTGCCGAATGCCGCCGCGTTGCACGCGAGCGGGTTGATGCTCGTGAGTTGCGGGTTCTGGAGCGAGGAGGAGAGCTCTGTGCAGGTGCTGCCGAGCGAGGTGCGCGTAGTTGTGCCGGAGCCATCGCTCGGCACGACGCCCAGCGTGTCGTTCGTCAACAGAACGCCATCCTGAATATTTCCTTCCGTATCGTACAGTGCCACGATCGCCGTATGCACATCCGAGTCGCGATACGCCACGACAAAATACGTCGTATCGTTCGGCGTTCCGCCGCTTTCAAGAACATCCTCGAGCTCGAAACCCTTCCAGTGCTCAGTGCCATTCGCGGTGGTCACCGTGATGTTACTGGCGGGTGCACCGAGCGCCGGAGCGAGCTCCAGCAGGCTCAGAGTAGTGAGACGAAAGGAGGATACGCCCGACGTGTCACCATCTAACACCGCGGCGAGGTACAACGAATCGAGGTGCGCCGCGATGTGCGCCGCATCCTGAGTATTGGGGCTCGTGCTGTCACTGCACGCGCTGGCAAAAGCGATGGTGCAGCACGTGGCCGCGAGAGTCATACGAGCGGATAAGCGCATGAGGAAGTTCTCCCGAATGGTAGGGTCGTTAAGATCTCCTTATGAGACGGATGAGTAAAGTTCCGCGTCACGCATCGAAGCGGGGGTGAATGACGCACAATCGAGCTCAGCGGCGTTGGACGAGAGCGCGGTTTGTCGCGACGAGGCACGCGGAATGTTCGCGCCCTACAACCCCACGAGAATCCCGAAGGACAGCGGAACGGTCTGAATCGACCTTTTGTTGATGATGCCGCTGTTTCGAGTGTAGACGTTCTGCACGCGGCCCTCGATGAATGCATCGATGCGGCCGAATGTGAACGCGAGCCCCGCTCCACCATCGATCCCAAAGTTCACCTTCGACGTTGTCGTGCCAGTCGTCGAATCGATGGTGCTTCGAACATCGAACGCGCCAAGACCCGCCGTGATGTACGGACGCACGGGTCCGTTGATCAGGTTGATCGAGAGACCGCCCGTGCCGCTCAGAATGGCTGAGGTTCCGCCGTTGAGACCCAGCGCATCTTTATAGTTGAATTTCTGATATCCGATATTGAAGCGCAGAGCCGGCAGCGGGCCCAGATGCACGAGCAGATAGCCCTGCCCGTTGAAGCCACTCTTCACGGCGTCCTTGTAGGCGCCCGTTGGCACGGTGACGCCACCGCCGAGGCCGATGCTGAACAGATGCGACTTGCGCTGCGCGTTCGCTGTGGTAGTGCACGCGAGGGTGACGAGCAGCAGAAGGAACGCGACAGCCTGCGGCATGACGCGCGGGCGCGGCGTGTGGCACGACGTGGATGTCATGGAGTCTCCGGGATGCAGTAGGTGCGGACGGTGGAGCGTTGCACCCGGAGTAACGGCGCGACTATCCGATTCTTCTCACGGCTCGTCGGAATCGTGCGCGCGCGGCGACTCGTATTCTCGCGTGTTCGAGAGCTCGAAGGCGGGCACGGTAATGCCCCACCGCAATGACGACAGGCGTATGGCGACGATAACCACCATGCCCGCGATCGCCGCAATGTCGCGCGAGAGCCCTCCGTGCACGAGCGCAAAGTACGCGCTCGTGCCGATGATCGCCGCGGTCGCGTAGAGGTTTCCGCGACGGAGCACGAGTGGGATCTCCATGCTCAACACATCGCGCACCACGCCGCCGGCCGCACCGGTGACGGTGCCGAGGATCACACAGCTCACCGACGGAAGTCCCGCGCGTTCCGCGATCTGCGCACCGACTATGCTGAACAGCGCGAGCCCGAGAGCGTCAGCAACGAGGAGTGACGCCTGAGGCGGATGTCGCCACCTTGCATACGCGACGGTCGCGAGCGCGGAGGCTATGATCACGATGATGTACGTCTGATCGGCGAGCCAGAAAATCGGATGGCGCGCGAGGAGAACGTCGCGGATTGTGCCGCCGCCGATCGCCGTCACCAGCGCAAGAACCATCACGCCGATGAGATCGAGCCGCTTTCGACCCGCCTCGAGCGCGCCGCTGATCGCGAACACGGACACGCCAACGAGATCGAGTACGTAGAGGAAATCGGGGAGCACATTGCGCGCGAGGTGCGGGGTCATGGTCGCGTACTCCCGGGCGCGGCGGCGCCGCCGTCGCCCGGGCGCTCGAGGTGTCGAGCTCGATGCGAAGCGTCAACCCATCGCTCGTCGCGCGAATGCGAAGGGACGCCGTTCCGCCATCTCTCGCGCCGCGATCCTTGTGGAGGGCGATCCCGCCGGCCGTATCGATTGTCCACCGCCTGGCGGACGCACGGATCTCGATCTGTGTGGTCGCCGGCTGACCAATCGGCGCGCCCGCACGCTTGATGGCCTGCCATCCGAGAAGCATTGCCCCTATGCCGAATAACACCATTTGGATGAACGAAATCCAGGTGGGCGAAGGCGCCGTGACGTTGTAGCGACCCTCGTGCACGCCGGACACCGCCTGCATGATGAACGCGATGCCGCAGATTGCGCTCGCCACGAAGAGCACGAGGCACGCGATGATCGTGGACGCCGAGAGCATGATCTTTCCGGAGAACACCGCGCCGACCAGGAACGCGATACCCGCGGTGGCAAAGGTGATGAACAGCTTGACCAGATCCACGGCCAGATCGCGAGCCGCGCTCGGCGGGGAGACGAATCCAGATCCTTCGGCGCTCGGCGGGTCGGCGTCTTCCTCTGTCGGGGCCTCAGGCGGCGTCGCGGCCGCCCGTCCTGGTGGCAGCGGATCGATGGGACGCGACGTACCGTCCTCGGGCCCGTGCACGCGGCGCTCGCGAATCCTACGGAACGCGAACGCTCACGCCGTCTCGCGGCCGCGCGCCATCTCGAGCATGCGCACCGCGAGCTCGTCGCCGGGACCGCCCACCACGACTGTCGTCTCCTCGGACGCCGTGCTACCGCCGGATCGGCGAAGGTAGCAGACGGGCCAGAAGCCGCAGTAGTGCCGTTCGTACACGCCAGCGAGGTCGTCCTCGCGTAGCGTGGAGTGACCCGTCGCCAGTGCACCCTCGGCGGCGAGCCGCACGAGTCGATCGACCGAGCCGAGCGCGTCGTGCGGGCCTCGCTGCTGGCTCACTGGGCGACGGCGCTCCTCGTCACGCGCGCCCTGGCGATTCTCGGCGAACCACGAGCGTATGCGCGCCATGGCTGCGTCGTCGACACGCCGCAAATTCGAGCGACGGGCCGAATCGACGACTTGCATTTCGAGTAGCTGCAGGAACTCGGGAGACTCGAGCCAATCGAATCCGTCCGGCAGTTCGTCCGCCATGTCTCTCCCGCGGTGAGCGGGCGGGGACCTCGTGCTCCCGCGCCCCCGCTATTGCGGGACGATATCGCGCTCAGGGCAGTCGCGCCAGTGGAGCCCTGGCGCCCGCTCACAGATAGCTTCACACGTAGCTGAGCCACCAGTCGCTTCGGCGCGCTTTGAGCGCAGCATACCATCGACAGAGCGGGTAAACCGCGCACACCACGAATGCCCATACCAGGTACACCACGGGAAGCGAGAATCCCCAGCCCGGCGGAGCCGTGAACGGATAATTGCCAAGGTCCGGCGACTCGAACATCCAGTGACCTGTTCCGTAGCGCGCGTAACAGGTTGCGAGCGCGAGCAGATGGATGAGCGGAAAGTGTATGATGTAGTAGAACAGCGGCACCTTCCCGACGATGAGTGCGGGCCGAAGAGCGCTCGGCGTTCGTCCATCGAAGAACCAGAGCATGAGCGCCGCAGGTCCGAGCGTCATGAGCAGAAAAAGCAGCGACGGCGGATACTTGGTCGTGTTGAGGAACGAGAGCACGGTGAAGAGCGTCGACTTCTGCGCCGCCCATCGCGATGGGTCACCATAGCGATTGAGCGCTCGCAAGACGAAGAACGCGGTGGTGAGACCGAGTCCGAGCCGAAGGAGAACTGCGCGCCGTCGCTCGGCATCCCACCGATAGATCTGCCCGAGCCCGAATCCCACCGCGGTCACGCCGATCCACGGAATTATCGGATAGGCGACGAACACCGTGTGCGGCGGCGTGCTCACGACGAATCCCGGCGCGTGCAGGATTCGCCACAGTGGATTCGCCGAGGTTACGGAATCGAAGAGATTGTGCCCCGCGATCAACACGACGCCCACCGCTGTGACCGCCCACGCGGGGAGCCGAACGAGCGCGGCGAGCGAGATCATCGCCCAGCCGAGCGCCCAGAGCACGATCAGCAGCGTCACGTGAAAGTCGAAGTTGAACTGATACGCAACGCAGCGAAGCACCACCACGTCGAGCACGATGAGCCAGAGGCCGCGCGTCACGAGAAAGCCGGACAGGTTGCTCGCGGTTCGGCGGCGCAACGAAAGGAACGCGCCGGTTCCCGTGAGCAGAAAGAAGACGGGTGCGCAGATGTTCGTGACCCATCGCGTGAGGAACAACGCGGCCGACGCCGTCGCGAGATTCGTCGGGCTCTGTCCGGGGATCCCGAAATAGTCGCGCGTGTGGTCGAGCGCCATGATGATCATGATGATGCCGCGGACAATATCGATCGACTCGATTCGTACTCGCTTCGTCGCTGCCGCAGCGGGAGCGGAAGGCGTTTCCCACCGTGACGGTGGGTCAGTCGCGGTCACCACGAAGAGGTCCTAGTCGGGGTCGAGTGTCGGCGTGCACGAGCGCGCGCGAGCGCGCGCGGGCAGCATGCGACGCGCGCCGATCGACGGCAATGTCCCGAGTCGTCAGGACATTGTCAGGCTTTTCTTACGTGGGGAACTGCGCGCTCGGCGTCGACCTGGCGATCGCGGTCTCCTCCTCCGTCATGTCAACGGGCACGTCCGCGAAGAGCGGCGTGCTGAGATAGCGCTCTCCGGTATCCGGGAGCATGCAGAGGATCGTCGTCCCCTTTGGCGCGTCAGTGCACAGCTGTAACGCACCGGCGAATGTCGCGCCCGACGATGTGCCGACGAGGATCCCCTCCTCGCGCGCGAGCTGCCGGCTCCAGCGCATCGCGTCGGGACCGGTGACCGTGAGAATGCGATCGACATTCCCCGCCTCTACGGCATCGCCGGTGAGCTTGGGGATGAAATCGGGGCTCCATCCCTGCACCGGATGCGACTTCCACGAGGGATGACCCGCCGCCGGTGATCCGTCCGCGCGTCGCTCCTGCTTCACACCGCTGGTGAGCATGGGCGCATCTGCCGGCTCGCAGACGGCGATCTTCGTGTCCGGCCGCTCCTTGGCGAGCACGCGCGATACGCCCTTGAGCGTGCCCCCCGTGCCGAATCCGGTCACCCACCAATCCAGCCGATCGCCCGCGAACGCCTCGACGATCTCCTTCGCCGTGGTGCGGGAGTGCATGTCTGCATTCGCCTCGTTCTCGAACTGCCGCGTCAGAAACCAGCCGTTCTTCGCGGCCAGCTCCTCCGCCTTCACGACCATGCCCGTGCCACGCACGCCGGCCGGCGTGATGATGACCTTCGCGCCGAGAAATCGCATGAGCTTGCGCCGCTCGACGCTGAAGCTTTCGGCCATCGTCACCACGAGCGGATAGCCCTTCGCCGCGCACACCATCGCGAGCCCGATGCCGGTGTTGCCGCTCGTCGCCTCGATCACGGTCTGGCCGGGCTTCAACTTCCCGTTGCGCTCTGCATCCTCGATGACGCCGAGTGCGAGTCGATCCTTGACGGAGCCGAGTGGGTTGAAGGCTTCGATCTTCACGAAGAGGTTGATGCCGGCGGGCGCGAGCTTGTTGATCCTGACGACTGGCGTGTTGCCGACTGTCTCGAGGATGTTGGCGAATTTTTTGTTCATCGTGGCCTGCCTGTTGTTGGTGGTGCTGATGCTAAGGGCGGATGCGGCCGAGTGTCCCCTAGTGCACGACGTGTGATCCCGTAAAGCCGAAGCCCGACACGAACGCCTCTCCATCCAACCCTGTGGAGCCGAAAGCCAGATGGCTCAGCGCTGCGTCGACGTCTGACCCGATCGCGAACTCAGCCGACGCGGACGCTGTGAATTCCGCCGAGGTACACTTGGAGAGCACGTAAGGGACGAGTCCGGGATTCGCCAGCTGCGGAGGGTCCGGACACGCATCGTTCGTCGGGGAGAGCGCGGAGTTGCCGCTGAAAACACTCGAAATGACTCGCAGCGTGTCGTTCACGAGCAAAGCCGCGCTCGTGATCGCGCCATTCTGCGCGAAGCTCGTGACCAGAACCGTGTGCGCATTCGAGTCGCGATAGAGCGCGAGAACATTGTTGGATCCGAACGGATCTCCGTTGGGATCGATCGCAAACTCGAAGCCTTTCCAGTGCTCCACGCCATTCGACGTGCTCACGCTTACGTCGCGTGGCGTCGCGCCGAACGCAGCAAGTATCTCGAGATCGGTGATGACCTGAACGCGAATTGAGTATCCGATGGATTCGTGCGTTGCGGCGGCGCTGTAGAGCGTATCGAAGTGCTGTGCGAGGCCCACCGCGGAAGGGCCCGTGCTGTCGCTGCAGGCGATGAGCATCGAGCCGATGGTGAGCGATCCGACGATGATGAGCTTCGCACGATTCATGGGACGCATGTACCCCGTTTATGAATGAGAGAGGTGTAGGCGGTTGTCGGAGGTGCTTTGCTATCGTAACGCGCTAGTTGTACAAGAACCGCTCACCTTCGAAGGCCGTCACGGGAAAGGAGAGATGCCTGTACGCGTGCTCCAGCCCCGGGACGTCGTTGAACACAATCGATCCCGAGCTCAAGAAATTCGCGGTGGAGCAATTCACGAGGGAAATCATCGGATTGTTCAACGAAACCGGCGTCGGGCACACATGGCTTCCATCAAGGGACACGGTGGAGGAGCCATCGCGCTGACTCGAGCCCGTGCGCACGGTGTCATTGTCATTGAGCACAGCGACGTCCATGGATCCATCCGACGCATATTCGATGTACATGTAGGTACGAAAGCTCAGGTCTCGAGCGGCGACCAGGAAGTTGATGTACGCGCCGTGCTCCTGAGACTCCACCGACAGGGATTCGTATGCGATCCACAGCTGCGTACCCGATTCCGTCGTGACGGTGAGGGTCTTCGGAGGCGCGCCAAAGGCGGCGCCAACCTCGAATTGCGTGATCATGAACGCGCGGGAGTCGCGAACGTCCTCCGTCATTGTGCTGTCGCTCACCGTCGCAAAGTACAGTGAGTCCAGATACTGGGCGAAGTGCGGGGGTAGCGGTGGTCGCGGCGCCATGCTGTCACTGCACGCCGCGATTGACAAGGCGGCGGCCATCGACATCACCAGCGCGACTCGAGCTCGATGCGTCATGCCCGAATATGCAATCGCCCCGTCGATCACGACAGATCGACGGGGCGTTCGCTCCAACGGACGGGGTGGGATTCGAACCCACGGTACGCTATAAACGTACACACACTTTCCAGGCGTGCGCCTTAAACCGCTCGGCCACCCGTCCCTGCTACTCTCTTACGCTCCCTACACACGTCGGCGCCCGACCCCCTCGCGGGTCTTCGAGAACCCACGGAAGCCGAGCGCCGTGTCGTCACGGACAGGGTGAGATTCGAACTCACGAAACGGTTGCCCGTTCTCCGGTTTTCGAGACCGGTGCCTTCAGCCACTCGGCCACCTGTCCAGGCAGTCGTAAAAGCTATTCGGGCACCAGAGGTGAGTCAACGGAACGCGCACGACGCTGCGCGAACATCTCGCGCAAAATCGCGCTGCACTCCTCCCCGCTCACGCCGGCGCGTACCTCGGGACGATGATTGAGCGATGGATGGCGCAGCAGATCGCCCACCGAACCCGCCATCCCCGCCTTGTCGTCCCACGCGCCAAACACCACGCGCTCCACACGCGACAGCACGATACCCCCCGCGCACATCGCGCACGGCTCGAGAGTCACGTACAGCGTGCAGTCGACGAGCCGCCACGAGCCCAGCGCCGCCGCGGCAGCGCGCAGCGCGAGCAGCTCCGCATGCGCGGTAGGATCCTGATCGCGCACGGTACGGTTGGATGCGCGCGAGAGCACGACGCCCTCGCGCACGACGATCGCGCCCACGGGCACCTCGCCCGCTTCCCCACCCTCGCGCGCGCTCACAAGCGCCTCAGCCATCCAGCGCTCGTCTTCGCGCTCCACGCCCACGCTCAGCGCGATGCTCCCGCGCCCGCGACGCCCGGCGCCTCGGCACCCTCGCTCGTGCTCGCATCGTGGCCCGCGAGCTCGAACACCAGCGTCCCATCCGGCGCGCGCGTCGCGAGAATGTGGTCGCCATCCTTGAAGCGGCCGTCGAGCACTGCCAGCGCCAGCGGATTCTGTAGATAGCGCTGAATCGCCCGCTTCAACGGACGCGCACCGAACGCCGGATCGAATCCCTCTTCCGCCAGCACGCGCTTCGCCTCCGGAGTGAGATCGAGCGTCAGCTTTCTGTCGGCAAGCAACTTCCTGAGCCGTTCCAGCTGCAGATCAACGATGTGCTCGATCTGACCCATCGCCAGCGGATGAAAGATGATGATGTCATCGACGCGGTTCAGAAATTCCGGCTTGAAGTTCCGCCGCAGCTCCGACATCACGTGCGTCTCCACCTCGGCCCAGTCCGCGGTGCCACGATCGAGAATGAACTGGCTCCCGATGTTCGACGTCATGATGATGACGCTGTTCCGGAAATCCACCGTGCGTCCCTGCGAATCCGTCAGCCGCCCGTCGTCGAGTATCTGCAAGAGGATATTGAACACATCCGGATGCGCCTTCTCGATCTCGTCGAACAGCACCACCGAGTACGGGCGCCGGCGAATCGCTTCCGTGAGCTGTCCACCCTCCTCGTAGCCCACGTAGCCCGGCGGCGCGCCGATGAGCCGCGCCACCGCGTGCTTCTCCATGTACTCCGACATGTCGATGCGCACGAGCGCAGCCTCGGAGTCGAAGAGGAACTCGGCGAGAGCGCGCGCGGTCTCCGTCTTCCCCACACCGGTTGGTCCAAGAAAAATGAACGAGCCGATGGGCCGATTGGGATCTTGCAGCCCGGCGCGTGAGCGGCGCACCGCGTCCGCCACGGCCTTCACCGCTTCGCGCTGACCCACCACGCGCCGCGCGAGCTCGTCCTCGAGCTTCGTGAGCCGCTCGCGCTCGCTCTCCATCATTCGCGACAACGGGATGCCGGTCCACTTCGAGACGATGTCCGCGATATCCTCCGCATCCACCTCTTCCTTGAGGAAGCGCGTGCCGCTCGACTGCTTCTGCTTGATCGCCTGCTCCGCATCCCTGAGCTGCGCCTCGAGTTGCGGAATCGTCCCGTACGCGAGCTCCGCCGCACGCCCGAGATCGCCCGTGCGCTGCGCCTGCTCCACCTCCGTACGCGCCTGATCGATCTGCTGATTGATCGTGCTCACCTTGCTCAACGACTCCTTCTCCGCCTGCCACTGCGCCTTCATGGCGCCCGATTTTTCCTTGAGCTCAGCGAGCTCGCGCTCGAGCGCCGCCAACCGCTCGCGCGATGCGGCGTCCTTCTCCTTCTGCAGGGCCTGGCGCTCGATCTCGAGCTGCATCACACGCCGCTCTACCTCATCGATCTCCTGCGGCAGCGAGTCGATCTCGATGCGCAGCCGAGATGCGGCCTCGTCGACGAGATCGATCGCCTTGTCGGGGAGAAATCGGTCGCCGATATAGCGGTTCGATAATGTCGCCGCGGCGACGATCGCCGCGTCGGTGATGCGCACGCCGTGGTGTACCTCGTATCGCTCCTTGAGCCCTCGCAGGATCGCGATCGTGTCCGCCACGGTGGGCTCGCCCACAAACACCGGCTGGAAGCGCCGCTCGAGCGCCGCATCCTTCTCGATGTGCTTGCGATATTCGTCGAGCGTCGTCGCGCCCACCACCCGCAACTCGCCGCGCGCGAGCATCGGCTTGAGCATGTTCCCGGCATCCATCGAGCCCTCG
>JANWLO010000085.1 GCA_025450815.1 Gemmatimonadaceae bacterium
CGCAATCTCTACGCGAGCCAGTACGCAATCGTCGACTACATCCAGACCGACGCGGCCATCAATCCCGGCAACTCGGGGGGCCCGCTGGTGAACAGCCGGGGCGAAGTGATCGGCATCAACAGCGCCATCGCGAGCGGCACCGGCTACTACTCGGGTTACGGCTTCGCGATTCCAATCTCGCTGGCGAAGACGGTCATGAACGACCTCATTCAGTATGGCCGCGTGCGCCGGGCGATACTCGGCGTCTCCATCAGCGACATGCGTCCCGAGGACGCGCAGGCGGCGGGGCTCAAGGAGATTCGCGGCGCGCTGGTTGGCGGCGGAACTCCTGGCCAGGCCAGCCCGGCGGAACAGGCGGGCATCGAGCCCGGCGACGTGATCATCGCGATCGATGGCACGAACATCGACCGGGTGGCGCAGCTGCAGCGGATCATCCGGCTCCACAAGCCGGGCGAGACGGTATCGGTGGACGTGATGCGCTACGGCCAGAAGCACTCGTACAAGGTGAAGCTGGCGGAGGCGCCGAACGATTCGCAGTTGGCGAGCGGGAGCGATGAGGACAACGGCGGCGACAGTGCCGATGTCAAGCCTGCGAGCTACGACAAGCTGGGGATCTCGGTGGAGCCGATGACCACGGACCGCGCGAGCCGCGCGGAGCTGTCGGACGCGCAGCGCGGGCTGGTGGTGATGAGCGTTGATGCGCTCGGACCGTCGTACCAGAAGCTGTTTGCGGAGTCTGACGTGATTGTGAAGGTGCTCAACCCGATGCCACATGCGATAAGGACTGTGGCGGACTTCGACAGCTCGATCTCGAGGCTGAAGACGGGCGATGTGGTGAGTCTGCTGGTCTACAACACGCAGCAGAAGGGAACGAGGGTTGTGAATCTGAGGATTGGCGGATAGGTGCCACCCGAAATAGCTGAACGAAAAACCGCCCGGCGCTCAATTGCGCCGGGCGGTTTTTTTGTGCGTACGACATAATATCGGTGGCGAAGGTGGGCGGGAGTGGAGCGAGCGGCGTGATGATGCTTGCGGAATTAGTTCCCAAACTCAACATTTGAGGCGCCCGACTGGAGTGTCTCGAAACTGTCCTGACCGTGCGGACAGCCGTAACGCCCCCCCTTTTAGGCAGGATCACCAAGAAATATTGGTGGCCTCAATCACGTCCGTTTTGCGCCGGCGCTTACTACCAGAGTGCCGGGGCGAGGCCGGTACGCATCATCCCCGATGGAGACATGCCGATGAAGCTATCCCGTTTTATCTGGAAACCTCTGCTGGCAGCGGGGCTCTCGATTGCAGTTGGGAGCCTGGGCGCCGGCGCGCAGGACGCGGCGAGCTTGGCGACGATTCATGGTGTCGTCAGCGATTCCGCGAATCAACAGCCGGTGATGGGCGCGCAGGTGCTCGCGGTGGGAACGACGCGTGGGGCGCTGACGGACAGTAGTGGCGCGTACACCTTGCGGGTTCCGGCGGGGGCGGTGTCGCTCAAGGTGCAGCGATTGGGGTATGCGATTGCCGAGCGCAGCGTGACGGCGACCGAGGGCAGCACGATTACGGCTGACTTCCAGCTTCGCGCCGTGTCGGTGACGCTATCGGAGGTTGTCGTTACCGGTTACGGCACACAGAGCCGCGCCCAGGTGACGGGCGCCGTGACGAATGTCTCGGGGCAGGACGTGCAGAATCAGCCGGTTGCCGGCGTCGACGCGGCGCTGCAGGGAAAGGCGCCCGGCGTGCAGGTCTCGCAGAACTCTGGCGAGCCGGGCACCGGAATCAGCGTTCGCATCCGCGGCGCGGCGTCGTTGTCCGCGTCCAACCAGCCGCTCTATGTCGTGGACGGAGTGCCGATCGCCAACGATCCGCTGGCGCAGCAGCTCTTCCCGGCCGGTAGCGAGGGTCCCACGGCAATCACGGGTCTCGATCCGAACGAGATCGAATCGATCACCGTCCTCAAGGACGCTGCATCGGCGGCCATCTACGGCTCTCGCGCGGCGAACGGCGTCGTGATGATCACGACGAAGCGCGGCCAGGCTGGCAAAGCGAAATTCCACGTCGATCTCTCGACGGGATTCCAGAACGCTGCCACGAAGCTCAAGCTCATGAACGCGACGCAGTACGTGACGTACATGAACGAGGGCGCAGTCAATGACGGCGATGGAATCCAGTTCTTCGCGGGCATCGACGATGCGACGAGCACGGACTGGCAGGACGCGATCTTCCGCAGGGCGCCCGTCTCGAATCTTCATCTGGGGCTGAGCGGCGGCTCCGAGACGCTCCGCTACATGATAGACGGATCGTTCTTCAAGCAGCAGGGCATCGTAATCGGTTCCGCGTATAATCGCGCCAACGCTCGCGTAAACGTGGATTACGATGCGACCTCGAAGTTCCAGCTCAAGACGTCGCTCGGGCTCTCGCGCGAGAACAACGACCGCATCGAGGGCAACAACAGCAACGACGGCATTGTGACCAACGCCATCGGGCAGCCGGCCGTCTACCACGTCAAGAATCCGGACGGAACGTTCACGAGCACCGCCGATACGACTCCGAGCAACAACAGCGAGGTCTACTCGAATCCGGTGGCTATCGGGACGTACGATCGCTTGCCGGAAGTGACCGACCACATTCTCGGTAACGTCGAAGGCAACTATCTCTTCAACTCGCACCTGACGCTCACCGGAACCGCTGGTGCGGACATCCTCCACGATCACGAGGATCAGTGGCGCTCGCCGCTCGTGGTGGGCAACTACGCGTACGGCGCACATGGCGTCGCGCAGACCACGTTCGACAACACGAACCACTATCTGCTGCAGAGCTACCTCACTTATCAGGGCGGCTCGGATGAGGGCAGCAACCTCACCGTCGTCGGCGGTGGAAGCATCGAGTACAACCACGAAGAGTCGAGCTTCCTTCGCGGTGAAGGGTTCAGCAGCCCGAATTTCCAGTACGTCGGAAGTGCGACGAACCTGGTGGACTTCGGTGGAATACCAACCGACAACAATCTCGAATCCTTTTTCGGCCGGGCGAACTACAGCTACAAGAATCGCTATCTGCTTCAGGGAAGTCTGCGAGCCGACGGCTCATCCCGTTTCGGCGTCAACAATCGCTGGGGGTACTTCCCGGCGATCTCCGCCGGGTGGGTGATCAGCGACGAGCCGTGGATGGGGAATTTCACCAACAAGTTCGGGCAGCTGAAGCTTCGCGGTAGCTTCGGCAAGACTGGAAACCAGTCGATCCCGAACTTCGCATCGCTGGCGACGTACGGGTCGGGCAACTACGGCACGACGCCAGGCATCGCGCCGCTCGCATTTGCCAATCCCAATCTGAAGTGGGAGTCCACGAAGGAGTGGGACGGCGGTATCGACTGGTATCCCTTTGGCGGCCGGATCAGCGTCATTGCGGACTACTACCACAAACTCACGTCCGACCTGCTCACGAGCCGGCAGCTGCCGTGCACCATCGGCTACTGCTCGTTCTTCGACAACATCGGCAACGTGATGAATCGAGGCGTCGAGCTCGGGCTGAACACGGTGAACTTCAAGCCGTCCTCCAAGGATGGCTTCTCGTGGACGACCGACTTCAACATCTCGTTCAACCACAACGAGGTCACGAAGCTCAACGCAGACCAGCCGGTGCCGGGCGACAACTATCGCGACATCAGTCGTGCGGCAGTCGGACAGCCGATCGGCGAGTTTTACGTGCAGCACTTCCTTGGTGTCGATCCGGCCACGGGCGACGCGCTGTATACGCCCGATCGCATCAATGCGGGCAGCCCGCAGCCGAAGTACTGGGGAGGACTCGGCAACACGGTCGGGTGGAAGCGCTTCCAGTTGCGCGCATTCCTCGAATATTCCGACGGCGCGAAGGTCTTCAACCTCATGCGCATCTTCGCCGACGACGGCGGATACGCATATGACAACAAGTTCACCTACGCGTTGAACCGGTGGCAGCATCCGGGTGACATCACCGACGAGCCGAGGGCGAGCTTCGATGGTACCTCTGGCGGACGCGTGATCTCGGACCGCTTCATCGAAGACGGCTCGTACATCAGAATTCAGGAAATCACGCTGAGCTGGCAGCTGCCGGCTGGCCTCTTCGCCGCACGCGGTTTGTCCAACGCACGGCTCTACGTGTCCGGTCACAACCTGCACACCTTCACCAAGTACACGGGATACGATCCCGACGTGAACAGCAACGGCACGTCGAACATCGATCTTGGCACCGACTATTACGCCTATCCCCGTGCGCGCACGTTCACGCTCGGCGTCAGTGGCGACTTCTAAAATGACTACTCGCCTCTATGACTTCTCAGCCAGGATGACATCAGCAATGAGAAACCGTATTCTGATGCCGGCGTTGTTGCTAGCAATGATCGCCGGCTGCGATGGACCGCTCAATGTGCAATCCAAGAACACGATCCCGACTCCGGACGCGATTACCGATTCGGCGTCGGCGCGCGCAGCGGTGGCGGGCATGTATCACGGACTTCAGAGCCTGAGCAACTATGGCTCGGATATTCCGGAGCTTGGCGACTTGAGCTCCGACAACGCCGAGTTCAGTGGAACATCGACGTCGTATGGGGAGATCGACGACAATCAGATCACCGTGTTCAACACTGCCGTGTTGAGCATATGGGCGCAGTTCTACGACAACATCAATCGCTCGAACGAGATACTCGATCGAGTGGGCGCTCTGACGAACATCGATACGGATACCCGGAACGAGCTAATGGGCGAAGCGTACTTCGTTCGTGCGCTCATGTATCACGATCTCACCAAGTTCTTTGGCGACGTTCCGATCATCCTGCATCCAACCACGGATCCAAACGCGGGGTCGTCGATAACGCGGGCGCCTGCGTCGGCGGTATATGATCAAGTCGAGAAGGATCTGGATTCGGCGCAGGCGGGTATCTCCCAGGACACCTCGGTCACGACCGCATCGACCGCGGCAGTCCACGCACTGCGAGCACGCGTGCTCTTCTATAAGGGAGACTACGGCGGGGCCGCGACGGAAGCGGCGGCGGTCGAGAATGATCCCGACGCTCCCGCGCCACGCACGCTTGCCCCGAACTACCCGGATCTGTTCACGGCCAGCGGCAACAGAACACCCGAAGACATCTTTAAGGTCATTGCCGGGGTTCACGCCGATCAGCAGAGCTTCCTCTCGTACGACTACTTTGCGAAGGCGGTTGGCGGAACGTACCTGCTCCGTCCGACGGTGGATCTCATGACGGCGTACCAGCCTGGCTTCAACGGGACGTCAAGCGGCTGGAATCCGTCCGACCTTCGCGGTCAATGGAACATCTCATACGCGGGAAGTCGCAGGTACGGCAGCAAGTATCGCTCGATCACCGGCACGGAAAATTTCCCGATTCTCCGGCTGGGCGAAATTGTTTTGATCAACGCCGAGGCGCTCGCGCGCACCGGTCACTTGCCGCAAGCGGTGGCAGAATTGAACCGCACGCAAGCTCGCGCACAGGCACCGCTGTTCGTTCTTGGCTCGCACACGACGCAAGAGGTAATCGACGCGATCGTCGCCGAGCGCCGGCTGGAATTGGCACTCGAGGGTGATCGCTGGTTCGATCTCAATCGCCTTGGCCTCACGCCGGACGTAATGGGAATCGATGCGACTCAGGAGCTGTATCCGATTCCACAGTCTGAGATCGATGTGACGCCGGGGTTGTCGCAGAACCCGGGGTACTAGGTCGGAGTGCCGTAGCTGGTTGGAATGGCAGAAAGGAATTCGCCCGGCGTGCAGATGCGCGCCGAGCGAATTTTTTTGTCCGCACGCGGATTCAGCGCACGCTGAGTGAATCGATCTCGCGCAGCAACCGTGATGCGACTGTGACACGGTCCCACTCGGGCCCTCGCGCGTCCTTCTCGCCGGAGAAGGACCAGGCAGGCATGTCGAAGGCGCCCGTTTGCCGCTTGTTGAGCGACGCCTGATCGGGAATGGTCCATACCTCGACACTATCGAGTGTCGTCCACATCCGCGCCCAATCAGGAGCATGTATGAAACGGGCGCGACACGTGACAATCACTCCCGTCGTGATGCGCGTACGGGACCAAAGCCAATGTGGCGCACGGAGAGAATCGCGCTTTGGCCCGCTACGCGCGTCGCCGGGACGACGAACGAATATCGGCCGTCCGAATTCGTCAGCGCTCCGAGTCCCATCGCTCTCAGCGTGACGCCGACCGAGGGCAGCGCTGAACCCGACTCATTGGTCACGCGACCGGAGATCGTGACTGCCTGCGCTCAAGCGCCCGTCGTCGAGATTACGCCGCTCAGCGCAATGATGCCGATTCTGCGAGCGCTGGCAGCCATCGGAGCGTACTCCGCGTCGATGTTGGCGTGTCGTTCCCGAACCTCCATATTACCACTCTGAACGTTTCGTGCTATCGCGGAAGTGGCGGAATTGGTAGACGCGCTGGACTTAGGATCCAGTGGGGTAACCCGTCCGGGTTCGAGTCCCGGCTTTCGCATGATTATTCTCACGTAACGAGTCCCACCACAAGCTGGCTAAACGCAGCCTCACCGGAGTCGCGCACGGTGGACGATCTGCTTCCGCGCCTCAAATCCGCGCTCGCCGACCAGTATGCCATCAGCACGGAGATCGGTAGCGGCGGCATGGCCACCGTCTTCGCTGCTGATGACGTGAAGCATCGGCGCACCGTCGCCGTGAAAGTCCTCCGCCCCGAGCTCGCCGCTGCGCTCGGCCAGGTACGATTCCTCCGCGAGATAGAGATCGCCGCGCAGCTCGTGCATCCGCACATCCTCCCTCTATTCGACTCCGGCGCCGCCGCTGGTTTTCTCTACTACGTCACGCCGTTCGCACAAGATGGCTCGCTGCGCAAGCGCATCCAGCAGGCCGGCAGGCTCCCGCTCGCCGACGCGCTTCGCATCGTTCGCGACGTGGGCGCAGCGCTCGACTACGCGCATCGCCAGGGCTTCGTCCATCGCGACGTCAAGCCCGAGAACATCCTCTTCACCGATGGACACGCCGTGCTCGCCGACTTCGGAATCGCGCGCGCGCTCGGAACCGCCGCGTCGGAGTCGATCACCGACGCCGGCATCGTGCTCGGCACGCCCGAGTACATGAGCCCTGAGCAGGCGGCCGGCGAGGAGATTCCGCGCGGCGAGAGCGACACCTACAGCCTTGCATGCGTCGCTTACGAAATGCTCGCCGGCGAGCCTCCGCTGCGTGGCATCAACGCGCGCTCGACCATGGCGAAGCAAGTCACCGAGACCCCGCGGCCGCTGCACGAGCGCGCGCCCACGGTTCCCTCACGCATCGAGCGCGCGATCATGCGCGCGCTCGTCAAGGATCCGGCGGATCGTTTCCCCACCGTCACCGACTTCATCGCCGCGCTCCACTCTGAAGCCAATGACACGCCGGCCGCGGCGCCCGCGCTCGGTCGTCTCATCGCCGTCCTGCCCTTCGTGAACGCCAGCCCAGAACCCGACACCGAATATCTGAGCGACGGCATCACCGATGAGCTCATCAACGCTCTCGCCAAGGTGAGCGGCCTGCGCGTCGCGTCGCGCACGTCGGTGTTCGCGCTCGATCGCAAGGGACAGGACATCCGCGCCATCGGCGCACTGCTCGGCGCCGCGTGGATACTCGAGGGGACGGTGCGGCGCGCGGATCATCGGCTCCGCATCACGACGCAGCTTACTTCCACCGACAGCGGCCGCGTCCTCTGGTCGGAGCGATTCGACCGCACCTTCGAGGACGTGTTCGCAATTCAGGAGGAGATCGCGCACACGATCGTCGAAACGCTACGAACCAAGTCCTTCGCGGAGATCGCGCCGCCCGCCAATCCGCGTCGCACACCGAGCATCACGGCGTACGGCGCGTATCTGAAGGGCCGTTACGAGTGGAACAAGCGCACGCAGTACGGCGTGAACCGGGCCATCCGCTATTTCGAGCAGGCGATCGCCGAAGACCCCGACTACGCGCAAGCGTACGCGGGACTCTCCGACTCCTACGCACTCGAGATCGACTACCGCAATGTGGACGTGGCCGAGGGCTTCGCGCTCGCTGAGGAATACGCGCGCAAGGCGCTCGCGCTCGACGACACGGTCGCCGAATCGCACGCGTCGCTCGCGTGGAGTCTCTTCATCTACGATTGGGACTGGGAGGCATCGCGACGCGAGTTCCGGCGCGCGATCGAGCTCGATCCGCAATACGCCACCGCGCGCCATTGGTACGCTTTCTGGCTCGCGGCGCACGCGCGGCACGGCGAGGCGATCGTCGAGGGCCGGATCGCCGCGGACCTCGATCCCTCGTCGCTCTCGATTCGACGGTCGATTGGCTGGTTCAACTACTACGCGCGCCGCTTCGAAGAGTCGAGCGAGGAGCTCGAACGCGCGATCGCGATGAACCCGACTGCCGACGAATCATACCGGGTGCTCGCCCTCTGCCAGTCGATGCTCGGCCGCTGGACCGAGGCCGAGCAGTCAGCTCGCGAGGCGATGCTCCTCTCGGCCGAGGGACCGTACAATCGCGCGACGCTCGCGTACGTGCTCGCGCGCTCCGGCCAGCCCGACGCCGCGCATCGGGAGCTGGCCGAGCTCGAGGCGCGAGCGCGAATCGGCTATGTGTCGCCAGTCTCCTTCGCGACCGTCCATCTCGGACTCGAGAACTGGGACGCCGCACTCGACTGGATGGAGCGCGCGCACCATGAGCGACGCGGATGGCTCGCGTACCTGCGGGTGAATCCAATAATGGATGGCCTGCGCGGACGCGCGCGATTCGAGTCGCTGGTGCGGCAGATGAAGCTCTAGTTTCCGGGATTCTACGTCGCGCGAAACACGACGCTATCGCTGAGCAGCGGATCGTCCACGTGCACGTGCTCGCCCGCCTTCTTCCCCGGAATGAGATACAGGCGCGCGGACAGCGGCTTGCGCAGCTTCACCGACTGCGCCGCGACGTCGAGTATGATGTTGGTGAGCGTTTCAATCGACGTGTCGCCGGGGATCGGGATGACATCGAGTCCCGTGCCGCACACGCTCGAGAAGAGCAGGAGATCGCGCAGGCCGTATCGTCCCTCGATGGCGCGCTGCGCGAGCACGGCGTCCTCGAGCACCGGCAACATGAGCCCCGAGTAGCCGCACTGCTTCACCGGCAGGTTCTTGAGCACCTCGGTCACCACCGCGCAGGCGCGCAGCGTGCCGGCGTCGCCAAAGGGAACGCCGCTCAACGCCTCGAGCGCCGCGCCGATGCTGCGCGCGCCGAGCGGTGCGGGCGACGGGTCGATTCCGCCGTACACAAGATGCTCTTCCTCCGCGATTGCCGAGGCGATCCGCTCCACCTCGCGCAACTCCACCGTCATCCGCTCCGTGAGCCTGACTCGCGCGCCATCCGCGCTGCTCGTGCTGCTGAACACGTCGCGCACGAGATCCGCTGTTTCGAGACCGATCGCGAGACTACTCGGCCCATCGTGCCATCCGACGGGGAAGAACGGTGTTCCCGCGGGGATGTTAGCCGCGGCAGCGAAGCGGAAGCTCCCCTTCCCCTCCGGAACCGCTTTGGCGACGGCATGCATGACCTCCGCTGCGACGGCCGCGCCGCGCGCGTACACCCCGCCCGATGGCGATGCGACAACCACGCTGAACGACGTACCATTCGTGGCCTGCACGAGATCTGCCGACCAGTTCGCGAGATCAGCATCGTCACGATCCGCGGTGAGCACCGGGCCGATGCTGCACGCAGTACCAGCCGTGGATACCAGCCCGTCTATCTTCGCGATCTGAGCGAGCGCCGCGCGTCGCTCGCTGGCCTCGAGCGCCGCAATCAGCGGCGGCATCGTCACGCGCGTCGCCTGCACCTCGTAGCCCTCGGCCTCGAAGCGACTCCGCGCGCGACCAAGAACGCCGAGGGCGCGCTCCACGATGCCGAGTTCCGCGAGCCGCTCTATCGCGATGCCAGCGGTGATGGTGCGAACGCGGATACCGCGCGCGGCAGGAAGCGAAGCTGTGCTCATGACCGCGTAGGATGCGGGCGCGTCAAGCACGCCGCCAGGCGCAAGCGCACCCTCAGGCCGCTATATTTCACCATGGCAACTCGTACCCGCACCCGCTTTCTCGTCATCGGAAGCGGCGTTGCAGGCCTGCACGCCGCGTGGCGCGCATCGGATCACGGACACGTCACGCTGCTCACGAAGCGCACGCTGTTCGACAGCAGCACCGCGTACGCGCAAGGCGGCATCGCCGCCGCACTCGGCGCCGGTGACTCGCCCGAGCTCCACCGCCGCGATACGCTCGCCGCGGGCGATGCGCTGTGCGATCGCGCAGCGGTGGACGTGCTCGTCACCGAGGGGCCGGCGCGCGTGCGTGAGCTCTCCGCCGCCGGCGCGCGATTCGACCTCGACCCCGACGGCGACTTCTCGCTCGGCCTCGAGGCCGCGCACTCCACCGCGCGCATCGTCCACGCGAACGGTGACCGCACTGGCGCGGAGGTCGCCTCCACACTCATCAAGCGCGTGCGTGAGCACGAGAACATCACGGTGCTCGAACGCGCGCGCGCGCTAGAGCTCATCGTGCACGACGGAAGCTGCGCGGGCGCGCGGGTGAGCTACTCCGGCGCCGCGATCGAGATCATCGCCGACGCCACCGTGCTCGCCACCGGCGGCTGCGGACAGGTCTATCGCTACACGACCAACCCCGCTGTTGCCACCGGAGACGGCATCGCGCTCGCGCATCGCGCGGGTGTGGAGCTCAGCGACATGGAGTTCGTGCAGTTTCACCCCACGGCCCTCGACACTCCCGAGTCGCCACTCAGGCTCATCTCCGAGGCCGTGCGCGGCGAGGGCGCAATCCTCGGCACCGCTGGCGGCGAGCGATTCATGGTGGGACGACACGAGGCGGCGGAGCTCGCGCCACGCGACATCGTGGCGCGAGAGGTATTTCGCGAGCAACAGCGCGGCCACAAGGTCTTCCTCGACGCCACCGCGCTCGGTACGGCGTTCGAGACGCGCTTCCCCGGCATCTTCGCGCTCTGCATGGCGCGCGGCATCGATCCGCGAACGCAGCGCATCCCCGTCACGCCGGCGGCGCACTACATGATGGGCGGCGTCGCGACCGACCTCGCGGGCCGCGCAAGCCTTCCTCGACTCTTTGCGTGTGGCGAAGTGGCGAGCACCGGTGTTCACGGCGCTAACCGCCTCGCGTCCAACTCGCTGCTCGAAGGGCTCGTCTTCGCCGAGCGCGTCGCGCGCGCCCTGGCCGACATCCCTGCGCTCGACGACAACGTGCCGGAGCGCGACTGGCGCGTGACGCCGCTGGCCGATCGCGGCGCCGCACAGGTGGCCGCGAACGCCGTCCGCGACGTGATGTGGGAACACGCCGGCATCGCGCGCACGGACCGCGGCCTCCGCGCCTGCATCGATACCCTCAATGACATCGAGCGGCGGCTGCCACCGGGCGCCACCGAGGAAGCGAATCTGATCGACACGGGCCGGCTCATCGCCGAGTCCGCCCTGGTGCGCGCCGAGTCTCGTGGCGGGCACTTTCGCTCCGACCATCCGCTCCCCCGACGCGAATGGGCCGGACTGCACGTGCGCGTCGTCGCGCACGAGCCCGACGTCGCGGGCGCGGGCTCGGGGCAAGCATGATGGCCGACACGGAGAACTTCGCCGAGCTGCAGCGCGAGATACGCGAGCTCGCGCGCGAGCGCAACGCGGTCATCCTCGCGCACAACTACGAGCGGCCCGAGGTACAGGATGTCGCGGACGTGGTGGGCGACTCGCTCGGACTCTCGCGCGAGGCCGCCAGCACGAGCGCCGATGTGATCGTCTTCTGCGGCGTGCACTTCATGGCCGAGACGGCGGCCATTCTCTCGCCACGCAAGACGGTTCTTCTTCC
>JANWLO010000086.1 GCA_025450815.1 Gemmatimonadaceae bacterium
GCTCCGTGCAGCGCGCGCAGACGGAGGCGCACGGAAGCTTCGCGGGCATCGAGCGCGCGCTCGACGAGGGCGCGGTTTGGCTGCGCACCATCGGTGAGTCCGCGACGGAGTCGAGTGCGCTGCTCGCGCGGAGCCGTACGCGGCTGGCGGAGCTCGCGCGCGGCACCGAGTCGTTCGCGGCGGCCATGCAGCAGGTGGCGGCGGGCTCGCAGCAGCAGAGCGCGGGCGCGGAAGAGATAGCGGCGGCGTCCACCGCACTCGCCATCGCGTCCCAGGCGCTGCAGGCGCGCGTGTCGGCCTTCCGCGTGGAGGCGGAAAGCGCGTGACGCGCCCATCGTCGATGCTGCGGTGGCGCGTGCAGGCGGATGAGCACTATCGCGCGATACGTACGCTGCGCCGCGAGCACGCGCGGCAGGAGCGCCGGATCTGGCGCGAGCTGCGCATCCTCGCGCTCGGCGCGTTCACGCTCGTCGCGATCGCGATCATCGCGCGCCAGTGGCACGCGACGCACCAGCCGCCGATCGCCTTCCTGTGGATTTTCGGCGTGCCGCTGCTGCTCGTGGGCGGTTACGCGGCCACGCGGCCGCTGGCGCTGCGTCGCGCGGTTCAGCGCCAGCTCGACGAAGATCCGAGCACGCAGCAGGAGCGTCGCTACACGCTCGACAGCGCGGGGCTGCGCATCGATGGCGAGAGCTTTCACGTGGAGATGCCGTGGGCGCAGCTGGTGGTCGTCCGCGAGACGAACGAGTTCTTCCTGTTCGTCACGCGCAAGGCGGCGTTCTATCTGCCGAAGCGAGCGATCGCGTGGCCGGAACGGCTCGAGGGTGTGCGCGATCTGTTAGTCGAATACCTGGGCGACCGCGCGGACGTGCGCTAGGGTTTCGCCAAACGATTGTATTTGGCGAGTACCGCGCGCAGCCGAGCGTGTGGGAGCGCGGTGACGACCAGGTTGTCCGCCCCAGACATTGTCCGCGCGGCGACGAGAGCGTTGACGATCGCTTCCTCGACTGCCTGGGCCGTGGCCTCGAAGAGTGGCGATATCCTGTCGTTCGACAGCATGCGTACCGTCGACACGGAGTCGGATGCCGCGCCGGGATTCGCGGTGGAGAACGCGATGACGATGTCGCCCGAGCTGTTGCTCCCCACGCCACCATTGCGAGCGATGCCGAGCGATGCGCGGCGGGCGATGCGCTTGAGCTGGTGCGGGAGGAGCGGCGCGTCGGTGGCGATCACGATGATGATCGATCCCTCATCGCGGGTGGCCCCGCGCGGCGAGTCACAGCGGCCCCACCTCTCGCCGCCGGGGAGCGAGTCCCGGGTGTCGTAGCACGGGAGGTGATCGGCGATCTCCTTCCCTACTGGTACGCCGGC
Source organism: Gemmatimonadaceae bacterium (assembly GCA_025450815.1). GTDB lineage: Bacteria > Gemmatimonadota > Gemmatimonadetes > Gemmatimonadales > Gemmatimonadaceae > FEN-1250. The sequence goes on from JANWLO010000086.1 coordinate 1,372, forward strand.
GATGCGGAGCTGCCGCCGCAGTCCGTAGTTGCACTGCACGAGCGCGCCCACGGTGTAGCCGCCGTCGGCCGCGTCGAGCTTGCGCGACGACGTGCCGGTGCCACCCTTGAACTCACCGCAGATCATCCCGGTGCCGCCACCCACGTTCCCTTCCGGAACAGCGCCGCCGCGCGCGCCATTGAGCGCCGCGAACACATCGGCCTTGGTGACGTGAAAGCCCGCGACATCGTTGAGCGAGTTGTCGAGCGTCTCGCCCACCACGGGCAGCTCGTAGTCGTAGCTGCGGCCGCCCGTGATCGACCACTCCAGCGTCGCATCGCGCACGGTGCCCACGCTGAATGTATTGGTGATCAGCACGGGCCCCTCGAGGAAGCCCGATTCCTCCACCCACGTGGTTCCGGTCATCTCGCCATTGCCGTTGAGCGTGAACCACCCCGCGAACACCGTGTCACCGCGAAGACGCCCGCGTGGAAGAATCGCGGTGACACCCGTGCGCACCGGACCCTTCCCCACCACGCGCTTTCCGCTGCCGCTGATGAGCGTCGTCTCCCCCACCTCCACGCCGGCCACGTCCGTGATCGCGTTGAGGGGTCCGGGTGTGCCATCGAATGGAACGCCGAGCTCGCGTGCGCGGGGCGAGCCCTGCGCGTGCGCAGCAGGCGCAGCGAGCAGCAGGGCGCAGCAGAGTCGTCGCAGCATGGAGAGTTCCGTGTGGAGGGAGGAGATAAACGCTATCGCACCGCCAGCGATGCGTCGAGCGCGGCGAGCAGCGGGGTCAGCTCGCGCACGGTGTGGTCGCCCATGTGCCCGATGCGTATCGTCCGCGCAGCGAGCGCTCCATAGCCCGCGCCCACCTCGAAACCGCGCTCACGCAACAGCGCGCGGAGCAGAGGAGCGTCGCCGTCGATCTCGATGCACGAAACGGTCGGCGCGCGTGAGCCCTCATCCGCGAGTAGCCGAATCGGCATATCGTTCCCGCGAGAGTATGCCCACCGCTCCACAGCCCGCGCCATGTTAGCGTGGCGACGGAAGCGCGCCGACAACCCCTCGCGCGCGATCGCGGCGAGCTGCGCGTCGAGCGCGAACAGCTGCGGTATCGCCGGCGTCCCCGCCGTCTCGCCCTCGTGCCAGTAATCATCCATCCGCACGACATCGAGATAGAGACCGCGGTCGGGAAGCTCCCGCGCGCGAGCCATCGCGCGCTCTGAGCACGCGATGAACGAGAGCCCCGGCGGCAGCGCGAGCGCCTTCTGCGACGCTGCAAGCACCATGTCCATGCCGCCGGCATCCATGTTCACCTCCGCCCCGCCCACGGACGACACCGCGTCCACGAGGAGGAGCGCGTCGTGGTGGCTCGCGACCACACGACCATACGATGCGACATCCGCCATCGCGCCCGTGGATGTCTCGACGTGGACGGCGGTCACCGCGTCGTAGTCGCCGTGCTCCAGCGCATCAGCGAGCACGCCCACATCCACCGTGGAGCCCGGCGGCGCCACGAGGCGCGTGACTGAGCGTCCGCACGACTCCGCGATGCGCGCGAATCGCTCGCCGAACGCACCCGACACGAGCGCGAGAACGCGGCTCCGCGCGCCGCAGCGAATCGCGGCCTCCATCATTCCCGTCGCCGCGCCGGCGGAAACGTAGACTGGAAGGCTCGTGCCGAAGATCGGCGGGAGCTCGGCGTAGACTCGAGCGAGCAACTCGCGCATTTCCGCGCTTCGATGCGCGAGCATCGGTCGCGTCATCGTGCGAAGGATCGCCGGACGCACCGAAGTGGGCCCGGGAATCCAGAACCGTGCGCCTACACGATCCGGCCGCACACCACGTCGTCGGTCGTCACGATTCGCACGTCCTGCTTCTTCCATCCTGCCACGAGTCCCGCGGCGTCGCCCTCCACGATCGGCTTCGTCGCGTCGAGCACCAGGTGGATCGTAGGAATGCCGACGTCGATCAGGCCGTCGAGCGCGAATCGCACGCAAAAGTCGAGCGACACGCCGTATAGCACGATCTCGGTGGGGTCCCACGCCTCGATCAGCGTGCTGGTGTTCGGATTCGAAAAGACGTCGAAGCGGTGCTTTCGGATCAGCACGTCGCCGTCGTGCGGCTCGAGCCGGCGAACCAGCTTCTCGTGCGGAACTTCCTCCGGCTCGATCGTAAGCGGCGAGCGCAGCGCGGTCTGCGGGATTTTTTCCGCGCCCATCGTTCCGCGCATGCAGTGCGGCGGAAACGTCTCACGATAATCCGGCGACGACGAGATCTCGGGGTGCTCGAGCGTGTGGTCGTCCGACGACGCGACGATCGGAATCCCGTGCGCGTGCGCGTACTGGGTGAGCTGCTGCAGCTTCGGCTTGATGAGCTCCGCGTTCGGCACGTAGAGCGCGCCGCTCGCGTCCATGAAGTCATGCTGCGTATCGACATCCCAGAAGATCACCGGCCGCTTCATTTCAGTGCTCCCTCATCGTGTGCCCTGCCACGACAAGTTAGCGACTATTGGGATCGGCCGATCACCACGCGTCGGTTCAGCTGCCGGCCGGCCGCGGTCGCATTCGTCGCGACCGGATCCGCCTTGCCCTTGCTCAGCGCGGTCATTCGCGAGGCAGCCACGCCGCGCGCGGTGAGGTATCGCTCGACGCTCTCGGCGCGCGCCATGCCGAGCTTGAGATTGTACGCCTCGCTCCCCACGCTGTCCGTGTAACCGGTGATCGTGAGCGCGATCGAGCTCGCGGCACCTCGATTGAGCTCGCGCGCCAGCGAGTCGAGCGTGGCGCGTGCGACGGGGCGCAGCACCGACTTGCCAACGTCGAAGTTCGCGTCGCGAAGCACGAGGATCACATCCTGTCCCTTTATCGTCTTCGTGACCGTGTCGCTCGTCGTCACCTGCTCGCGCACGCGAGTGCTGACGGTAACCGTGTCCACCTTGTGCATGGTCACCGTGTCAACCGCGCGAACGGTCACCGTGTCGGTGACGCGCTGCACCACCGGCGCCTGTGCGACGACCACGGGCGCGGACTTGCGCGCGCCCGGATAGAACGCAACGCCACTCATCAATCCCCACGAGGGCCGATGCGAGCTGACCTGCGCGTTCGCCTCCGTGCGCAGCGCCGCCCAGTTGGCAAGCTTGAGCCGGAATCCAATCCCCGTGTGCCCCGTCCAGTACTTCAGATTGTTCGTTCCCGGAACGATCGGCGCCGCAAAGTGAAAGCTCTCGTGGCCGCCACCCAGCACGACGTACGGCCGGAAGCTGTTCCCCGGAATCTCGAGCTGCAGCGAGAGCGTGGGGAGAAGCTCGTTCACCTGCCCCTGCGTCGTGGTGTTGAGCTGCGGAATCCACGCGCCGGTCAATTCGGCGGAGAGCATTGCGAAGCGCGTCATGCGGAAGCCGACGTTCGCCGTAGCGCCGCCGCCCCACTCGTGCTTCACCGCGAGATCGTAGGTTAGCTTGCGGAATGTCGGATAGAGGCCGAGCTCCCAGCGTCCGGAAGAATCGGGGTGCGGCGCATCCGAGCTCTGGGCGGTGAGCGGCGCGGACGCGAGCGCCAGAGCGGCTCCGGCGAGAAGGACACTGCGCATACAACCTCATGATGCTGGGTGGCACGACTCTCGTGCGCCTGAGGGACCGTGGCGCTACTACTGCTCTCCAGATGACGCGCGGGGGGAGGCGGGCGAAACGTTTAGGGCGAGCACGTAGGCGCGGGTGTTCCTCGCGATACGCGGGCATCGCAAGGAGGGACTCGTTCATCGGCGCAGGCTCAGGGCTCAATGCTCTGGGCTCAGCAGCTTATAGCTTGGGCTCACCCTCCGCATCGCGAAGCACGCTACGACCTCGATGCCTCAACGACCGCCGTTAACGTTGCGTCGCCGCACAATGGCCCCAATGGCCGCCGCCCCGTACACCCGTACCGCCACGATCACCCCGATCGCCACGACAGCGGCGGTGGTGTACATGCGCCAGATGAAAAGCAGTCGCCGATGGTGCTCGCCGAGATCGCCCACCGCGCCACCGACGAACCCAAGGTCGATCACCCCGGCACCCGACGGTGTCGGCACGAGCACCTGCGCGTACAGCAACGCGAACGAGCCGAAGGTGAGCGGCCCCATGGGAGGCGGGAACGGCAGCGTCAGTGCGAGCACGGGAAGTATCGCCACCCGCGCCGCGAGCCCGATGAACGTGAGCGGCACGCTCGCGAGCAGTGGCCACGCAGGCATGCGCCGCGCATACGCCCACGCGCGCCTGGTTCCGCGCTTCACTTCCGTGGATGCTTTGGGAAGCGCGCGCCGCACGACGATCCACGCCACAATGCCGGCGACGATGAGCACCACTATCCACGGCCACGTACGGCTCGCCGTCTCCTGGAGCAGCGGCTTTGCGCTGTGCCACCATCGCGGCGCGTAGATGAGCGCCAGCCACCCCGCCGCTCCCACCGTCACGGGGATGGTGCAAAGGAGCTCGATCGTGACGGCCACCACCGCCGCCGTCACCGGCACGCCCGCGAACGCAGCCGCCGCCAACCGGGCCGGCTCCGCCCCGACGCGATTGGGCGTGATCGCGGCGGCCGCGTCGCCGACCGTCGTCATCACGAACGCATCGCGGAACGACACCGGCGTGCGTAATCCCGCGAGAAGCCATTGGAAGCGTAGCGCGCGCGTGAGGAGATCGATTGCGACGAGAGCACAGCAGATGGCGTGCGCAGCGAGGAGGGACATTCGCCGGAGAATACCCCGCTCACGACGGTTGCCGCCAGTGAGCGGGTCGCGATAGCTTCATCCACCCATGGACACGACGCGCCGGACCCGCCTCGATCCCTCCGTCTTCCATCTGCCCGTGGAACGGATGCGCGAGGGCTATTACTCCGATAAGTATTTCGTTCGCGCGCGCGGAACCCTCATCGCCGACGGCTACTCGCCGCACGTCACAATGCAGGTGTTCGGAAAGTCGGTCGCCTACCTTGGCGGCATGGACGAGGCTATCGCGATTCTCAAGCTCTGCTCCGACGACTGGAGCGCGCTCACCGTGCAGGCGCTCTACGACGGCGACCCCATCGCGCCATGGGAAACGGTGATGACAATCGAGGGCCCGTACGAAACGTTCGCGCACCTGGAGACTCTCTATCTCGGCGTGCTCGCGCGGCGCACCCGCGTTGGAACCAATACGCGCCTGGTAGTCGATGCCGCAAATCCGAAAACCGTGATGTTCTTTCCGGCACGCCACGATCACTGGCTCGTGCAGACGGGCGACGGCTACGCGGCCCACATTGCGGGCGCAATCGGCGTGTCGACGGACGCGCAGGCCAGTTGGTGGGGCTCGACCGGCATCGGCACCGTGCCGCACGCGCTCATAGCGGCGTACGGCGGGGACACGGTGCTCGCGACCAGGAAATTCGCTGAGTACGCCGATCCCGGCGTGCAGATCATCACTCTCGTCGACTACGAGAACGACTGCGTGCGCACCAGCGTCGAGGTCGCTCGCGCGATGGACGGCAGGCTGTGGGCGGTACGACTCGATACTTCGGAGAATCTCGTCGACAGCTCGATCATCCCGCAGATGGGGAGCTTCCGCCCCACGGGAGTGAACCCGCATCTCGTGTGGAACGTGCGCCGCGCGCTCGATGACGCGGGATTCCCCAAGGTTCAGATCATGGTGTCGGGCGGATTCACCGTCGAGAAGATTCGCGCCTTCGAAGAAAGTGGCGTGCCGGTCGACTCGTACGGCGTGGGGTCGTCGCTCTTTTCCGGACGATTCGACTTCACGGCGGACATCGTTTCACTAAACGACGCGCCGCAGTCGAAGGCCGGCCGGCGCGTTCGTCCGAATCCGCGGCTCGAGCCCGTGACGTGATCTGGTGCCATGGACATTTTTCCTTGAATTGTGCCCCCCAACGGCATACTTTCACTTCGTCGCTGTCAACAGGTGCGCCCGCTGTGGCGCCCGTCCATAGACATAGCAAGGATTCGGGATGACCCGTGATCTCCGCATGCGCTGGCTGATGCCGGCTCTCGCGCTGCTCGTTGCCCTTTCGCTCGCTGGCTGCACCCCATTCGCTCCGAATACGATCTTCGGGGCTCATTCGGAGTTCGGTCACTCCGTCGATATCCTCACTCGCAGATTGCTGTACGCCGGCCTCACGGTCTTCGTGTTGATCGAGGGTCTGCTGCTGTACATCCTCGTGAAATTCCGGGATCGCGAGGGGAATCGCGAGGCCAAGCAGATCCACGGCAACACGACGCTCGAGGTGACCTGGACGATCGTTCCTGCCGTTATTCTGGCCCTCATCGCCGTCCCCACGATCAAGACGATCTTCGAGACGCAGGCCAAGGCAGTCCCCAGCGCACTGCAGGTCGAGGTCATCGGCCATCAATGGTGGTGGGAGTTCCGCTACCCGCAGTACGGCGTGATCACAGCGAACGAGCTCTATCTCCCGGTTGGGCGCACGGCGAATTTCGCGCTCACCACAAAGGATGTGCTGCACTCGTTCTGGGTTCCGCAACTCAATGGCAAGCGCGACCTGATCTCGAATCACACGAATTACATCTGGTTCACGCCGGACTCGACGTTCGCGTGGAACGGCTTCTGCGCCGAGTACTGCGGGACGTCGCATGCGAACATGCGATTCAAGGTGTTCACGGTGACGCCGGCGGAGTTCGACGCATATATCGCGCACCAGAAGACAGCCGCGGCAGGCAGCGCACCGCCGCCCGCGGCGGCGGATACGGGTAAGAAAGCCGCGACGCCCGTGACGCAGCTCGCCACGAGCACTGGCGCGACGACTCCCGCGGCGGCCAGCGCAAAGACGCCTGTCGAAACGCCGGTGATGAACGTGAGCGACACGTCCAGCGCCACTTATCCGCGCTCGAAGCTCCCCGAGTGGGTGATCCCGAAAACGCCGACGCCAGTGGGTCTCACCTTCGACCAGAACGTCACCGGCGACGCAGCGCGCGGCGCCGCGATGTTCAAGGGCGCTCCGTGCATCGCGTGTCACACGATCAGGGGGGTGCCCACCGCCGCCGGCATCATCGGGCCCAATCTGACGCACGTCGGAAGCCGCACCACGATCGCCGGAGGCATCTACCCGAACGATCTCAAGCATCTCGAGCTCTGGATCAAGAACGCCCCCGAAATGAAAGCTGGCATCTTGATGCCGCTCTTCGGCAAGAACGAAAAGGGCGCAACGCCGGGACTCTACACCGACCAGCAGATCGCGGATCTCGCCGCGTATCTCTGGTCCCTGAAGTAATCGGAGATCGATATGGCTACGACAGTCTCTCTTCCGGCGCACGCAGCAAACGCGCCTAAAAAATACGAGTCCGGGCTCTGGAGCTGGCTTACGACCACCGATCACAAGCGAATCGGCCAGCTCTATCTCTACACGTCGCTCATGTGGTTCATCGTCGGCGGAATCGAGGCGCTGATCATCCGCACGCAGCTCTTCGGCCCCAACGGACGGGTCGTGACCGCTCAGACGTACAACGAGCTGTTCACGATGCACGGCACCACGATGATCTTCCTCGTCGTCATGCCGCTCTCCGCAGCCTTCTTCAATTATCTGATTCCGCTGCAGATCGGCGCGCGCGATGTCGCCTTTCCGCGACTCAACGCGTTCAGCTACTGGGTCTTTCTGTTCGGCGGTCTGTTCATCAATGCGTCGTGGCTCTTCCACGCGGCGCCGAACGCAGGCTGGTTCGGCTACGCGCCGCTCACCACTCGTCCGTACTCGCCCGGCCTGAACGTCGATTTCTGGGTAATCGGGCTCCAGATCCTCGGCCTCTCATCCCTCGCGGCAGGCTTCAATTTCATCACCACCGTCATCAACATGCGCGCCCCCGGCATGCACTTCATGCGCATGCCGGTCTTCACCTGGATGGCGTTCATCACGCAGTTCATGATCGTGCTCGCCTTCCCGATCTTCACGGTAGCCCTCACGTTCCTTCTGCTCGATCGCTTCTTCGGAACGAACTTCTACGAGATCTCCGCCGGCGCGGACCCGCTGCTCTGGCAGCATCTGTTCTGGCTCTTCGGGCATCCGGAGGTCTACATCCTCATCCTCCCGGCGTTCGGCATCGTCTCTGAAGTGCTCCCGGTGTTCTCGCGGAAGCCACTCTTCGGCTACCCCGTGATGGTGTACTCCGGCATTCTCATCGCCTTCCTCGGCTTCGGCGTGTGGGCTCACCACATGTTCGCCGTTGGCATGGGCCCAATCGCCGACTCGTTCTTCAGCATCACGACGATGCTGATCGCGATCCCGACGGGCGTGAAGATCTTCAACTGGCTCGGCACC
>JANWLO010000087.1 GCA_025450815.1 Gemmatimonadaceae bacterium
GAGAGATTCTCTCTCCATGCGACGACCGCCAGTCGCGCCCGCAGAAACGCCATGTCCCACTCCGCACGCGAGAGAAAGTTGTAGGGCAGCGGGACGTCATGGCCGCGGTTCCCCACCCAGTCCATCACGCGCAGGGTGACGCCCGCTCCGAATCCCTCGCGGAGGTGATCCTTGATCACCACCCCGGTACGCGCCACCCGGCACGACTCGGCCAGCATGGTCATGGGATCGATTGTGTGGTGCAGTGCATCGACGATCGTGACGTAGTCGAAGGAGTCGTTGCCGAATGGAAGCACGCTGCCATCGAACTTCGTCGCGGGAATATGAGTCGGCCGACGGATCACCACGTCCGCACCCTCGATCTCGAGATCGGGCCGCCGGTCCATCAGCGCGCGCGAGATCAGGCCATCGCCACAGCCGACATCGAGCACGCGTCCGCCGCTTGGAATTATTTGCGCGAGATGATGCGACAGGACGCGCACACGGCGCCTGTGCACCGCCCGATGATGCACGGCGTTGAGTAGCGACTTGGGCGCGAGCTTCGCCTGCCTTCCGTCGGTGCTCACACTAATCGCCGCTCCCGGGCTCCCTGATCACGTGGCCGTGGATAGGCGCTCCGGTCGAGTCGAGCGGAACGAGCACGCGATGCTCATCATCGAAGAGATAAGGCGTGCGATGGGGGTCGAGCTTCATGAGTCGCACATTCTCGGCGCCGAGGTCGTACACCGTCCATACGCGTTGCTGCTGCAAGTCGGGCTCGTTCGTGACGAGACTCATGTGTGGGCTGTGATTTGGCGCGTATCGAATGAAGACCATGCTGCGCCCGGGGATGAGCGCGAGCAGATCGCGAAAATCCCGGTGATAGGACTCCCCGTCTGCCTTGTTCGCCGCGATGTACGGCACCATGCGCGTGACGTACGGCATGAGTAGAATCAGGCTCGCGATCGTTGCGAACACGGTTCCAGCAGCGACCGCCGGGAGGCGCCGCATGGGCCATTCGAATTTTCGGGAGGCGAGCAGGCTGGCCACCCGCCACCACGCAAGTGCGGTTGCGAATGCGAGCACCGGCTGGATCTCGACGTAGTACACACTCCACCGCACCGCGTGGCCGACGCATAGATACGCGAGAACGAGCAGCGCCGCGCTTCCCACCCCGAACCACAATGCTCCGCTCGTGGTGACGAGCGCCAGTGCGGTCAACGGCAACAACATCGCGCGCGTCGCCCACATGTTTCCGGCGATGGCGACGATTCGCTGCCACAGATTCTGCGGCAGCGCCGCGAGCGTGTAATTGCGATGCAAGAACTTCACGTACTCGTTGAATCGCTCCATGTCCGGATTCAAGTGCCGCAGGGGCTGGAGCCCGGTGAGACCGAATCCCATCACATCATCGGGGAAGTAGTACCTCGAGTACAATGCGTATGGAGCGTGGAGCGGATTTCCCGTGGTTCGCTCGCACCAGAGAAACCAGAGCGCGATGAACACGAAACCGACCCCGAACGGCGTAACGAGCTCCTTCCAGGCGACGCGTTTCTTGATGCGCACGAGCACCACGACGGCCACCGGCAACGCAAAAACCAGCATTGTTACTGGCCGCGTGAGGAAACCGATTCCGATACTCACCGCCAGCAGCGTTAGCCAGTGCTGGCGGTCATCATCCAGCCATCGGATTAGCGCGTACCACCCAAGCATCCAGAAAGCGCTCGTGGTCGTTTCCGACAAATAGCTGGGATCGAAATCCATTATCCCCGGCGCAGTGGTCCACAGCAACCACGCGATGAGCCCAACCCATGGATTGGCGAGTCGTCTAGCTGTGGCGAATACGAGCGCGCCGCACAGCCCCAGCAACAGCACGGGCATGAGTCCGGGAAGTCCCAGCCAGATGCCGGGAACGAGTAGGAGTGCGTGTCCCGGAGGATATTTGGGCACGAGGACCGGCGTGACGAAGACGTGATACTGCTCGAAGAATTCCGGCAGGGGCCTCCCGGGCGCCGTCCAGTGTCCTCCCGCGTAGATCTTCGCTTGCAACAGCATGGCCGCCTCATCATGGATGACGGCCACTTGATCCAGTCCGCCCCACAGCCACGCCATGAACAGCGCCGTGACCGCGCCGATCAGAAGCGGCATCCAGCGCCACGAGAGCAGCTGCGTGGCTCGCGTCGTCAGCGCCGGGAGCGTGATGAAGCGCCCCAGCAGCGCGGCCAGGAGAAGAATTGCCAGTGCGTTCGTGTCGGTCATCGAGCGCTCGCCGCGCGCGCGCGGCGGGGGTGCGGTAGCGTCACCGTTTGCGCGCCAGCACGAGGTACTGGCCGCCCAGCGGCAGGGCGCGAATCAGACGCTCGAGCGGCCGCAACGCGCGCAGCGCGCGTGGAAATACGAACAGAAAATCCGTGTGCACGATGTCGAAGCCTGCATCGCGCAACAAGCGTCGCGATTCCGGCGGTGTAAGCGTGATCGCGTTACGGTCGAAGGGCACGCGACTCATGATGTAGCGCGTGCCCGGGTTCCACGGATTGTTCTCCCACAACGCGAAGAAACCATCCGGTACCAGCGCCTCGCGCACGTACGCCGCCGCCGCCGCGCGCTCGGCCACCGGAATGTGGTGGAAGACTCCGTTGCAGAATGCCAGGTCGAATACAGGCCCGACCGGCGCGTCAACCATCCCGAATGTCGCGCCGGTGCGTGCATGCGTGCTGCGCGCGGTGTCGAGCGATGCCGCGCTCACATCCACGCCGTGAACTAGCTGCGCACCCAGCCCGTCGAAGAGATAGGGAACGCCCGATCCCGTGCCGCACCCAAAGTCGAGCACGGTGCGCACCGTGTGACCGTGTAGCGACAACCGTTTCGCCAGCCACGAGATCCGTCCCGATGCGTAGTACTCCTTGGACTCGCCCGTGGCGGAGAGCCCTACCGCCAGCGCCTCGTCGTAGTTCTCCGCGTACGCGTCGAACTCGGACTGGGAGCCAGCAGTCGTTCGCGCCGCTTCAACGCTCATCGACGACGCATTCCGAGCAGGCTGCCGAAAAAGCTCGACAGAATGGTCTGGAAACCGAGCGCCGTGAGCATTACACCGGGAATTACCCATCGCATGGTGTGCGCATAATTGAGCGCGCCGAAGTCGACGTCTGCCCATTGATGCACAGCCCCGCCAAGAAGCACGAGTCCGGCAACCATTCCCAGGGCGCCCACCACGAGCCCGCTTTCGAGATTCACGAACTTGAAGAAGCGATTGAGCCGCGGATCCTCCGGCAACAAACCCTCCATGATCGCGAAGATCTTGGTCATCAGAGCGAATGCGATCGACTGATAGCCGCATATGATCGCAAGGCTTGCGAACAACAACGTGTGCACGTCGAATGTCACGCGCCCGATGCGAGCCTGCGGAATGGCAAGGGAGTAGCCAACGATGCCCGCCAGGATGAGCAGGACTCCGGGCATCAGGAACAGCCACCGTGGACTGAACAGAAGAAAGAATCGCAGGCTCCGCCATCCATCCCGAAACGTCTTGAGGTGCGGCGGATGGGCGGATCGGCCATCCGGATGGAGCGTGATCGGGATCTCTGCGATGGGAGTGCCGAAAAGGCTCGCCTTCACCAACATCTCGAGTGCGAACTCCATTCCCGTGCAGCGCTGATCGAGGCCGAGCCACATCTCGCGACTGAACGCACGCATGCCACAGTAGATATCGTGGATTGAAGTGCGGAACCACCAGCGTGCGAGCATAGTGAACATGGGGTTTCCCCACCAACGGTGGAGAAACGGCATGGCGCCCGGTTTGACAGTGCCTCCTCCAGTCTCGAGTCGGCACCCCTGCACGAGTTGATATCCCTCGCGCAGCTTCGCGAGAAAGCGCGGAATTTCTCCCCAGTCATAGCTGTCGTCGGCGTCGCCCATCATGACGTACGTGCCGCGAGCAGCGCCGATTCCGGCCATGAGTGCTGCACCGTACCCGCGCTCGGCCACCGGAATGACCCGCACGCCCAGTTTGCGCGCGATTTCCTGAGAGCCGTCCGTGCTGCCATTGTCTGCGATCACGATCTCCGCCGAGATCCCATTTTCACCGATCGCACGCTGCGCCTTCTCGATGCAGATCGCGATCGTGTCCGCTTCGTTCAGGCAGGGCATCACGACGGAAAGCTCCGGCGAGGTTGATCCATTGGGCGGCGTGAAGCGCGTGTACGGTGCCGTGATCGTGCTCATCCCTTGCACTCCTCGAGCGGCATCGCTCGCACGTACCGACGCAGATAGCCGGCGTAGCTTCGTCTCCATTCCAGCGCCGCCGAGCCGGGATGCTCGCGCATCAGACGGTCGGCATGAGGCAGATTGTAGTACGGGATGCTCACCCAGAGATGATGAGCCGCGTGGAAGTTCATGTTCATCGGCGCGACGAACAGGCGCTCGACCCTGTTGCTGACAAACGTCACGAGCCGGTGTTCATCCGCCTTCGCATCTGCCTCTGGATGCGAGTGCTCGACGAAGCTGCGGAGATTGTCGCCGAGGTAGGTGAAGACGAAGACCGGAAGAAGCCAAAGCACCGGATAGGCCCACCATCCGATCGCCCAGGAGAGACCGCCGATAAGTGCGATCTGCCAGCCCAGCAGAATGGCGAGATCGCGTGCCGTGTAGTGCTCGGGGCGGGAAGCGAGTGGTGTGCCCGGCTCACCCTGCACCTCTGCCGCGTCTGGCGCTGCGTGCTTCGCACCGGTCTTCGAGAAGAAGACGCTTCGCACCGACGTGAACACACTCGAAATCCCCGTCAGAAATGCGACGACCTCGACGATCTCCGACTTGTTGAAGCAGGCGTGGCGATGACGGTCCGGATCGTCAGAAGTCGCCAGGTACTGGTGGTGCCGAAGATGATTCCGGTTGTTGATGCGCGTGACCGCGCCGAGCGCACCAAGGATGAAGACGTCGTTGAAAAGGTCGTTGCGCTGGCGATTGGGGAAGAGCCTCCGGTGCAGTCCATCGTGGCCGATGATGAACAACGCGTAGTAGCGTGTGCCGATGACGGGGATCGCGAGTGCCACCACCCACCAGCGCGTCCAGGTCGCGACTGCCGCCCACGCGCCAATGATCCAGAGCCAGCACCAGAGCGTATCGGCCACTACGCGCCCGGGGCGGAGCGCGCTGAGCGACCGCACCTGCTCCGGGGTCAGCAGCGTGCGGCGGAAGGGGTGATATGGATCGAATCGCGGCGCCGCCGAGCGAGACGCGCTTGGCGCATCCGGCACGGCAGAACTGGCGAGCTGAAGCGTCATGTCGTTGGGCCCCAAGGAGCTACGTCAGATGGACGAGGACGCGCCCAGCGCCGTCACGCTGCCTCCGGCTTCCTCGCGAGCATGAGCACGGCCGACGTGCGGAACCCCAACGCGCCTCGCACCTTGTCCCACAACGTGAACGCGGCGAGGAACATCAGGCTGCCGATGGGATCGAAAAATCTCGCGAGCCTGCGGTGTGGTGTCCCCGCGTATCGCAGCCAGTGGTGCATTGAATACATCCAGAACGAATGACCGGTCTGATAGATGGTCGCGACGGGCTCCAGGCCAGCATCCTTCAGCTGCCGGGCGAGTGTAGAGGCCGTGTAGAGATTCCAATGCCGCGGAATGTGGTAGCCGCCCCAGTAGCTGTCGTGAAACATCCGCTGGTCGAGTGAATCGAGGTTCGGCGTTTCGAGCGCGAGCACGCCGCCGGGCGCCATCCATCGCGCGAGCTTCCGTATCACGGGACCGGGATCATCCACGTGCTCAATGACGTGAAACATCGTCACGAGATCCAGCGAGCCATCGGGAACGAGCGTTGAATCCTCCACGCGCTCGCAGGCCACCTGATATCCGGCTTGACTGAGCGGCTCCAGCACGCGCGCGTCGAGCTCGAGGCCGTAATCGCGCGCGAGCGGCACGCCCTTCTTCGCCATCACCTTGAGGAATCGTCCGTCGCCGCAACCGACATCGAGAAACGATTGCGGCGCGCGCGGCAGGTGAGCGAGAACCGTGCGCATCTTGGCGACATCGAGCAGCTCCTTCGCGCGCACGGCCACCGGATTGATCTTCGCTCCGTAGTTGTACGCGTAGTACGTGGAAGGATAGATCGTGGAAAGCGTCGAGATCGCCGGTCGCGGATTCAGCCAGACATGCTCACAGGCATCGCACTGGACGAAGCGCCAGAGGTTGCGCGAGGTCTTGAGCTCGTAGTCGTAGCCTTCCGCGAACGTGTGAAAGTTTGCGGCGCCGCAGAGCGGGCAGTCGGGCACGTGCTCAGTTGCGATCTCTGGAATAGCGGGATCATCGAATTCGGCCGGACGGGGTGGGGCAGTGACGGTCATTCGCTCGAGCGCCTCGGGGGAGAGATGCGGCTTGCGACTGCTTATCAGGGTGCTGAAAAACCAGAAACTGCTCGACGCAGAGTCGCAGAGCTGAACTGAGAGACGCAGAGGAGTAGGACTTAAGTCTTCCATGGCGGACTTCCCAGCCGATTTTCCTCTGGGGCTCTCCGTATCCTCTGCGCCTTCTATGGCCCTCTTTTGTCTTTTTCTTCCTTTTTCAGCAAACTGTTATTCATTGACGAACACCGCCCCCGCAACGTACCGCCTGCTACTTCGCCGCCGTCATCACCTTCGCCGTCCCCTCGATCTCCTCGCTGTGATCGCGCCGGCTGAACCTTCCCAGCCCCGACCCGATCGCGATCGTGCTCAGAACCAGCGCTCCCGAGATCCAGAACGGTGACGCCTCCCCAATGCGATCCGATGCAATGCCGGCGACGAGCGGATAGATCACGCGCGCCATCCCCCCGTACGTCTGTTGCACGCCCATGTAAAGCCCGCGCTCGTGCTCGCCCACCACGCGCGACAACAACGCCGTCACACTCGGGAAGTTGAGCGCCGCCCCAAGCGGCACGAGCGCGATGACGATCGCGAAAGGCGCCCAGCTAAAGTGCGCGATGGCGAGCGGCCGCGTGATCGGCGTGAGCGCCAGCCCGATCGCCAGCGCGATCGCCCCCAATCTCGCCGTGCGCACCTCGCCCAGCTTGTCCACCGCGCGGCCCAGCAAAAAGAGCCGGAACAGGATCGCCAGCACCGCGATGTACGCATAGAAGAAGCCGATCGTGTTCTCCGTGACGTCGAAGTGCCGGCTCAGGAATAGCACGATCAGCGCGTTCACGCCGTAGTACGCCCCGATTCCCACCGAGTACATCCAGATGAGCCGCGCGTACGGTTTTCGAGCGTCAACCCACGCGACGCGGGCGACAGCGTCCATTGGCGCTCGCGCGGCACGCGTGCGCAGCCGCGCGCTCGCGTCGTGCGATTCGGGCAGATATCTCAGCGCAAAGAGAATGTTCAGCGCGCACAGTATGGCGGCGACCAGTCCCGGCCAGTGCGGCCCCATTTTGTGAGAGAACGACGCGAGCGCCGGTCCGATCGCCACCCCCGCGTTCGTCGCCGACGACAGCCATCCGAGCCCGCGCGCACGGTGCTGCGGCGCCACGCTGTCCGCTACGTACGCCTGAATCACACCCGTCGTACCGCCGCCCGCGCCCTGGATGATCCGCGACACGAGCAGCAGCCAGTACGAGTCCGCGTACGCGAACACCGCGTACGCGATCATCGACGCGCCAAGCCCGAACAACAGCGCCGGCTTCCGTCCGTACTTGTCCGATACCTTCCCCCACAACGGCGCGCTCACCAGCTGCATCGCCGAGAACGATGCGAGGAGCACCATCACCGCAAAGTCGCTCGCGCCGAACCGCTTTGCGTAGAACGGCAGAAGCGGGATGATC
>JANWLO010000088.1 GCA_025450815.1 Gemmatimonadaceae bacterium
GACCCGGATCGCACGGACAACTGGGATCTCTACGTGATCGCGCCAACTCCCGGCGCAACCGCGCGCCAGCTCACGCACAATGATCTCGACGACAGCGATCCGCAGTGGGAGAGCCGCGCAGTCTGGAGCCCGGATGGCAGGGAGATCGCGTTCTTGCAGGGCGGCCCCGACAGCCTGATCTACTTCTCGCTGCAGCGGCTTGCCGTCGTCCCTGCTGCCGGCGGTCCGGTGCGAGTCGTGAGCCGTGCCTTGGATCGCAGCTTCGTGCATCCGGCGTGGTCCGCGGATGGCAAATCGATCTACGCGCAGCTCGAAGACGATGGCTCGATGATTCTCGCGCGCGTGAGTCGCGACGGCGGCACGATCGAGCGCGTGCTGGACGGGCGACGCTCGATTGCGGCGGTGACCGCCGGCGGGTCGCACGTCGCGATCGTGCAGAGCACCCCCACGCACCCGGATGAGCTCTTCGCCGTGGAGCGCGACAGTGCGCGCCAGCTCTCCGATGCAAATCCGTGGCTGCGCGACATTCGGCTCGCCGAGCAGGAGCCCATTGCCGCGAAGAGCAAGGACGGCACGATCATTCACGGTTTTCTGATGCGACCGGCGGGCACCGATGCGGGCGAGCCACTGCCGACGATTCTTCGGTTGCACGGCGGGCCCGTGTCGCAATGGGAGAACGGCTTCGAGCTGTCGTGGCAGATGCTCGCCGCGCACGGCTTCGCGGTGGTGGGGATGAACCCGCGCGGAAGCTCCGGTCGTGGGCTGGCGTGGGCGACCGCGATCTACGCCCATTGGGGCGAGAAAGACGTGCAGGACGTGCTCTCCGGCGTCGACTACGCCGTCGCCACCGGCATCGCAGACCCGAAGCGACTCGGCGTTGGCGGTTGGAGCTACGGCGCGATGCTCACCAACTACACCATCGCGACGGACACGCGATTCAAGGCCGCCATTAGCGGCGCCGGAATGTCAAACATCCTGGCCGGGTTCGGCACCGATCAATACGTGCGCGAATACACGGCCGAGTTGGGCGTGCCGTGGAAGCACCTCGACGCGTGGCTCCGCGTGTCCTACCCGTTCCTGCACGCGGACCGCATCGTCACGCCAACTCTGTTCATGGGCGGCGATCTCGACTACAACGTTCCGCTGCAAAACGGCGAGCAGATGTACGAGGCGCTTCGCTCGCTCGGTGTCGAGAGCCAGCTCGTGATCTATCCGGGACAGCACCATGGCCTCACACGACCGAGCTTCCTGAGCGATCGGCTCACGCGCTACATCGCGTGGTACTCATCGCATCTCGGTAGCGGCGGCGCCACTGCGGATCGATGAATACCGTGGAGCGGCTCACCTGATGAGTGCGCCAGCCCAGATTCGATCCGGTCCACATTCGGCGGCTGGAATCGGGCACCTGGTCGCTGAATCGAAACGCCTCATCGCGAAGTCGGAGTGCCGGCATTACGCTGCTAACTCCAATTGCAAGCTCGCGATGCGGCGTCGGGAAGATAGAGCTCGAGTGCGGCGCGTCGATTGCATATGGAGAGGCTGATGATTTCCACGACACATACGTTGCGCGCCCGGCCCATTGTCCTGATCGGCGGAATGCTCCTCGCCCTCGTTGCAGGCGCTTGCGCGCACAGGACGGTTGTGCCGCCGGAGCCGGGGATCGCCGACGTCGACAGCGCGCGTGCCGCGGAGCTCGCGGCTGAGGATTCGGCACTGCGCGCGGACAGCACTCGAGTGGATAGCATCGCGTCCCACGGCGATGTGGCGCCGGAATCGCCCCCCCGCGTGATGAGCTTCGAGTCGCGCGCGGACAGCCTCGACTTCGAAAACAATCGCCAGCTCGCAGAGGAATCGACGGGATTTCGCGTCATCGTGTCGCTGTTCGACCGCCATCTCTGGGTGGTGAACGGAACGGACACGCTTCGATCCGCGCCGGCAGCGGTCGCGATGGACTCGACGCTCGCGTTCGCGGGTCACGTCTGGAAATTCGAGACGCCTCGCGGCAAGCGAACCGTACGCGCCAAGTCGGAGAATCCGCTCTGGGTGCCGCCCGATTGGCACTACGCCGAGGTAGCGAAGGAGAATCACCTCGCACTGTCGCGCGTGCCGCTCAAGGGCTCCGTGAAGATCTCACACGGCAAGAAACTCGAGGTACGCCATCAACAGGTGGGTGTGGTCGTTCCGGATTCCGGCTGGGTGGCGTTACCACTGGATGAGGAGGTCGTGTTCGACGACACCCTCTACATGCCGCCGCTCGGCACGAAAAACCGCCGCATCTACGGGGAGCTCGGGAGCTATCGGCTCGATCTCGGCAGCGGCTATCTCATCCACGGAACACCCGAAGAGTCTACCGTGGGCGATGCGGTCACACACGGTTGCGTGCGTCTCAAGGAAGACGACATCGCGTGGCTCTACGAGAACGTACCGTTGGGCACGGGCGTCTACATCTACTGAACGGCGCGGCTTCAACGAGTACGAAGCAGCTCCATCGCCGCGTTGCGTCCATTCACCGCCATCACGCTGCCGCCCGGGTGCGTCGCTGCGCCGCACAACCAGACGTGCGGCATTGGCGTGCGAGCTGTGAGTCGCTTCTCCCACATGTGCGCGGGAAGAATGTCGCCCTGAAAGATGTGGCCGCCCGTGAGCCCGACTCGAGCCTCGATGTCGGGAGGGCCGAGCACTTCCACATCGATGATGGCATCCGGCAAGTTCGAGGTGAAGCGCGCCATCGACGCGATCACGCGCTTCCCCACTTCCGTACGGCGTGAGCTCCAGTCGCCGCGCGCGAACGTGTGCGGCACGTACTGCGCGAACACGCTCAGTGTGTGTACGCCCGGCGGCGCGACCGACGGGTCGTAGACAGTATGGAGGTATTGCTCCGTCCAGATACGGTCGGGGAGCTCTCCGGCGTTGGCGGCACGATGTCCGATCACCCACTCCTCGACCGTGAGCGGCGTGTTCACCTGCCCCGTGTGATGCGGCTCGTTCGTTCCTGGGCGCGCGCGATAATTCGGCAGCTCACGCAGCGTCATGTTCACCTTCACCGTAACGCCCTCGATCGGCACGGACTCGACCTGGGTGCGCCATCCAGCGTCGGCGGCGTCGCCGAGCAGTCGCAGCGTCACGCGAGGATCCGCGTTGGACACGACGTCGTGCGCGGCGATGCGTTCGCCTGACTCGAGCTCCACGCCAACTCCAGGTAGAATGCGCGCGACGCTCACCCCTGTTGCCACGACGGCGCCGGCCTCGCGCGCGATGTCGCAGAGGATGAACGAGATCATCCCCATGCCGCCGCGCACGTAGCCCCAGGTGCCGGGCATGTCGTACATCCGGCCCGAGGCGTGGTGGTACCAGACGGATGCCGTGCCCGCGTCCGTGGGCGATGCGTTCGTGCCGATGACGCCCTGGCCGAGGTAGGCCATTTGCAGCCGCTCATCGCGAATGAAACGCTGTACGCACTCGAGCATCGACCATTCGTTTAGCAGCGCGCGCGCGTCGTGATCGTCTCCGAGCCGCCGATCGATCTCCTCGCGCGTGGGCGCCGGGTCGAGCCAGAGGTCGCGATCGCCGGCGGGGCGCAGCGCCTCACGCAGTCGCGACTTCACCGCCAACATTGCCCTCCACCCCTTCACGTCCGCTGGCGCCAGCTTGCGAACCTCTGCCTCACAGCGCTCGTCGTCGTTCCAGAGCTGAACGCTCGAGCCATCCTCGAAGGGCACGAACAGCCCGCCCGTTGCCGGCATCCAGTCGAAGCCGTGGGCCTCGAGGCCGAGCTCCTCGATCACTTTTGCGTGCAGCAACCCGCACACGTACGCACAGGGCGAGAAACGAACACCGGGAAACGGCTCAGCCATAGTGCACGCGCCGCCCACGCGGTCCCGCGCTTCGAGCACGAGCACCCGCTTGCCCGCGCGCGCGAGGTACGCCGCGCAGGCCAACCCGTTGTGCCCCGCTCCGACTACAACGACATCCCAACTCGTTCGCGAGAGTGCCGAGACGGGCTCTGGGAGCCCGACCTTCCCGAGTTTTTGAGCCGCTGGTTGTGCCAAATGCTCGTGAGCCGCCATGGCGGAATAGTGCCGATCACACGCCTTAGCGGGAAGGTGGATCTGTGGTAGAGCCCGCTAGCGAGCTAGTAGAAATGTGCAATAAATGCCGCAATCTGCCGTGAGTATTGCTCAACGCCGGCGGCACAAAGGTCTCTAACACCTTGATTTTTAAGTACTTAATCTGTTTCGTCCGCTTGGTATCGGAGGTGCCTTGCTCAGTCCGTGAAACACCCGGCATCCTACCCCAACCCCAGCGGGTGCACGGGAACGCAAACACCTGTCACGGAGGGAACGATGTCCCGTATGCGCAAGGGCTTTACCCTGATCGAGCTTCTGATCGTCGTGGTCATCATCGGCATTTTGGCCGCGATCGCGATTCCGAAGTTCGCGAGCACGAAGGAAAAGGCGTATCTGGCTTCCGAGAAGTCGGATCTTCGCAACATGGCGACGTCGGAGGAGGCTTACTTCTCTGGCAACCAGATCTACAGCACGAATCTGAGCGACCTGAACTTCACGACTTCGCAGGGCGTGTCGATGTCGGGCATGGCCGCGGACGCGAAGGGCTGGAAGGCGACGTCGAGCCACATTGCGACGTCGAAGCAGTGCTACGCCGGCTTCGGCAGTCAGGCCGCTGCGACGACCCTCGACGGTATCATCACCTGCGATCCGTGATCTGACGCGTCGCTCACGCGACGCCGCCAGCACGACGTGCAACGCCCCGCCGAATTTGCGCGGGGCGTTGTTCGTTTCGGTGAGACGCCCGACGCGATTGCGCCGTTCCCCGTCACGATGAGCGGGCGTTTCGCGGCTGCAAGGAGTGCGGTCGCGCCCTCGACCGCTCCGCGATCGAGGACGCCGACACTCTCGTAGCGTGGCAGACGGAGGGGTCGGTGCCATCGCGAGACGATCCGCGCCTGTTGCGCATCTTGGGTGACGTCGCTGGGGACGGGGCCGGGCCGTCCGTTTCGTGCGAGGTGGAACGCTTCCTTGATGACATAGGGGATCTCCTCGAAGTTTTATCAGGGTGCAGAAAAACCAGGAACAGCGGGACGCAGACTCGCCGAGGTGAACTGAGAGACGCAGGAGAGTGGGATTAAAGTCTTCCCTGATGGACCCACCTGCCGGTTTGCCTCTGCGGCTCTGCGTATCCTCTGCGGCTCTGCGTCCCTCTTTTGTCTTTTTCTTTCTTTTCAGAAACCTCTTATACGAGATCAGTTGTGCTTGGTGATCGGCACGGTGATTCCGGTGATGTCGGTTTCCTGAAACGCGTCAGTGCGTTCCCCTTCTTGATGACATCCGATCGCAGTGAAGCTCACATGAGCGTCCCGACCGAGCGGAAAACCAAAAAGCCCCTTCCGGGTTGGAAGAGGCTTTGATCCTTCGCCGCTCCCCGATTTGGTGGGAGAGGCGCTTCGGCATTTTAGTCGATCATGCTCGCAGTCTCTTTCCCACGCAGATAAGCCCCACGATAAGAAGGGGAATAAGGACTAGAGCAATGAGGACGAGCGACAGATTCATGAGTACGATTGCAAAAGGTCCCGAGAAAAAAAATACTTAGCCGTGATTTGCGAGGCGCTTCTCCGAACTAGATACATTGTCGAGTCAGTGCTGTCAACATCGCACCCCTGCCCATCCGGTCAGGTGCGCAACTCCTCAGGAAAAGCGGCACGCCGGAGTCTGCGCACTTGTCAGATCGGCCCGTAACGCACCATCGTAGTGCAGTCGTGTTGCACTCCCACTCAAACGAGGTTCTGACGATGGCGAGCTCCGGCGGATCTTCCAACTATTCGTCGATGTCGGACGCCGACCTGCGCGCACTCGAGAAGGACGGCTCGCTCGCGCCGGCTGCCTGGCAGGAGGTGGTGGACGAGCTCGGGCGACGACGGCAGACTGGTGCGAGCACCGCGGCTCCGTCCGCGCCGGCCGCCGCCGCGCCAGCGCCGGCGCCAGTGGCTAGCGCCGCGCCTCCCGCGGGCGACGGCGACACGCGACTGTCCCAGGCCGTGCAGCATCTCCAGGCGCTGCTCGTCGCCGGCGAAACGCTCGTCGCTTACGCCGTGCAGCGGCGGCTGTTTGCGCTTCTGCACCGGCGCGTGCTCGTCGCTGCGACCAGCGGCCGTCTCATTCGCATCGAGCGCGGAATTTTCGGAGGCTACTCGCCATCGGACATGCGCTGGCAGGACATCGACAGTGCCAATCTCCGCGTCGGCATCTTCGGCGCCGATCTCACTGTCACCTCGCGCGGACGCCAGGATCTCGCGTCGTCCGGCCCCACGTCGGGAGCAATCGTGTCGCACGGACTGCGCAAGTCGCAGGCAGAGCAGGTCTATCGCGCGGCGCAGGCGCAGGAGCAGTCGTGGCGCGAGAAGCGCCGCGTGCGCGATCTCGACGAGCTGCGCGCCAAGTCCGGCGGTATCCAGCTCGGCGGCGGCGGCGGCAGCGGCGCCGGCCCGCTCGGCGCGGGCAGCGGCGGCGCCGCCGGTGATGATCCGCTCGCGCGTCTCCAGCGTGCAAAGGAGATGCTCACGGGCGGACTCATTACCGACTCCGAATATGAATCGATCAAGGCGAAAATCGTCGATCGGATGTAGCGCTCAGAAATCGTAGCGCACGGTACCGAACACCGCGCGCGGTTGTCCCGGCGCGTACAGTCCGCCGGCCACGAGCTCGGGGTATGCCCTGTCGAGGAGATTCCGCACCCCGAGCTCGAGCTCCGTGTGCTTGATGCGCCACGTCGCACTGGCGTGCATCAGCGCGTACGCGCTCAGCACTACACCCGGCTCATCGAACGGCGAATAGGGTCCCACCGCGTTCGTGCTAACGCGCACGGTCCACGGAGCGCTTGGCGGCGCAAGCTCCAGCGCCGCGGAGCCGATGTACTTCGCGGTGTTGTAGATGCGGAGCCCCGACAGCGTATCGATCCGGGTCTCGTCGTCCTCCGCCTGCGAGATGAAATGTTTGTAGCGCGCGTCGTTGAACGTCCAGTCGCCGGAGAGCGTTAGGGATTTCGTAATCGGCGCGCGCAGCCCGAGCTCCACACCCTGATGCCGGCTCGCGCCACCGCTGCTCGATCCTGATGTGAGCGGATTGAACGTCTGCTCGTTGCTCACGTCCATTCGAAAGAGCGCGGCAGTTGCGCTCACGCCGCCGCGATTGAACTTCAACCCGCTCTCGTACGCCCACACCGTGATGAAGGGGAGCGAGGGATCTTCGATCACTCCATCCGTCGAACGGAATCCCCTGGAAACGTTCGCGTATACGCCGAAGGCGTCGGTGAGCTTGACGAGCGCGCCGACCTTGGGTGTGAAGATCCCGTGCGCCTCCTGCGAGGGATCCTCGCCATCCGGCTCTGAGCGCGTGTCCAACAGGTCGTAGCGCGCACCGAGGTCGAGCCGGAGACGGTTGGTGACATCGATGCCCGCCTGCGCGAATAGCCCACCGCTCGTCTGGTGCGCGTGCAGCAGCGCCTGTGCCGAATCGCGCGTGCGGTCGGTGGTGAACCAATTCTCATAGTGCGACTGATCGAACCGTCCCTCGCCACCTAGCGTGAGCTCCGCGCGCGAAAGCTGCCACGTGACTGCCGATGTCGCACCGAATCCGATGCGATTGTCGGTCTCCTCCGTCTGGCTGCCATTGCCCTCGAACACTCCACCGGCGGGCGGAATCGTGCGAAAGAGGTGCCAGTCGCCCTGCGTCGCATACACGGTGGACCGCCAGAGCATGTTGCCATCGAGCACGCGCAGGCTCGCGCGTTCCTGCGCGTGCAGCTTGTGTCCTCCGTCGCTCTGGTTCGACACTATGTCATAGTCGTGACTCGCGAACTCGGACTCGCTGAGATAGCCAGCCGAGCTCCACTGCGATCCGTAAAGCTCCACTCCGCCGTCGATGGTGGTGCTCGGCGACAGGTTGCGCACGATGCGAAGGTGCCCCTGACCGAGATCGTAGTCGCTGTTGGGGCGCCATCCTCCCTCGTGGACAGCGCGCGCGCCGATCACGCCATGCGTGGCGGAGTCGGCGCCGAATCCCGAAAGCACAGTTCCCTCGATGTGTCCCGCAGATCCGCCGTTCACCCACGCGCGCGTGCCATCGAGGCGGTCGAGCGTGCGCACGTTCACGATTCCGGAGAGAGCGAAGTTCCCGAACAGCGCGCTGGTTGGGCCTTTGATGACGTCCAGATCCTGGATCGCCTGCGGAAATATCAAACTCCAGTCGTTGTAGCCCTCGGCGTGTCCGTTCACTGGCTCGTTCACCGGTACACCGTCGATCCATAGCGCGAGATCGGTGGAGTGGTCGGAACTGAAGCCACGCACGGAGGCGTCGGAGGCGAAGCCCGGACCCTGCCCCTGAATGTGAACCTCCACGCCGGCGGTTTGACGGAGCAGCTCCCACGGCGAAGTCGCGGGAGTGCGCTCGATGTCGAGTGGCGTGACCTGCACCGCCTGTCTCGACTCGGCGGGTTTCACCGGCGCGGCGGTGATGGTGACGACGGCGAGTCGCGCGGCGGCGTGCGCGCGCGCCATCTCGGAGGCGTGACTCGAGTCGGCGCCCGACGAATCGGCGTGGGCGCTATCTGCGTGGGCGCTATCGAGGCGTGCAGGCTGCTGCGCCGCCGCGCACATGGGCGCAGCAACGCAGGCACAGACGAGCAATTGGCGAAACATGGTCTCCGTTCCACTCGAGAAGGCGGCGCGGGACAGTCCCGCGTCGCACGAATCAGCTGCGAGTGGAGCGGGGCGGACCGATGGGTGGAGGGAGGCGAAGCGCTGGCGACCAGCGCGCACGATTGGGCTCCTCGCGACTCGGCGGAGCAGTCTCGGTGCGCGGATCATGTACAACGACCGCGATTGCGGGACGAGCGAACTCGGAGCTCACCGCGCAGGCGCAGAGGCAGTCATCGCAGCAGCTACCGGCGTCAGCGCCGCTGCAATGGTGCGCCTGATGTTCCGCGCCGTGCGTCATGTGCATGCCGCAGGCGTGCTCCGACATCGGACCGGCGTGCGCGAGCAGCATCGCCGGCCGCGCTGTCACCAGCGACAGCGCAATCAGTGCGACGAACGCACAGCGAATGGAGTACATCGCGGTTCGCATCACGTCATGATGGATGACGGAGGCACGAGGCGGAGTCAAGTGCCTGCACGCGGCGCCACGCATCAAGGATCGACATCAATGTGGCCAGCTTCCAACCGCCGCCTGGACGGCCGCCACGAGATCCTCGCTGGTGAATGGCTTCGCGACGAAGAGATACTGCGGAACACTCGGCGGCGGGCGAAACGGACCGTTCGCGTCCGAGTAGCCGGACATGAAGAGCACCGGAAGCCGCGGCAGCACGGCGCGCAGCTGCTCGGCGAGCCTGGTGCCATGCATGCCGGGCATCTCGACATCCGTGAGGAGCAGGTCGATGGGCGTCGCCTGTGTCGTGGCGATCTTCATCGCGCTCTCGCCGTCAGCCGCTTCCAGCACCGTGTATCCGATGCGGGAGAGCGAGCGGGCGAGCGCGCGACGCACGGCCGAATCGTCGTCCACCACCAGCACCGTGCGTCCGCCGAGCGCGCGCACTGCAGCGCGATCGTCGGCAGAGGTACGACGAGGCGGATTGGATGCCTCGCGCGACGCGGGCAGATAGATGGTGAACGTGGTGCCCTTGCCCACGGCGCTCATAACGCAAACATGGCCGCCGGACTGCTTCACGATGCCATACACCGTGGACAGGCCAAGTCCCGTTCCCTTTCCCGGCCCCTTCGTGGTGAAAAACGGCTCGAAGATTTGCGTCACTACTTCCGGGGGCATTCCCGCGCCCGAGTCGCGCACCGCAAGCGTCGCGTACGAGCCCGGCGGCGCACCCGGGTGGTCGTTCTGGTTTGCGCGCGTGATCTCCGCGTGCCCGATCGCAAACGTGAGGCTGCCACCACCCGGCATGGCGTCGCGCGCGTTCACCGCGAGATTCATCAATACCTGCTCGAGCTGTGACCGATCGGCCTCGATGTCGGGCACCACTCGCGTCACGTCCGCGACGAGCGTTATCTCCGGGCCGAGCAGTGTGCGCACGAGCGGCTCGATCCCCGTCACGATTGCTCGTAGATTCACGCGCTGTGGCAGCAGCACCTGTTGCCGGCTGAACGCGAGAAGCTGTCGCGTGAGCTCGGCCGCACGGTCGGCTGCGTCGCCGATGACCTTGATGTCGGCGCGCAGCGGCACGCCGTCATCAAGCTCGACTAGAGCGAGCTGCACATAGGCCTTGATGACGGTGAGCAGGTTGTTGAAGTCGTGCGCCATGCCGCCGGCGAGCTGGCCCACCGCCTCCATCTTCTGCGCCTGCCGGAACTGCGCCTCGAGCTTTTTCTGCTCGGTGATGTCGAGCAGCGATGAGTGAATCTCGGTGAGCACGCCGCCCTCGAAGCGCGCGACAGCGGTGAGGGTGGCAGTGAGCGCGACACCGTCCACGCGCCTGATCTCCACCTCCGCTGGGCCGAACCGGCCGCGAGTGCGCAGTGCCTCGAGCACGGAGTCCCGTTTGGACACATCCTGCCAGAGCGACCGCGAGTTCGCGGAGAGCGCCTCCTCCATCGAGGCGAAGCCCAGCGCGGCGACGAACGACTGGTTGCACGCGAAGAAGTGGCCATCCGGCGCCGTGACCAGATTACACGCCAATCCTTCCTCGAACACGAAGCGATAGCGACGTTCGCTCTCGCCGAGCGCGTCGGAGGCGCGCTTCTTCGCGCTGACGTCCTTGAAGAAGACGGTCAATCCCTCTTCGCTCGCTTCGGCCGACGCCTCGTACCACGCGTCGAGCGGCGAGAAGTAGCCATCGAAACTGCCGTTCGTCGCCGACGCTTGCGCACGGCGCAGCTGGGATTCGAGGGCCGTCCCTGCGATGTGCGGGCAGGCGGACCACAACGATTCGCCCAGCATTGGCGTGCACTCGGGGCGAAGCAGCTCCTCGGCCTTGTCGTTCACGAAGGTGCATCGCCAGTCGTGATCCACCGTGAGCACCGCATAGGGAACGTGCTCGAGCACGGTCTTCATCGCCGCTCGCGCACGCTCGGTTTCCCTGAGCGCGACGCGAAGAGCGATCTCGGTCTCGGCGGCCGCCGCAACCGCCGTCAACGCCGCGATGTCGTTGGCGGTCCATGCTCGCGGCTCCTTGTCGAGCACATAGACGCTGCCGAGCGCGTGTCCTTCCCGCGACAGCAGCGGAACGGCAGCGTACGACACCGCGCCCAACGCAGGAAGTACCGGGTTGTCCTTCACGAGTGGGTGCACGCGCGCGTCCTCGATCGCAATCGCGGACCTCGCCGCGATCGCAATCTCCGCTAGCGAATGGCTGCGCGCTGTCTCGCGGCGCCCCTTCCATTCATCCGGAAGTCCCACAGAACTCTTGATGAATTCGCGATCGGCGTCCACGAGCGACACGACGGCTACCGGCGCGCGCAAGAGCACCGACGCGAGTCGCGTCAGGCGGTCGAACACCTCTTCGGGAGGAGTGTCGAGAAGCTCCGCGCGGCGAAGCGCCGCAAGACGTTCGATCTCAGTCGGGGGCGTCGAGTGCGAGTCGGACATGGGGCACCGTGACTGGGAAGGTCGCCGTCGCGACCAGTCCTGCCGCGATTCCCCAATGTAAACTCGCACACTCCGTTATTGAGATTCCTAGCGCGGCCGACCTTTTTCGCCGCCGTGGTGGCCGCCGCTCTCCCCCGGATCGCCGTGCTCCGCGGCACTGCGCGCGGACTGCTCCAAACCCTGGAGCCGCGTCTGTTGATCGGGCGTGAGCACGGCCATCAGGCTGTCGCGCGCGAGTCGCGTGTTGTCGTGCAGCTGCGCGCGCGCATCTCCCAGCGCGTGCCGGCGCGCGACCACTCCAGCGATCTCCTCCGCAGTGGGCGGCGGCGGTGTCGGCGCGGTCGCGCTCGCGTCGCTGATCGCGAGTCGGGGCGGCCGAAGCGTGTCGATCGACTCGAGCAGCGGCGCGTTTTGGGCACGAAGTTCCGACCCGATCGTTTCGATCTTTGCGCGCTGATCATCCGTGAGATGCAGATCACCGGCATGCGCAACTACAAGAGGAAAGATCTGCTCCGGCTCCCAGAGCACTGGCGGAACGCTCGGCCTCGACGGCGCGGAAGGGTCCGACGGCGGCCCGCCGTGCGGCCGGCCCTGCGCCGCGAGGGAAGTTGTGGCGAGCACGAGCGCGAAGAACGTTACGCCGGCGCCCAAGCTGATGGATCGAGAGCTTCTCACGCGATTTCGAGGGGTTGAAAGGATCGCACCTGTCGCCGTGGAGCGCGGCGTGCAGTTGAGCGCACACAGCGGAAGCATCGCTCGGCACCCATGTTTAGCCTGCCGGGCTCGGCGGCCCGCCCTGCGCCGCGCATCTCACGTTGGCAAGTTACCTCAGCAACTTCGAAGTTGCACACTCACCCATCGCCCCGGCACGTCCATGACATCGATTCCCGCCGTCACCGACAAACGATTCGACACCGCGCTTCTCGTGCTCCGGCTGGTGGTGGGTACGATCTTCATCATGCACGGATACCAGAAGGTCTTCACCTTCGGCATCGCGGGAGTCACTACATCTTTTGCGCAGATGGGGGTGCCCCTCGCCACGCTGGTAGCACCCGTCGTAGCCGTGCTGGAGCTCGTGGGCGGAATCGCGCTCGTGCTCGGAGTCGCAACGCGCATCGCGGGGTTGCTACTTGCCATCGACATGCTGTGCGCGATTCTCATCGTGCACGGCAAACATGGATTCTTCGTGCCGAAAGGAATAGAGTTCGTGTTTGGCAACCTTGGCATGGCGCTCGCGCTGGCGCTCGCGGGCGCGGGTGCGTACTCGCTCGATGCGATGATGGCTCGACGGGGACGGCCGGCGCCGTGAAGATCGCTCTGTTCGGCGCGGGCGGCACGGTGGCGCGGAGCATCGCGCGCGAGGCTCTCGCGCGCGGCCACGAGGTGACGGGCGTCGTCCGCGATGCGGCGTCCTTTCACTCCTTCGACGACCGAATGCGCGTGGTCGGGGGCGATGGCACCGACGCAGCGAGCATCGCGCGCGTGTCGGCAGGCGCGGAAGTAATCGTCAGTGCGCTGTCACCTCGTCCGAGCCCGTCGGGGCGACCCGCCTCGTCGCTCGCGGGCGCCGCGCGCGCTCTACTTGCGGGCGCGCAAGAGGCGGGGGTGAAGCGGCTCGTCGTCGTCGGCGGCGCGGGCAGTCTCGACATTGCACCCGGCACGATGCTCCTGGATTCACCCGGCTTTCCAGACGCCTACAAGTCCGAGGCCGCCGAGAGCAAGCGCTCGCTGGACGTCTACCGTGCATCGAAGAACGATGTCGACTGGACGTTTGTGAGCCCAGCGGAGGAGATAGGGCCAGGACCGCGCACGGGCCACTACCGGCGCGGCGACGATCGCGTGCTCTTCGACGCCACGGGGAAGAGTTTCATCTCGTTCGACGACTATGCGGTCGCTCTCGTCGATGAGATCGAGCATCCAACGCATCCGCGCGCACGGATGACCGTGGCGTACTGATGGCCGACAGCGGCTTTGCCTACACGGTCGCTCCGGCGGGACATCGTCTGCACGGTGAGGCGAGGCTCGGCCGAGTGTGGCTGCAGGTGGCGGACCTCGCGCGATCGGTAGCGTACTACGAGAGCGTCGTCGGGCTGCGGACAATCGAGCGCGACAGCTCCCATGCGGTGCTCGGGGCGCACGATGATCCGACGCCGCTCGTGGAGCTGCAACATCGCGCCGGCGCGGCGCCTGTTCCACAACGCGGCCGGCTCGGACTCTACCACTTCGCGATACTCGTTCCCGACCGAGCCGCGCTCGGCCGCCTCATCGCGCACCTCGCGGAGATCGGTGCTTACGCCGGCATGGCGGACCACATCGTGAGCGAGGCCGTGTACCTCACGGATCCGGATGGACTTGGGATCGAGGTGTACGCGGACCGCCCGCGCGAGGAGTGGCGCGTCGCAAACCGCGCGCTCGAAATGGCGACGAACACGCTCGATGCGGCGGACCTCGTGCGTGCGAGCCGAGGAGTGGCGTGGAGCGGCATGCCCGCCGGAACACGGATCGGCCACGTGCACCTGTTCGTGAGCGACCTCGATGCCGCCTCGCGATTCTATCACGAGGGACTCGGGCTCGATAAGGTCGTTCTGGATTTTCCGGGAGCGCTGTTCATGTCGGCGGGCGGCTACCACCACCACCTTGGCACGAACACATGGGCGGCGAGCGCGCTTCGCACGAAGCCGGAGGACGCGCGACTGCTCGAGTGGAGCGTGGTGCTTCCGAGTCAGACGGATGTGGACGCGACCGCGCGCGCGCTCGAGGATGCTGGAGCCACGGTGACCCGCACGGACGGCGACGTGCTCGCCGCCGATCCGTGGGGGACTATAGTTCGCGTTACGGCTGCGTCGAGCCTACCAGCACCGGCTGGTCGCGGTACAGCGTCGGGAACAGTCGCTTGAGATTCACGACCTTGGGCGCGTCATTCACGGCGATGTAGCCGTCGTCCGGATGAAGCGTGGCGTAGTCCTGGTGATAGCCCTCCGCCGGGTAGAACGGCTTCGCCGCCTGCACCTGCGTCACGATCGGATTCGGATAGCTCCTGGCTTTGGAGAGCTGCTCGATGTACGCCTTCGCGACTCGCTGCTGATCGGGCGTGGTGTACCAGAGCACCGAGCGGTACTGCGTGCCGTGGTCCGGACCCTGGTAGTTGAGCTCCGTGGGATCGGTAGCCACCGAGAAGAACACGCGCAGCAGATCCGCGTACGAGACCTTTGACGGATCGAAGGTGACACGCACCGACTCGGCGTGCCCCGTGGTACCCGTGCTCACCTGCTCGTAACCCGGATTCTTGAGGCTTCCGCCGGTGTAGCCGGACACGGCGCTCGTGACCCCGTTCATGTGCTGGAACACCGCCTGAACGCCCCAGAAGCATCCGCCCGAGAAGATCGCGACCTCCTCGCCCGGAGTGGCGGCCAAATCGTCTCCCAACTGTGCGGCCGGAAGCGTGACTGCTGGCGGCGCACTGCCGGTTCGAGACATCATCGCGAGCGCGGCAAACGCCACTCCGCACACCGCGAGGCCCCGCAGAACCGAACGTATCATGACCGGTCTCCTGAATGTCTAGCGTTACACTTTACGAACCGTTGTTGATACCCCGAAGTTCCGCGCGGGATCGCCATCAACCCCCACGAGAGCTGACTATGAACAAGACGCGCATGGAGGCGTTCAGCGATGGCGTGGTCGCAATCCTGATCACGATCATGGTGCTGGAGCTCCGCCCGCCTGAGGGGACGACATGGCAGGCGCTCAAGCCGATCATCCCGGTGTTCTTCGCCTACGTGCTCAGCTTCGTCTACATCGGTATTTACTGGGCGAACCATCACCACATGCTTCAACTCACGGAGCGCGTGAACGGCGCGATTCTATGGGCCAATCTGCACCTGCTCTTCTGGCTCTCCATGGTTCCGTTCGTCACCGCGTGGATGGGCGAGCACCACTTCGAGCCCGTGCCCACGGCGCTCTACGGAATCGTGCTCATATGCGCCGCCGCGGCGTACACGATCCTCCAGAGGGCGTTGATTAAGGAGCAGGGACCGGGCTCGAGGCTCGCATCCGCGATTGGCCCCGACAGGAAGGGTCTCGTATCGCTCGCGATCTACCTCATCGCGCTACCGATCGCGTTCTATCGGCCGTGGATCTCGGACCTGCTGTATGCGCTGGTGGCGCTCACGTGGCTGGTTCCCGATTCGCGGATCGAGCACCGCATTCGCGAGGGCTAACGCCCCAGCCGTTCGCTCTGCGGGTGGCCCCTCACTGCTTTGCGCATCCATATTGATGCTTCGGCGCACGATGGCAGCAGCATCCCGCACACGGAGCTTCGACGCATGGCATCAGGCCCCAGCCCACTCGGCGACTTCGTTCGCGCAGCGCTCGCGCAGGGTCAGGATCGTGCCTCCATCGGCGCCGTCCTTCAACGCGCTGGATGGCCGGCGGAGGCGGTGTCGAACGCCATCGACGAATTCGCGGACATCCCGTTCCCGGTTCCGGTGCCGAGCCCACGCGCCTCGCTCTCGGCGCGAGAGGCCTTTCTCTATCTCGTGCTATTCACGTCGCTGTACATCAGCATCTTCAACTTCGGACATCTGCTCTTTCAGTTCATCGAACGTGCATTTCCGGACGTGACGCAACGACGGTATGGGGACCGCTTCAACCTGGACAGCGTGCGGTGGTCCGTGTCGGCTCTCATCGTGGCGTTCCCCGTTTTTCTGTGGACCGCGCGCCATGTTGCGCGCGAGGTCGAGCGCGATCCGTCGCTCCGGCTCTCTCCCATCCGGCGCTGGTGCACGTACCTCACGCTGTTCATCGCGGTCAGCTTCCTGATCGGCGACGGCATGTCGCTGGTGTACAACCTGCTCGGCGGCGAGCTCACCATGCGGTTCGCGCTCAAGTCGATCGTCGTCGCGGCTCTTTCCGGGTCGATGCTGTTGTACTACCAGGGCGACCTGCGACGCGAGGAGCGAGCCCACGAACCGAAGGACTCGTGATGGCATACTCGAAGCTCAACCTCCCGGCGAGCGCCGCGATCCTCGCCGCGACCTTCGCCGTGATCGCCGGGTTGATCATGCTCGGCACGCCGACGCGCGCGAGGCAGCGACGGCTCGACGACGTGCGCGTGCAGGACCTCTCATCCATCTCCGCCGCCCTCGACTCGTACTGGGCGAAGCACAACGTGCTTCCGGACACGGTGGACTCGCTCGTCTCGACCCACCTGCTCGACCGGATTCCGACGGATCCGGTGAGCGGCCTGCGCTATCCGATCCATCTCACGGGCGCGCGCTCGTATCGCCTCTGCGCCACGTTCACCCAGCCGCTCGACACCACCGACGAAACGCAGTACAACTACTACGGCGGCCTCTATCGCGGGCGCCACTCCTGGCAGCATGACGCCGGCGAGAGTTGCTTCGACCTCACGGCCGACAAACCGCAGCCGGGATTTGGAGGCGACGTGATCAACGTGCCGTCGCAATGATGGAGATCTCGATGCGCGGTGTTCGTTCCGCAATCGCTCTCTCGCTGTGCTTCTGCGCCTCTGCGGTTTCATCCGCAATTGCCCAGGGCGCGGCCGGCGACTGGACCATGCCATCCAAGGACTACGCGGCCACGCGGTTCAGCGAGCTCGCGCAGATCACGCCGGCGAACGCGAAGAGTCTGCACGCGGTGTGGAGTTTCTCCACCGGAACGCTCGGTGGGCACGAGGGTCAGCCGCTCGTGGTGCACAACACGATGTACGTGGTCACACCGTATCCGAACGTGTTGTACGCCTTCGATCTTTCTAAGGAAGGATATCCGCTCAAGTGGAAGTACCGGCCGCCGGTGGATCAGAACTCACTCGGCATCGCGTGCTGCGATGCCGTGAATCGCGGAGCGGTGTACGCCGACGGCAAGATCGTCTACAATCTCCTCGACGGTCACACGGTCGCCGTGGATGCCGCCACCGGCAAAGAGCTCTGGAAGACTAAGATCGCCGACATCGCGCAGGGCGAGACAACGCCGATGGCGCCGCTCATCGTCAAGGATCGCGTGCTTGTCGGCGCGAGCGGGGGCGAGTTCGGGATACTCGGCTGGGTGAAGGGACTCGACCTCGCCACCGGCAAGGTCGTATGGACGGGAACGAACATCGGCCCCGACAGTCTAGTGCTCGCGAAGCCCGGCATCTTCAAGACGTTCTACGACAAGGGCGCGAATCTCGGCGCCACGACGTGGCCCACCGATGCGTGGAAGCACGGCGGCGCGCCCGTGTGGGGTTGGATGTCGTACGATCCCGCGCTCGATCTCGTGTACTACGGCGTGGGCAACCCCGGTCCGTACAACGCCGAGCAGCGGCTGGGCGACAACAAGTGGACCGCAAGCGTGCTCGCGCGGCGCCCGGAAGATGGCTCGCTCGTGTGGGCGTATCAGTTCACGCCTCACGACAGCTGGGATTTCGACGCGGCCGCCGAGATGGTGCTCGTGGATCTCACGATCAAGGGAAAGCAGCGCAAGGTGCTCGTGCACTTCGACAAGAACGGGTTCGAGTACACGATGGATCGCGCCACGGGCGAGGTGCTTCTCGCGGAGCCGTACGTGCACGTGAACTGGGCATCGCGCATCGATCTCGCGACGGGACGACCGGTGCTCGACTCCACGAAGCTCACCGGCGCTTCGAAGGGAAACGTGAAGGACATCTGCCCCACGCTCGAGGGGGGCAAGAGTCCGGCGTCGCCGGTTGCGTACTCGCCGCGTACGGGACTGTTCTACGCGTCGACGAACAGCATGTGCATGGACTACCAGGCCGTCGAGACCGCACATATCGCTGGCACGCCGTTCATGGGCATCAACAGTCCGTATCACGCTGGCAGCGACAAGAAGCTCGGCGCGTTCATCGCGTGGGACGCAGCGACGGGCAAACGAAAGTGGGCGATCGAGGAGAAGTATCCGGTGTGGAGCGGCAGCCTCGCGACGCGCGGCAACGTGGTGTTTTACGGCACGCTGGACGGCTGGTTCAAGGCCGCCGACGCCGCGACTGGGGTGGTGCTCTGGAAGTTCAAGGTGGGCTCGGGCGTGGTGGGTGATCCGATTACCTTCACCGGCGCCGACGGCAAGCAGTACGTCGCGATCTACGCAGGCATCGGCGGCGACTGGCTGCTGCTCGCCGGAGACTACAAGTCTGACGACCCGGCAGATGTTCGCGATCCGGCGGACTTCGTTCGTGATCTTGCCC
The DNA here is from genome assembly GCA_025450815.1 of Gemmatimonadaceae bacterium. GTDB lineage: Bacteria > Gemmatimonadota > Gemmatimonadetes > Gemmatimonadales > Gemmatimonadaceae > FEN-1250. Next base: position 18,805 of record JANWLO010000088.1, read on the forward strand.
GGCACACGAGCCAGGGTGGCATCGTGTGGGTCTTCGCGCTCTAGAGGACTGACACGATGATGCGACTCTCCTCCGCGCTCCTCTTCGCGGCGATTGCCGCGGTGGGTTGCCGCGAGCAGACGGACGTGCCGCCCGGCGCGAATGTACCCGGTGCGAGCGAAACATCGGCGAACGAAGTCGTGATCGCGAAGCACGACGATCGCGTGTTCGCTGGCGGTATCGCACCGCCGGCCGAGCGTGTCGCGAACTCCGCGGCGAACGACGCTAAAGCTGCAGACGCGGGTGCGAAGCTGTTCACCGGGATGAACTGCGATGGCTGTCATGGCGGCGGCGCCGTGGGTGCGGTGGGGCCGAGCCTTACGGATGGGCGGTGGCGCTACGGCGGCGGCGACGCGGACATTTTCCGCTCGATCGCGGAGGGACGACCGAAGGGGATGCCCGCGTTCGGCGGTGTGCTGCAGCCGCCGATGATCTGGCGGCTGGTGGCGTACATCAAGTCGCTCGCGCCGCCGAAGGACGTGCCTACGGAGTCATGGGTGGACGACAGCAAGCGGTAGCGCGACGCGGCCATCGGGTCCGCGAAGAAGCTACACCATCCCCGTCCTGACTCGTTCACTAGGTGACTCTCGCATGGATTCGACGCTCGCGTTCGGCCTCGGCGTCCTCGCTGGCATCTTCTGCTTCTGGCTCGTGTCGCGACTCCGGGAGCGCGACACCACCGCGCTCGCGCAGGAGCTCGTGCGTCAAACGGACGCCGCGAAGACGAAGGAGGTGGAGCTGCTCACGAGCAACATGCGCGATTCGGTCAAGGCACTCACCTCGGATCTGATCACGGGGGGCGTGCGACAGCTCAACGAAGCCGCCGCGGACTCGCTGTCGCGCTACACCACGGAGAACCGGAGCTCGCTCGACTCGAAGAAGGAGCTGATCGATCAGTCGCTCGTGTCGATGAACGAGAAGCTCGAGCAGGTAAGCGCGCTCGTCACCAACCTGAACATGGATCGGGAGCGAAAGTTCGGCGAGCTCACGAGCCAACTCGTCACCGCGTCGAGCGAGACCACCAGGTTGCGCGAGACGACGGAGCAGCTCCGGAGCATCCTCTCCAACCCGGCCGCGCGCGGGCAGTGGGGCGAGCGCATGGCGGAGGACGTGTTGCGGGCCGCTGGACTCGTTGATGGCATCAACTATCGCAAGCAGGTGGTGTCCGCCGAATCCGGCACCCGACCGGACTTCACCTTCCTGCTGCCGAACGACCTCACCGTCAACATGGATGTGAAGTTCCCGCTGAGCAGCTATCTCGCCTACCTCGACTGTACCACCGACGACGCGCGAAGGTCATGCGCCACGCAGTTCACGCGCGACGTGCGCAATCGCATCAGGGAAGTGAGCGAAAAGGACTACATCAACCCGGAGGGCGGCACGTTGGACTACGTCATCCTCTTCGTCCCAAACGAGCGGGTGCTCAGCTTTCTCAACGAGTGCGATGCGTCCGCGATAGACGACGCACTCAAGCGGCGCGTGGTGGTGTGCTCGCCCTTCACGCTCTACGCCGTGCTCGTGGTGATACGGCAGGCGATGGACAATTTCAACTTCGAGCGTGCCACCTCCGAGATGCTCGATCTGCTCGGCGCGTTCAACAAACAGTGGGACGAGTTTGTAAAGTCGTTCGACGGAGTCGAGTCCAGGCTCGAGAGCCTGCAAGACGCCTTCACCGCGCTCACCACAACGCGGCGGAAGCAGCTCGATCGCGTGCTCACGAAAATCGGCGAGGTGCGCGTGCGCCAGGGAATTGTCACTGACGCGGCCGGCCCAGCCATCGACAGCCCCTGAACATACACTCGCAACACGCGACTGGAACACCGCGTTCTGATTCGCCCGAATAGCTCGGCGACGTACGCTTCTTGCACGACCCGACAACATCATTTCCGGGGATGCTCATGAGCCGCAGTAAAAACTCCCACCCCAAGTCGCCCGCCCAGCTCCACGGTCCCAAAACCCTCAACGCACTCATCGCAGCACTCCGCCAGCGCGTCTCCAGACGGAAAGGTCCACGCGAAGTCCCCGACGCCGAGATCGCCAGCGCGCACGCGCGGGAGCTCGACGGTCAGCCCTGCACAGGCAAGCACCGCCTGGTCGAGAACCGCGTGCAGCACGACGTCGCAGACCAGAAGAGCGACAAGAATCGCCTCTACTCCGACGCCAAGCGCCACAAGCACGGCAATCCCCACGGCAAGCTCAATGGTGGTCCCACCCACCAGTAGCCACGTCCCGAGCCGCCACTATTGACAGATCCGCCGGGTAGTCGTATAGGTAGAACACCTACACGTAACGTGTAGGACTTCTACCACTCGGCGGTTCCGCGCCGCAAGGGCGACGAATGACGCGATCGGAAAGCTCATCGAAGAGCGAGCTGCTCAAGGGCACGCTCGACATGCTCATCCTCCAGACTCTCACGCTGCAGTCGCTTCACGGCTACGCGATCGCGCAGCACATCGAGCGGCTGTCGGACGACGTGCTGTCCGTGGAGCAAGGGTCGCTTTACCCCGCGCTCGAGCGCCTCCAGAAAAAAGGGTTGGTCACCTCGAAGTGGGGTGAGTCGCCAACCGGCCGCAAGGCGCGCTACTACACCATCACCGCGTCCGGGCGAAAGCATCTCGGCAAGGAGATCTCGAGCTTCGACCGCGTGCTGGTCGCCATCCACCGCGTCATGCGCCAGGCTTGAGCACGGCGCATGTCGCTCCTCGACGGACTCCGCCACCGGCTGCGCGTACTCACTGGCGCCCGCCGCTACGCACGCGAGCTGGACGATGAGATGCACTTCCATCTCGCGCTCGAGACGATGCAGCGCGAGCACGCCGCGCGCGGATCGCTCTCCGCAACGGACGCCGGCTTTGCCGCGCGTCGCCGCTTCGGCAATCTGACCCGGATCACTGAGAGCTCACGCTCGATGGCCGGCCTCTCGTTTTTCGACGCGATCGCGCAGGACGCGCGCTTCGCCCTGCGCACCTTCCGTCGCTCCCCCACGTTCACCGCCGTCGCGGTGCTAACGCTCGCGATCGGCATCGGCGCTAACACCGCGATCTTCTCGGCGGTGGATGCGCTGCTACTGCGCCCACTCCCCTTTCCGAATCCGGAGCGGCTGATGAAGGTCAGCCTCACCGTGCCCGCGCGCGGCACGGACCCGGCGCGTCTCGACATGGTCTGGTCGTATCCCAAGTTCGCGGCCTTTCGCGATGCGCAGCAGCTCTTCTCCGAGCTCGCACTCTACACCGAAGACCGTGTCACACTTTCCGGCAGCGGCGACGCCGAGCGCGTGCGCGGCGAGATCGCTGGCGGCGAATACCTGCGCACCCTCGGCGTCCATCCATCGCTCGGCCGCGATTTTCTCCCGGAGGAGGACAAACATCCAGACGGCCCGCGCGTGCTGCTCATCTCGGACGTGCTCTGGAAGCGCCGCTTCAACGCGAACCCCGCCGTGCTCGGAAAGGTCGCGGACATCGACGGCAAGCCGTACACGATCGTCGGCGTGCTCCCACCGGGATTCCGCGGCCTCTCGGGGCGCGCGGAGCTCTGGACACCGCTCATGGCATACCCAGCGGAGGAGCTCAACGAGGCCTGGAATCACAGCTTCACGCTCATAGCCCGTCTGCGGCCGAACGTGACGGTCGAGCAGGCTAAGGCTGACGTCCCCCGGCTCGGCGCGATCGTCGATCGCGCTTACCCGCACCCCGACCGCCCCGACGAGCGATGGGGTGCCGTGGCGCGCAGCCTCGACGCCACGCGCGTCGACCCAATGGTGCGTCGCTCGCTGCTCGTGCTGCTTTCCGCAGTGGGGCTCGTGCTTCTCATCGCGTGCGCGAACGTCGCCAATCTCTTCCTCGTGCGCGCCGCGGGACGGCGACGCGAGATCGCCGTGCGACTCGCGGTCGGCGCGCAGCGAGGGCGGCTCGTTCGGCAGCTGCTCACCGAGAGCGTGCTCCTCGCGATGCTCGGCGGCGCGGCTAGCATCCTCGTCGCGTGGTGGGGCGTAAAGCTCCTCGGCGCGCTCGATCCCGGAAGCGCGTTGCGCAGAGACGACATCGCCGGCATCGGCGCAGTGAACTTCACGACCATTCATCTGGACGCGAGGGCGCTCGCCTTCGCGGCACTCCTCGCGATCGCGACCGGAGTCGTCTTTGGCCTCGTTCCCGCACTGCAAGCCACGGATCCATCCCTCGCCGGCGCGCTCAAACAGGACAAGGGCGCCCCGAGGGATGGCGCGTTACGCGGGCTCACGAGCCGCAACGTGCTAGCTACACTCGAGATCGCGCTCGCAGTCGTGCTGCTCGCGGGGTCCGGGCTCATGTTGCGCAGCCTCGGCAAGCTCCTGGGTGTGAACCCTGGCTTCGACGCGAGCCACACGCTCACGATGCGCTTCAATCTTCCCCGGGAATACGGGCGCGATTCCCTGCCCGGTTTCTACGACGATGTGCTCGCGCGGTTCGCCGCGCTGCCCGGTGTCACCGGCACCGCGCTCATCGATTGTCCGCCTCTGAATGGAGGATGCAATGGAACCGCGATCAGCTTTCGCGATCGTCCGCCAGTGGCGGCGGGAACCGAGCCGGACATCGGGGTGCACTGGGTGACGCCCTCGTGGATGGCGATGATGCACGTGCCGCTCGTGCGTGGACGCTACTTCGATCGCGGCGACCGAAGCGGTGTGCGCAAGGTCGTGCTCGTGAACCAGGCCGCGGCTCGAAAATTCTGGCCCGATGAGGATCCGATTGGGCGCCCTGTTAGCATCGGTCAGGGGGGCTTCTGGAAGGACACGGCGTTCGTCGTCGGCGTTGTTGGTGACGTGCGATTCAACAGCGTCGATTCCGCGGCGGTGCCGGACGCGTACATCTCGTACTATCAGTCGCCGCGCGGCTCGATGATGGTGATGCTTCGCACCGCCGGCAACGCGTCGGCGCTCCGTCCCTCGGCGCAACGGGTGCTGGGCGAAGTCATGCCGGGAGCGCCGATCTACGACATCCGCACGATGAGCGATCGCGTCGCGGATACTCTCTCGTACGCACGATTCAGCACGATTATTCTCGCGCTCTTTGGAGTAGTCGCGCTGGCACTCGCGACGATGGGAACGTACGGCGTCATCTCCTTCGGCGTTTCGCAGCGCACTCGCGAGCTCGGCATTCGCCTCGCGCTCGGAGCACCACGCGGCGAGCTGCTGCGCATGATCGTGCGTCAGGGGATGGCCCTCGCGCTCGCGGGCGCCGCGGCCGGAATCGTCGTGGCACTCGTCGCCACGCGCGTGCTTCGTGCCTTCCTCTACGACGTGCTGCCGAGCGACCCCATGACCTTCGGCGTGATCCTCGCCGTCCTCGCGCTGGCGGTGCTGGCCGCCACGTTGATCCCGGCTCGGCGAGCGGCGAGCGTTGACCCTTCGGAGACGCTTCGGGACGGGTAACCGGAATCTGCATTCGGACAGCGTGCTTCCGCTGTGCCCGGGGCGCGCGTTATGCTTGTCATGAGGGAACTCGCAAGCACACTGATCGAAGCGCAAAGGAGCGACCGATGCAGAGTGCGAACATCGATCTCATCACGGTTTCGCGTGAGTTCGGCGCCGGCGGCAGCGATCTGGCGCGCATGCTCGGCGAACGACTCGGCTGGCCCGTGCTCGATCATGAGTTGGTATTCCGGTGCGCGAAGCGGCTCAACATCGATACCAAAGCCGTGGAGCGGATGCACGAGTGCTGCCCCAGCCTGCTGGCACGCCTCTCCGCCGCCCTGCTCGTGTCGCCTCCCGAAGCGCCCGGCATCGACACGTCGCATCTGCTGCGCATCGACTCGATTGCTGAGGCGGCGCACGAGTCAATACGCGAGGCGGCCGAGCATCCGCCGCTGATCGTGGTGGGCCACGGCACCCAGTGCCTCTTCGCTGGCCGTCGCGGCGCGCTGCACGTGCGCCTCTTCGCGCCGCTAGACGTGCGCATCACCCGCCTGCGCGACCGATACGGCTGGAACGCGGTGACCGCGGCAGCCAAGGCGAGGCAGATGGATGAGGATCGGCGCCGTTACGTTCAGCGCTATTTCCACACAGACCTGCGCGATGCGCTGCTCTACGACGTGCAATTCAACACGGGGCGGATGACGGTCGAGGAGGCGGTGGGGGTGGTCGAGCGGATTGTGCGCGGGGAGGCTGTGGGCGCGGCTGTGGATCACGAGCAGGGGGTGGGCGTCAGCTCCTGACGAGACCGCGATGCGAGCGGGCATCGCGATGTGTACGACGGGCCCAAGCTGGTAGCCTTGAGCGTGAGGCTGTGAGCTGTGTGCCTTTGATGCGAGTCGGCGAAGGCTCAAGGCCATCAGCTCATCGCCTATAGCTTGGGCTCACGTTTCCCATCGTGATGCGCGCGCGCACCGCGACGTCCATCGCAGGCCTCGATCACTTAGTATTGAAACATGACCTCCCCAATCTCGCGCGGCTTCCGCGGTCGTCGCGCCGCGCCCGGCGCCGCCAAGCTGCCACCGGGCCAGTACGAGACGCACGACTTTCCAGTGCTCTCGGCGGGTCCCACGCCGCACACTCCGCTCGCAACATGGAGTTTCACGCTCACGGGCGCGGGCGGACAGAAGGCGCGCTGGAGCTGGGCTGAGTTCGAGGCACTGCCGCACGAGCAGCTGACCACGGACATTCACTGCGTCACCAAGTGGTCGAAGTTCGGCACGGAATGGAGCGGAGTATCCATCGACGCGCTGCTCGCGGCTGGCGCGGCGATGGGAGTCCAGCCGGCACCGTACGTCGTTGCGGCGTGCGACGGCGGCTACACCACCAACGTGCCGCTCGCTGATCTCACTAACGGCAAGGGGTGGATCGCCGTCGGATACGACGGTGCGCCGCTGCCGGCGGAGCACGGAGGTCCGGCGCGACTTCTCGTTCCGCATCTCTACTTCTGGAAGAGTGCCAAGTGGATTCGCGAGCTGCGACTTCTCGAGCGCGACGCACCCGGATTCTGGGAGCGACTGGGTTACCACAACTACGGCGATCCCTGGCGCGAGCAGCGCTACGCCGGAGACGAATGAGCGCAACACGCTCTCGTTGATGGCGGACGGCCTGACTACGCCGGCATCGACCTCGTCCACGGCGCGTCCGCTCGCGTGGCGGCGCGCAACGGTAACGCGCATCGTGCAGGAGACTCCGCGCGTGCGCACGATTGTGTTCGACGTTCCAGAATGGCCCGGGCATCGCGCGGGCCAGCACGTGGACGTGCGTCTTACGGCGGAAGATGGCTACCAGACGGAGCGCAGCTACTCGATCGCGTCGCCGCCCGAGGATGCGCGCATATCACTCACGATCGAGCGCCTCGAGGACGGCGAGGTGTCGTCGTACCTCGTCGGCGAGCTCCGCGTTGGCGACACGATCGAGCTGCGCGGCCCGATCGGCGGCCACTTCGTTTGGGACTTCTCCGACGGCGGTCCGCTCGTGCTCGTGGGCGGCGGATCGGGGATCGTCCCGCTCATGGCGATGCTGCGGCATCGCGCGCTCGCGAGCGCAGACGTTCAGCGCGCGCTACCGGCGCGACTGCTCTACTCCTCGCGCGAGTGGAGCGAAGTGATCTATCGCGACGAGCTGGCGCGACTAGCCGCGGACGACCCAACTCTCCGCATCGTCCACACGATCACTCGCAAGCCGCCACTCGGGTGGACGGGCTTTCGCCGCCGCATCGACCGCGCGATGCTCGAAGCTTTCGCGGGCACAGCGGCCGAGCGCCCACGGCTGTTCGTCTGTGGCCCGACGCCGCTAGTCGAATCCGTCGCGGACACGCTCGTCACGCTGACCTACGATCCCGCGACTATACGCACCGAACGCTTTGGCCCAACCGGCGGCACGTAGACTCGGCTAACGGATCAAACGGGCGAAAGCGGGCGACAGCTGCGCCGCGGGTTGCTACCGCTACTGTACGAGCGTGGCCAGAAAGGTCTCCGACCATTCGCTCACATCGTGCTTCGTAACGTGCTCGCGCAGCGCCTGCATGCGCTCGCGTCGCTCCGCACGCGGCATCGTCAGCGCCAGGTTGATCGACTCGGACATCCCATCCACGTCGTAGGGATTGACGATCAGCGCGCGCGTCAGCTCGTCCGCCGCGCCGGCGAACTCGCTGAGCACCAGCACGCCGTCGCCGTCTACCCGCGAGGCCACGAACTCCTTGGCCACGAGATTCATCCCGTCGCGAAGCGGCGTGACGAGCAGAACGTCAGCGGCGCGATAGAGGGCGGAGAGCACTGTGTCGTTCACGCTGCGATTGATGTAGCGAATAGGCGTCCAGCGATGCGTGCCGAAGCGTCCGTTGATGCGGCCCACCAGCTCCTCCACGGTGCGACGCACGCTCTGGTACGCCGCCAGCCCCTCGCGCGACGGCACCGCCACCTGCACGAGGCGAATGCGCTCGAGCCACTCCGGGTGCGTGGTGAGCAAGCGCTCGAAGGCGAGCAGCCGCCGCGGCAGTCCCTTGCTGTAGTCGAGCCGGTCGATGCCCACCAGCAGGCACACATCGCGATCCGCGCGCAGTCGCGCCGACTCGGCGAGCACCTTCCGGTCCGCCGCGCGTTCAGCGTAGGTGGCGCTGTCCACGCCCATGGGGAAGTAGCCGAGCCGCACGCTTCGCTTTCCGTACGCGATCACGTCGTTCTTCATCTCGATGCCTAGCAACCTGCGCAGCGCGGCTGTGAAGTGGCCGCGATAGCGACGAGTGTGAAAGCCGACGAGGTCCGCGCCGAGCAACCCCTCCACGAGCCATTGGCGGCGCGGGAGCGCGAAGAAGATCTCCGGATTCGGAAAGGGGATGTGCAGAAAAAATCCGATGCGGACGTCTGGCATTCGCTCGCGCAAGAGTGCGGGCACGCGCATCAGTTGATAGTCGTGAATCCAGATCGTGTCGCCGGGCCGCGCGCACGCGGCGATCATGTCGGCGTAGCGGGCGTTCACCGACTCGTATGTTTCCCACCCCTCGATCACGTCGGGCAGCCGTTCGAGCTGGTCGTGGAACATCGGCCAGATCACGCCGTTCGAGATGTGTTCGTAGAATATGGAAACCTCTTCGTCGGAGAGAGGCACCTCGACGAGACGACGCGAAGTGAGCTGCGTCTGCAGCGCGCGCCGCGCGGCCGGCGATGCGCTCGCATCCAGACCGCTCCAGCCTACCCAGAGGCTCTCCGAGTTCGCGTGCACCGCGCCCAGCCCGGTGGCGAGTCCGCCCGAGCTCGACGACAGCTCGATGCCGTCACCATCGCAGGAGACCGTGATCGGAAGGCGGTTCGAGACGATGATGAGTCGTCCCATCAGTTGCCGTGCATGTGATGACCTCGAGCTGCCGGATGCGTGCGTCGCCGAGCGTTCCTCGAAACCTTAACCCGATGCCGCCGCGATCGGGAGGCGAAAATGCTGGCACCGGCGCTTCCCCGCGCAGTATCATAGAGAGATCGCTCATTTGGCTCCTCAACTCTCGAATCGTGCACTCACTCGTTCGGCTCGCGGCGTTGCTCGCACTCGCCGCTCCACTACCCGCGCACTCCGCCAAACGCCCGCTGCGCTCGGACGACATCTACCGCCTTCGCGACGTACACGACCCCGAGCGCTCTCCCGACGGCAAGTGGGTGGCGTACGCACTATCCACGGTCGACACAACGCGCGACAAGAACAGCTCCGACCTCTGGATGGTGAGCTGGGACGGCACGCAGCAAATCCAGCTCACGAACACTCCCGAAAGCGAGAGCTCGCCGCGCTGGAGTCCGGATGGGAAATGGCTGTCCTTTCTTTCATCGCGGCAGGGCGGCGACGGATCGCAGCTCTGGCTGTTCAACCGCCTGGGCGGCGAGCCGATGCGGGTGAGCAACGTCGCCGGCGGCATCGACGACTATGCGTGGTCGCCTGACTCGAAGCGGCTCGTGTTCGTGGTTAGCGATCCCGACACAGAAAGCACGAAGAGCGCGACGAAGAGGCCGATCGTCATCGATCGCTATCACTTCAAGTCCGATCCCGGCGGCTATCTCCTCGCGAGCCACGAACATCTCGCGCTCTTCGATTTGGAGTCTCGCCGCACCGAGCCGCTCACATCCGGCAGCAACGACGAGACCGATCCGGTGTGGTCGCCAGATGGCGCGCGCATCGCGTTCGTCAGCAAGCGCGTGCCCGGCGATCCGGATCGGAGCGAGAACGACGACATCTTCGTCATCGATGCAAAACCCGGCGCCGAGATCAAGCGGCTCACGCGATACGATGGCGAGGACGACGGACGCATCGCGTGGAGTCCCGATGGCTCGCGCATCGCGTATCTCACCGGTATCGGACTCCCGGATCATTCGTACCGGATGTGGAAGCTTGCCGTGATCTCCTCATCCGGCGGCGCCGCGACGGTGCTCACCGAGGCGCTCGACCGCCAAGTGATCCAGCCGGCGTGGTCCCCCGATGGCGCCTCAATCTACATGCTCGAAGAGGACGACCGTTCGCAGTACGTCGCGAAGATCGCAGCGAGCGGCGGCCCCGTAGAGCGCGTGGCCGGCGACAAGCACATGATCACCTCACTCGACATCGGACGCGACGGCGGCGCCACGCTGCTCATGGCGAGCGATAGCGCGCCGCCGGAGCTGTACGCGCTCGAGGGAACCACACTGCGGCGCCTCACACACCAGAACGACGCCTGGCTCGGCGACGTACAGCTCGGCATCACCGAGGAGTTCTCGTCGCGCAGCAAGGATGGCTGGGAGGTGCACGGCATCATGGTGAAACCCGCTTCGTACATCGCGGGTCGGAGGTATCCCACACTACTTCGCATTCACGGCGGACCATCGTGCTGCCAGGACTCGCACGCATTCAACATCGAGCGCGAGCTCTTCGCTGCGAACGGCTACGTAGTGATCGCGCCCAACTATCGTGGCAGCCGCGGCCGCGGTGCCGCGCATCAGCGCGCAATCTCCGGCGGCGACAAGGGAAAGGAAGTGCTCGATCTGCTCGGCGCCGTCGACTACGCCGTCAAAATCGGAGTCGCGGATCCCGATCATCTCGGCGTTGGCGGATGGAGCAACGGCGCAATCCTCACCGATCGCATCATCGCAATCGACCATCGATTCAAGGGCGCGATCGCGGGCGCCGGCAGCGCGAACGCGCTCGCGATGTACGGCACGGACCAGTACACGCCCAAATCGGGAACCGGTCCCTGGCAGGATCCGCAGAAGTGGATCGACAGATCTTATCCTTTCTTCCACGCGAACCAGATCACTACGCCCACGCTCTTCCTGGGCGGCGACAGGGATTTCAACGTGCCCATAGCGGGGAGCGAGCAGATGTACGTGGCGTTGCGCAGTCTTGGTGTGCCGTCCGAGCTCATCATCTACCCGGATCAGCACCACAACATCTCCACGCCGAGCTACAAGAAAGATCGTCTCGATCGCTACGTCGCGTGGTACGACCGTTACGTGAAGGGCACGACGGCGCTCGTCGAGGGACGATGAGAAAGCGTCCCATTCGCGTGGAAACCACGGATGGGACGCTCCACCAAATCAAGTACGATACGAGCGACCGGCCTATTTGCGATGTACCATGCGATTCCAGCCGTCGCGCACGGCGTCCTTCATGTGCTCCCACGTGCTCGTGCCGCGGTGCTCGTAGCGATCCCATCCCGTGCGCAGCTCGCTCTCGACGTCCTCCCACTTGCCATTGTGCAGCTTCTGCGCCGATTCGCATCCGTACCGATAACCGGGCATGTAATACGCGAACCCGCGGTCCGCGTTCACGTAGGGTCGTGATGCCCAGTTCTCGCGCCAGAATTCCCTCTCGCTCGACCAGTCTCCCAACTGCTCGCCCGTCGCTCCGAAACCCTGCGTGGGGTTCGTATCCCGCTCCGCCATGTCGTCCTCCGTTGCCGAAGTCGAGCGAAATGTGTGGCAGACGGCGTGCCACTTGCCGCTGAGCGGACGCGATCGCCTACCGCAGATATTTCCGGAACCACGCGATAGTCATCGGCCACGCCTGCTTTGTCGCGTCGAGATTCGCCTGCATGATCGATCCATCTTCCTGCGTCTGCGCGCGCAGAAAACCGTGCGCCGCTCCGGCGAAGATCGTGTGCTCGTAGGTGCGGCCGAGCGCCTTCATTGCAGAGTCGGTGCCGGGCACTGTGAGCGCGATGCGCGCGTCGGTGCCCCCGTAGAGGCCGAGCACTGGCGCGTGCACGTTGGGCAGCTGATCGGCGGATGGCGGTGTGCCGTAGTACACGACGGAGGCGCCGAACTGCGGCGATGTGCCCGCGTGGGCGGCGTGCGCGAACGATATCCCGCCGCCCCAGCAGAAACCCACGATACCGTATTTCTTTTCCGCCGACGGGAACGCCATCGCATATTGCGCCACGGCGTCGAGCTTCCGCTGAATGTCCGCGGCATCGAGAGTGCGAATGAGCGCTGGCGCCTGTGCCTTGAGGGCGCTGTCGGAGAGATTCGCCGTGATCTTGCCGGTAAGTAGATCGGGCGCGATGGCGATGAAGCCATCAGCCGCGAATTGGTCGGCCACAGCGCGGGCCCAGTTCGACAGTCCGTAAATTTCGTGGACGACGACGATCACCGGGGCCTTCCCGCTCACCTGCGGATAGACGACCCACGCTCGCACGCTGTCGCTTCCCACCTTCACCATCACCCACTCGCCGTGGCGCGGAGACTTGCTCAGCCGCAACTCCGCGTCGGCACCGCCGGCCGGCAGGTCCGCGGCCTGACGCGCGGCATCGCGCGCCGCATCCGGCGTCGCGATCGTGCTCGTCATCGCCTCGTGGCCGGAATGTTGGTCAGCAGCTTCGGCGTGGCGCGAGCACGCGCCGGCGAGGCACAGGGTGAAGAGCGCGAGTAGAGCATGGCCGCTTCGCATAATGAGAGCTCCGATCACTTTGGGATGATGTAGTCCTGCGCGGCGATGATCTGCCAGCCCGCATCGTGCCGCTGCCAGGTATCCGTGAACTGATATCGACGATCGAACGGTCCGTCTTTTCCCTTCCCTTTTACGTGGAGCACGCCGGTGATCACCTGCGTCGCGCCGAAATCGTGCGCGGTCATCCCTTCGTTCCCCGCCCAGTCCACGTGATCGTCGCCGGCAACGCTGCCGATGACGTCGGCGCGGCTCATCACGCTCGCGTTCTCTGTGTACACGAATCCGGGCGCGAGGAGGCGGCCGAACACGCTCGAGTCACGCGCGACGAGTCCCTTCGTCCACTGCTCTTCCAGTTGAATCGGCGCCGATTGCGCGACACTCGATGTCTCTGCCGGCGCGCTCGCGGCCGGCGACGATGACGCGCCTCCCGCCGGCGCCTGGTACACCGCGCTCCCGCCAACGTACGTCGCCACCACGTGCGCACCGAGAATCTGCTCGTTGGGCACCTTCATGATGTCGCGGTCGACAATGGTGAAGTCCGCGTATTTTCCCGCCGAGATCGAGCCGAGCTCGTTCTCCTGAAACGCGGCGAACGCGGGCCAGATCGTGATCGAGCGCAGCGCCTCCTTTCGCGTCATGCGCTGATCGGGATACCAGCCACCCACAGGCATGTTGTCCGCGTCCTGTCGGGTGACCGCCGAGTGAAACGTGATGATCGGGCTCACGTGCTCCACGGGAAAGTCGGTGCCGTTGGGGATGATGACGCCGGTGTTGAGGAGCGATCGCCACGCGTACGCGCCGCGAATGCGCACCGGCCCAAGGCGGCGCTCGGCCC
>JANWLO010000089.1 GCA_025450815.1 Gemmatimonadaceae bacterium
CAGCTTGCGGTAGCTGTCGTCGAGCGCATCGGTGGCGAACTTCAGCCTCAAAAGTGATCGCACGCGCGCGCTCAGGATCTGGCGGTTGTGCGGCTTCGTGAGGAAATCGTCGCCGCCGGCCTCGATCGCCTTCACGCGATCGGTCGTGTCGTTGAGCGCCGTGACGAAGATGACGGGAATGCGCTCGGTGCGCGGATCGCGCTTCAGGCGCCGGCACACCTCGAAACCCGCGGAGCGATCATCCACGCGCAGCGAGCCCGCCGGCATCGCGACGTCGAGAATGCAGAGATCGGGCTTCTGCGCGAAGCACATCTCCACCGCAGATGGTCCATCGATCGCGGAGATGACGCGATAGCCGAGCATCGACAGCTGGTCGTACAGTAGCTCGACGTTCGCCGGAACATCGTCCGCCACGAGGATGAGCGGGACGTGCGTCATCGAGCCGTCGCGGTCAGGGACGAACGAAGAATCCGAAACTCATGATCCACGCATGCTCCGACACATCGAGATTTGCCGAGCGGGTCGCGTGCGCGACGGAGAGATCCACTCGCGACCGGCCACGATTGATGGGAATACCGACGCCAAAGCTGTAGTCGGCCTCGTGCACGGGAACGCCACCCGCCTCGAACGGCAGGACGCGATGCCTGTATCCGAGGCGCACCGGGAACTCCGTTCCGAACAGACTCGGCGATCGGACCTCCGCACCCACGCCATAATCCCATCCATCCACGGCCTTGATCTCCGACTGCGCCAAACCATTCATGCTCGACCAGCCGTTCCACTCCGCGTTCGCCGACAGCAGGATTCCGCTGATGCCACCGAACACCGTGCCGAATCCGAGCCGCTTGGGCACTCGCGCGCTGGTGAGCGACGTGTCGTTGCGCGAGGAGCGCATCGTGCCGCCTGTGTTTCCGGACGCGCTGATCGACAGAACTGAAAGCGGACGATACGAAAAACCGGCCGAAAATGAGTGACCGCTGTAGCTGAGCGTCGAGCCCTGGTTGAAAATCGCGTAGTTCGTATCCGCGAACTCGCGCGTGATCAGCAGGCGGTTCTGACCCGCGAGCACGTGACCCGCCACGCCGATGCTCAGTTTGGGGAGCACGACGAAAGCGAGCCCCGCCTGCACATCGTTGATCGCTCCGTCCGTGGTGAAGCGCTCCGAGTAGAGCGTGCTGTCCGGGCCGAAGTGCGCGAAGCCGGTGTGCGTCGTCTCCCACGTCCGGTCCAGCAGCGTCGTGCTCGAGATGCCGAGCGTGAGGCGCGGGCCGATGTTCAGCGCGCCAGCCAGCAGCGGGAAGCGCGCGGTGACGGTGTTGTCCGACTGGCCGTTCGCGTTCACGCTGCGGAATTCCGGATCGTACTGGAAATAGAATCCCGGTCGCCCCCAGGAGTTCAGCGAAGCGGGATTGACCGGCGAGAGTGCGTCGTTTTCAGCGATCGACCCTCCCAGCGCCTCCGCGTGCGTCGAGAGACCGCCCGAGGGATAGCCAAACCCCTGCGTGCTCAGAGTGCCCTGGGCGGAAGCGGACGCCGCAACGGTCGCGCATAGGACGAGAGTGCCGAGCGTTCGCATCACGGGAGTCCGAAGCCGCTGCGCGGTATGTAAGTCAGATGCAAGCGCGGCCGAAGCGAATCCGCCGCCGTATTCGAATAGAGAAGAAATGTTCGCGGATCCCGACCCTCGCCGGACGACTGCAGCACGATTGCCCGCTGCATGAGCACCGGGCCTTCCGTTCGCCACAGCGTGACGATGCTCGCAGCCCGCGAGACGAGCACGATCGTGTCGGCGCGCGCCTGATTCGGGTTCGCCTTCTGCGCCAGCAGCGGAATCGTCGTCGGCTCGGCCAGCAGCAGCGCCGCCTTCGAGAAGTCCGTCACTATCGGCGACGCAATGACCACGCGCGGAATCAGCTGCAGCGAGTCCAGCCCGGCATACCTTGGATCAGGCGTCTGGTGGAAGATCAGCGTCGCCCGCACGATCGTCGTCGAAGAATCGATGAGCGCGGACGGAAGGTTGAACCGGAGATAGACGCGGGACGAAGGAAGGCCGCCCACAGGGCGTACACCCGGCGGCGGAGGCGGTGATCCTCGGAGCACCAACTGGTAGTTCGCCAGATATTTGAACTCCGGTCCGCCTGACGACTTGGAGTTCGCGTAGTTCACGAAGTTGAGCGAGTCGATGGTGTCAGCCACCGCTGCGTGCCCCATGTATTGCAGCGTCGAGCCGGTCTGGATGCCGGTGGAGCTCGTGGTGGTCGTGCGCGGGATGATGCCGTACTGCGCGCCGCCGTGCCCGGTCACGTGCAGCGGAAACATTCGCACGCCAAGACGAATGCGCGCACCCGGCGTCGTCACGAGCTGCCGAATGAACGCCGTGTCCAGCGGCACGGTGTGCTGAGTTCCTACGGTGTCCTTGGCAACGGTCAGCGTGCCGATGGGTGGTCTGGTGACGAGCAGGTTGTGGATCGTCGCGGTGTCGAGATCCGGAACATTCGCGTCGACGTCCACCACCTCGAATCTCACCGAGTCCCTGTTCAACGACGTATCGGGGTTGGACGAGAACACGAACGAGGCCGCACTTACGCTCGCGACCGTGAACGGCGGCTTCGTCGTGTCAGCCTGCGGAAAGTTCCGCAGCAGAGAGTCGTAGCGTATCACGGCGTCCGACACGACGCTGTCGCCGAGCGAGTCCGCCCATCGCGCTACGAGCAGGTTCGTCTCGGTACCGAGCGGCGGCATCCCGCTCACGAGAGCGGTGGTATCGAATAGCTCCGATGCGACAAGCACGGTGTCGTGGACTTCCAGCTGTTGGCCCGGACATAGCGACGGACAAGCGGCACCGCCGGAGAGGTTCTCGTTGCACGCGGCGAGCGTGAGCAGCGCGAGGCCGAGGAACGGGAGCAAGCGATGTCGCGGCGCGCGGCGCACGGTCATGAGCGAGGGAGAAAGTTCGAAGTGAATGGCGCGGGGAGCAGCTGGTCGAGCGTCCTGTGCGACTCCGCGCCAGCGGCCGTGAAGCTGAAGATCTCGAGCGACGGAGCGAACTCCGCGAGCACCTGACGGCAGATGCCACACGGCGCCACCGACGCTGTTGCATCGCTCGCGATCACGAGCGATGCAAATCGCCGCTCGCCGTGCGCGACCGCCGCGAGCACCGCCGCGCGCTCCGCGCAGATCGCCGCACCAAACGAGGCGTTCTCGACGTTGCATCCGGTGAACACCTTGCCGTCTGCGGTCGCGAGCGCCGCACCCACCCGAAAACGGGAGTAGGGCGCATACGCCCGCGCCATTACCGAGAACGCGGCGGCACGGAGGGAATCGATCGGGGCCGCATCGGTCATTCGGCCATCAAAGAGCGCAGGTCGTCCTCGAGAAGTGTCTGGTCGATGTCCGAAACGCCGATTCCCGTGTCGCCAGGATTCTCATTGAACCCCGCAACCTCGAATCGGTGCCCCGCAACTCGCTCAAAGCTACTAGGATGCCCAACCGGTGCGCACCATGGACGCGCCTCTTTCGCACATTCATCCCTCGCCGCCGCGGTAGCGCCGCGGCAGTCGCGCGCGCAGCGCTGTGAGCAGCTCGTACGGACTCGCACCGGCCTGCGCCGCGAGAGTCTCGATGCCCAGCCGCTCCGATCCTTCACTGCCGATGAGCGTCGCGACGTCGCCAATCGCAACCGGAAACTCTGTGACGTCGATCATCGTCATGTCCATCGTCACCACTCCCACCACCGGCGCGCGCAGTCCGCCCGCCACCAGCGCGTGCGCGCGGTTCCCGAGCGCCCGGCGATAGCCGTCCGCATAACCCACCGGCAGCGTCGCAATCACACGATCGCTGTCCGCGCGATATGCCGCGTCGTAGCTCACGGTCTCTCCCGCGCGCACGATTCGCAACTCGACCACGCGTGCGCACAGGGACACCACCGGCTCCGGCTGCACCGCCGCGCCCGCCCCGCTTCCCACGCCGTAAAGAAAGATTCCGGGGCGAGCTACGCTCCAAGACGATCTCGTCCGACGCGCTATCGCCGCGGAATTTTCCGCGTGCAGCACCGCGGGGCGCGCCGGTAGCGCCGCGAGCGCCCGCTCGAAGCGCGCCTCCTGCTCGGCGATTGTCCCGTCGTCGAGGGACGCGGAGTGAAAGTGCGTGAATGCGCCCTCGGGCGCGCACGCGCTCACCACGCCCACGAGCGCACCGGCCTGATCCCAGCGCACCCCCGCGCGCGACATTCCGGTGTCGATGGCGAGATGCCACGGGCCGCCGCCGAGCGCGGTCCAAGCCGCGATCGATTCCGCGGAGGAAAGCGCGGGCGTGACGCGCGCATCGCGGACGGCGCGAAGGTCCTCTACCACCACTGGCGTGAAGAGCACGATCGGCCGCGCAATCCCCGCGCGGCGCAGCTCCCGCGCCTCCTCGATCGTCGCAACGCCGTAGCCCCACGGCGACAGACGCTCGAGAGCGCGCGCCACGGGAACCGCGCCCACGCCGTACGCGTCCGCCTTCACCATCGGAAGAATTGCCTGCGCGCGCGCCGCGATCACCATCGCATTGCGCACGATCGCATCGAGATCGATCTCTATCCAGGCGCGCGTCACGAGCGGTGGACTTGGCGCCTGCGATCGCGCCGGAATAGCTTTCGCGCCCCGGAGGAACGATGGCCGACAGACCGACGCTCGACGATACGCTCGCGCTCATGCGCGACCTGCGCGCAAGATGCGACTGGGACCGCGCGCAGACGCACGAATCCCTTCGCCCCTATCTCATCGAGGAAGCGCACGAGCTCGACGACGCGCTCCGTCGCGGCGACGTTGCGGAAATGCGCTCCGAGCTTGGCGACGTGCTCTTCCAGGTGCTCTTCCACTCCGTGATCGCCGAAGAGGAAGGGCGCTTCGACGTTCGCGATGTCGCAGCTGCGCTCATCGACAAGATGCACGCGCGGCACCCGCACCTCTACGGCGATGGCGAGCGGCGCTCGTGGGAGGCTATGAAGGCGCACACGCGCGACTCGATCGCTGACGGGCTCCCCGCAGCGCTGCCCACGCTTCATCGCGCGTACCGGCTGCAGGAGCGCGCTGCGGGTATCGGCTTCGACTGGGACGACACCGAGGGCCCCGCCCGGAAGGTGGAGGAGGAGCTCGGCGAGGTGCGCAAGGAGCTCGTCTCGTCCGGCGCGAATCTCCAGGGAGAGTTGGGCGACCTGCTCTTCGCGTGCGTCAACCTCTGTCGCCGCGCAGGCGTTCACCCCGCGCTCGCCCTCGACCGCGCGACGGACAAGTTCACGCGTCGCTTCGAGTCCGTGGAGGAGCTCGCGCGCGAACGCGGAATCGCCCTCGCCACTGCCGGCATCGCGGTGCTCGATGCGCTCTGGGATGAGGTGAAGCTCGCCGAGTAGCGCCAGGCGCACGGTCCGCGCAGCGCTCAGGGCTTGAGCCGGTGCATCATGCGCGGAAAGGCGATCGCCTCGCGCAGGTGCGGCAGCCCGCAGATCCATGCGATCGTGCGCTCGAGCCCTATGCCGAATCCAGCGTGTACGAAGGTGCCGTAGCGTCGCAGATCGAGGTACCACTCGTACGAGGCAAGATCGAGCCTCTCGTCGACGATTCGCTGGCGCAGCTTCTCGTAGTCGTCCTCGCGCTGGCTGCCGCCGATGATTTCCCCGTATCCCTCGGGCGCCAGCAGGTCGTCACAAAGCACCGTGCGCGGATCGGCAGGGTTCTCCTTCATGTAGAACGCCTTCGCCTCCTTCGGGTAGTTCATCACGAACACGGGCTTGTCGTACTCCGCGACGATCAGCGACTCATCCTCGGCGCCGAGGTCCTCGCCCCAGGTGGTCGTGCTCCCCTTGCGGCGCAAAAGGTCGATCGCCTCGCCGTAGTCGAGGCGCACGAACGGCGGCTTGATCGATTCGAGCTTCGAGAGGTCGCGCTCGAGCTCCACGAGCTCCGCGCGACGGTTGGAGAGGGTGCGCCGCACCAGATACGAGACCAGCTCCTCCTGCAGCACCATGTTGTCGTTCGAGTCGTTCCACGCGACCTCCGGCTCGATCATCCAGAATTCGGTGAGATGCCGCCGCGTCTTGGATTTCTCCGCGCGAAAAGTGGGGCCGAAGGTGTAGATTTTTCCCCACGCGGCCGCGGCAGCCTCGCCGTAGAGCTGCCCCGTCTGCGCGAGATAGGCATTCCCCTCGTCGAAGTATTCCGTGGAGAAGAGTCCCGACCGCTCACCGATGGCAGCGGTGAGGATTGGGGTGTCGACGCGAAGGAACTGTCGCTCGTAGAAAAAATCGTGGATCGCCTGTTCGAGCTCGTTGCGGATCGATGCTATCGCGCGCTGCCGCGGCGACCGCAGCCAGAGGTGGCGATGATCGAGCAGGAAGTCGATGCCGTGTTCTTTGGGCTGTATCGGATAGTCGAGCGGGCTCGCGCCGATGATGGTGAGATCGCTCACCCCCAGCTCGAAGCCGCCGGGGGCGCGAGCGTCCGCGCGCACCTCGCCGCTGACCGCAATCGACGTCTCGAGCGTGAGTTGAGCGAATCGCTCCCATAGCTCCGGCGACACGGCGGTTTTGACCACCACGCACTGCAGGAGCCCCGTGCCATCCCGCAACACGAGAAACGCGACCTTTCCGGACGAGCGAACCGTCGTTACCCATCCGCGGACGGTAACGTTTTTTCCGGCTTCGCTGCTCAACCCGCTGATTCGTACGAAGGCCAATGTCTTTGATCTGGCTGAGGTTACGTTTGGGGAGCGCAAGCTATCCCGCCGCCGATAGGAGTGTCAACGTGCGCGGGGCGCGCATCCACGTTGGCCGCCGGGCCAACTCGCGGAGTTGCGTGTAGCGGTGCCCATGTTCGATTTTCAAGGCAGAACCGGATGGCCAGTCATTTGCGTCCGCGCCCAGGACGGCGGCTGCAACGATGGAGCACATGAACGGTTTCGGAGTTGATACCCGTCAACCGCTTCGGTATACGGCGACGCGCGCTTCAGGCGTGCGCCACGCGCCGAGCGTGCTCACGACGGCGGAGTTTTCGACGTGACCATACGATCGAAGCTCGCGCTCGGGTTGTTCGCGAACCTGCTCATTCTGCTCGCGCCGCTCGCGTTCGCGTTGCACTCGCTCGAGGAGCTGCACATCTCCACGCGCGCGCTACGCGACCACGCGTTCGGAGCATCGCTGCACGTGGGGCGAATGCGCGCCATCGCCGACGAGCTCCGGCAATCGGAGGAACGACTGCTCTTCGTGCACGACACGGCCGCACTCAGTCACGTGAACGAACTGCTGGTGCAGCTGCACGACATGAACGATTCGTTGCAGGGATACGACCTCGAGCAGACGCGGGGGAAGATCGATACGCAGATCGAGAATCTGCGGCGCATCGCACCGGTCGAGATGGCGCACGCGGCGGCGAGTCCGGCCGTGGCAGACAGCATCTCGACGCGCCAGTACCTGCCCGCGGAGCGCGCGATCGAGGCCGCGCTGCGCGACGCGGAGCTCGTGCTCGGCGCCCGCACCACATCGCTCGTGAACAGCGCCACGGAGCTCGTCGACAACACCACCGAGATCTCCGGCATCGGGCTCGCGATCGCGGCGAGCGTCGCGCTGCTCGTGTCCATCGCACTGTGGCGAACCGTGAGCAAACCGGTGAAGGATCTCGAGGCCGGCATGGAGGCGGTGGCGGCCGGCCAGTTCGATCACAAGCTCGCTGTGTCGGCAGAGCGCAATGATGAATTCGGCCGCCTGGCTGCGAGCTATAAATCGATGGCAGCGCAGCTCGCCCAACTCGATCGTCTGAAAGCCGAGTTCGTGAGCGTCGCGTCGCACGAGCTCAAGACTCCAATCAACGTCATACTCGGCTACCTGCAGCTGCTGAACGAGGGTGTGTACGGCTCGATCTCGGCCAAGCAGGGCGAGATACTTCGCACCGTGGACGCGCAGACGCGATCGTTGTCGCGGCTCGTGCACCAGCTGCTCGACATCAGTCGCTTCGAGGCGGGAGGCGGAAAGCTCGACCTTCGCCCCACGGACCTCGGCCACTTTCTCAGCGATCTCGAGGATACCTTTCACGTGCTGTCGCTGCAGCGCGAGATTCACTTCCGTATCGTGCGCACCGGACCTCTTCCCACGGAAGTCGTGTGGGATCCCGATCGCATCAACGAAGTGATGGGCAATCTGCTGTCGAACGCATTCAAGTTCACGAAAAAGGACGGAACGGTGCAGCTCGAGGTTCAGGCAGACGGCGGACAGATTCGACTTCGCGTTACCGACACCGGCGCCGGCATACCACCGGAGCAGCTTCCGCACATCTTCCGGAAATTCTTCCAGGCGGACAACCAGCACTCTGCCGCGCACGACGGCACGGGACTCGGACTCGCGATCGCGAAGCAGATCGTGGATGCGCACGGCGGCAAGCTCACCGTCGAGAGTCTGATGGGCGAAGGGACGACGTTCAGCATCACGCTTCCCGTGCGCACGGGACCGCGCCCACGCAGACGCTCGGCCGCGACGACGGCCGTGGACGCCAGCGCGTGAGAGTTTGGAAGCCGCTCGTCATCATCGTTGTCGCCGCGGGATGCGCGCACGCCGCGCGATACCGCTCGAGTCCCGTCGACCGGGAATGGGAGTCCACTCTCCAGGCCGCGCAACAGCTCGCCGCCAACGCGCAGTTCGGCGCTGCGGACTCGGTGCTCGCGGAATATGCGCAGCGGCAGCCCGGCACCACGGGCGCGCGCGAGTCAATGTTCTGGCGCGGCGTGTTCGCGCTGGAACCGGCGAATTCCACCGGCAGTGTGCACTCGGCGCGCACGGCGTTCGATACGTACCTCGCGGACTCGGGCACGCTCGTGCATCGCGCAGAGGCTTCAGCGCTGGGCCGGGCGACACGCGTGATCGACTCCCTCGCGCGGGCCCGCGCGACGGACAGCGTCCCCGCGGTGCACCTCGTGGTCGCGGACGACACCCTTCGCTCCAGCGCGCACGAGCTGGAGCTGCTCAAGAACATGAAGCGGCTGCAGGACTCGCTGGACAAGACGACGGCGGAGCTCGACCGAATAACAAAGAGAGTGTCGACCGGGAAGCCGTAAGGAAGATTCACATCGCGACGCGCGCCGCCATTGAGAGGCGGAAGGCGAGCCCCAGCAGATAGCATGGGAGCCGATAGCTGTGAGATCTCAGCCGTTTCCGCCGCATTTCGAGCATCCTTTCTCTACAGGCAGGGGATGCGCAAGCTCAATGCTCAAAGCAATTGGCTCACAACCTTAGAGCTTGGGCCCGCCTTCCGCCTCTCGATCGAGACCGGCCTCGCGATGCTCGCGCAGGCAACCTCGGGCCTCAAAGCTATCGGCTCACAGGCTCGTAGTTCGCCCCCGCCCATATAGCGAACCCGACCTACCCCACCCGAAAGAGCGCGAGCGCCCTCGGATACCGCTCCGCGAGCGCGTTCTTCACCGCGGCGTTCTCCTTCTTCTCCAGCGCCGGATCGCTCTTCAGCATCTCCTCCGCGCTCGCCATCGCCTGCAGGTTGAGCTCTTCATCCCGAATCGGATCGGCGAAGCGGAATGTCTTTTCGCCGCTCTGCTGCGCGCCGAACAGGTCGCCCATGCCGCGCAACCGCAGGTCGTGTCGTGCGATCTCGAAGCCATCGTCCGTCCGCTCGAACAGTCGCAGCCGCTCGAGCGCTTCCGGGCCGACGTCGCCGAGCATGATGCAGTAGCTCTCCTCCGCACCGCGGCCCACGCGCCCGCGCAGCTGGTGCAGCTGCGAGAGTCCGAAGCGCTCGGGGTGCTCGATCAGCATCACGGTCGCGTTTGCGACGTCGATCCCCACCTCGATGATCGTCGTCGCCACGAGCACATCGATCGCGCCGTCGCGGAAGCGTCGCATGATGTCGTCGCGCTCAGCCGACGGGAGCTTTCCGTGGATGAGCGCGAGTCGCCGGTGCGCGAACGCGCCCGACGAGAGCGACGCGAACATTGCGGTGGCGCCTTTCAGATCGGTCTTCTCCGATTCCTCGATCACCGGATAGACGATGTACGCCTGTCGTCCCTTCTCCAGCTCGCGGTCGATGAACGCGAGCACTCGCTCGCGCGCGGAACCGGGCCGGAGCGCCGTCGTCACGGGCTGGCGCCCCGGCGGCCGCTCGTCGAGCACGCTCACATCCAGATCGCCGTAGAGCGTGAGCGCGAGCGAGCGCGGGATCGGCGTCGCGCTCAGTAGCAACACGTCCGGTCGCAAGCCTTTCTCGCCGAGCGCTGCGCGCTGCTCGACGCCGAACCGGTGCTGCTCGTCGATCACGGCGAGACCGAGCCGGCCGAAGCGCGTCTCGCCCTGAACGAGTGCGTGCGTGCCGACGACGACGAGCGGCTCCTCCGATTCCATGCGCTCCGCCGCGCGCCGCCGCTCGGCCGCCGACGCGCTGCC
>JANWLO010000090.1 GCA_025450815.1 Gemmatimonadaceae bacterium
AGCAGCGTCAACAGAAACATGAGCAGCGCGAAGCCGGCTGCGATTTCATTCAGCTGGCCGTTCTTCAACAGCGACGAACGCTGTCCCACTTCGAACGGGTACTGAATTCCCATTGTGGACACGCCGGCATCGTCGGTCTTGAACGCCACCATGTCCTGGCCGTCCGTCTCGCGAAACAGTTTCGGGCCGATCTCGCGAAAGTGCTTCGGATTTCCAGCCAGGTCGTCCATCCCCTTCACGCTTATGGTGGTGTCGGGGTTGGGCGACACCGACTGCTGCGACACGAGCTCGAGACCGGAAATGAACGTCGTCTGCGACCTTCGGCTGCTGCGATAGCTTCCCGCCACCGCGCGATCGTCCGCGAACGCGGTCGCCACCCTCGCGGCAGGCGGCGGCGTGAACGGAAAGTAGCGATCGAGGAACTGATGCCAGATATCCGCGCGTCCCGTTCCCTTGCCGTTCCCCGCGCTGTTGTACGAGACGAAGAAGCCGATGTGATCATCGAGCATGAGGTGCATGTCGGAGTGGAACCACTGCGTGTCTCCGCCGTGCCCCACGACGCGTTGTCCGTTGCGCCCTTCCTCGTAAAAACCGTGCGCCATTCCAGGTAGAGCAGCGAACGCACCGAACAGACGCGAGTGCATGAGCTGCGCAGTCTCCGGCTTCAGGATGCGCGCACCGTTGTATTCGCCATCCTGCAGATGGGCGATCATGAAGTGCGTCATGTCTTCCGCCGTGGCGGCGACGCTCCCCGCTGGCCACGCTGCCACATACTCGTATGCCTTGGCGGAATCCGACGCCTTCTGGTAGCCCTTCGACATCATCGGCGCCAGCGATGCCGGCAGCGGCTGCGCGAAGGTGGTATGCGTCATCCCCAGCGGACGCAGAATGTGCGCATCGATGTAGTCGTTGAACGGCTCTCCGGAGACGCGCTCCACGATGTAGCCGGCGAGCGTTGCACCGTAGTTCGAGTACGCCGGCGTCGTGCCCGGCATGTAGATCTCCGTGGGCAGATGATTCGGCACCCACGTCTTGAGCGGCACGATGTTCATTGTGTCGGTGACAAAGAGCTCCTTCACTACCTCCTCGAAGCCGGCCGTGTGCGTCATCAGTGTAGTCATCGTCACCGGCTTGCCGAACGGGGAGGGGATCTTGAAATCGATGTACGCGTTGACGTCGCGATCGAGATCGATCTTCCCCGCCTCCACGAGCTGCATCACGGCGGTCCATGTGAGCGTCTTCGAAATGGAGCCGATTCTGAACAGTGTGGAGTCTACGCTCACCGGCTTCTTACGCGCGACGTCCGAGTAGCCGTAGCCCTTGGCAAAGAGCACTTTGCCGTCCTTCACGACGGCTACGACCATCCCGGCAATGTCGCCCTGCTGGAGCTGCATTGGCGCAATTCCATCCATGAACGGCTCGAGATCCTGTCTCGTGAGCTGAGGCGTACCCGCGGGTTGCTGTGACGCGGGCGAAGCCGACGATTCCACCGCGGGCTTTGCGGCCGGCTTGAGCGCCGGCTGCTGGGCGTTGAGGATTGGCGCGAGTGCGCAGAGGAGCAGGGCAGCCGGAAGCGGACACTGCCTGATGCGAGAGAGAATGCCGGACATGTGGAAGTGCCTCATGTGCGTGGAGGAGTCACCGGGCGTCATGGATGCTTCAAGCGAGGCCACGCGCCTGCGCGGCGGTGCAACGGAGGCAGCGTGCTCGAACTGGTATACCTAGACGGTGCACAGAAGCGCCAACATAAGCAAGGCTATGGTATCCCCAACTGGCCGAAATCGCAAACCTCCACGTACCTCTCGCAGCGTGGCTGACGCTCAACCAGAAGGCATGTGCTCGCAGTGCGGCTTGGTAAACCGTTATGGTATACGGAGCAGCGACGGCTCGTCGGCGCGCACGGGCGGGCGGCGAACGAAAGGACTCAGTCGCGGCCGGCGAGCTACCACCACGCACTTGCCGGGCACTAGCTTTCCCTCATGCCCCCGCGCTCCGCCTCGCCCGAGTGAAAGTCGGTTTCATCACCCTTGGCTGCGACAAGAACACGGTCGACAGCGAGCGGTATCTCGCGCTCCTCGCGGATCACGGCGGCGAGCTCACGCCCGAGCTCGATGATGCCGACCTGATCATCATCAACACCTGCGGCTTCATCGACGCGGCCAAGCAGGAGTCCATCGACGCGATCGTCGACGCGGGACGTCGAAAGGTCGATGGGCGGTGCCAGACCGTCGTCGCGGTTGGCTGCATGGTCGAGCGCCACAAGTCCGAGCTCGCCGCCGAGCTCCCCGAGGTCGACTTCTTCCTCGGCGCTTCCGAGATGGACCGCCTCGTTCCGGAGCTGCTCGAGCGCGGCGTGATAGACGCCGAGTCGCCGATGGCGCTGCACCCAGGCGTGCGATTGTACACCGGCGATCTGCCGCACGTGCGATACCTCAAGGTGAGCGAGGGGTGCGATCACGGATGCGCGTTCTGCGCGATTCCGCTCATGCGCGGCAAGCATCGCTCGTTCGCGCTCGACGACGTCGTGCGCGAGGCGCAGCTGCTCGAGCTCCAGGGTGCGCGCGAGATCAATCTCGTCGCCCAGGATCTCGCGCACTACGGGCGCGACCGCCGTGACGGTATCGCTCTCCCGGAGCTACTCACCGCGCTGGTCGAGTCAACATCGATTCCCTGGCTGCGGCTGCTCTACCTCTATCCCACCGGCATTAGCCCCAAGCTGCTCGAGCTCATGGCGCGCGAGCCCCGCGTGCTGCCGTATCTCGACATGCCGATCCAGCACGGGTCCGACGCCATGCTCGCGCGCATGCGCCGCCCCGAGCGCGCGCACACCATTCGCGAGCGCGTCGCTCGCCTTCGCGCCGTGGTGCCCGATGTCGCGATCCGCACGACGTGCATCGTCGGCTTCCCCGGCGAAACGGAGAACGACTTCGCGCAGCTCTGCGACCTGCTCGAGGAGGTTCGCTTCGAGCGCGTCGGCGCGTTCACGTACTCGCCGCAAGAGGGAACGAGCGGAGCCCTGCTCGAGGATGATGTTCCCATGCCCGTTAAGCGCGATCGACTCGAGCGCCTCACCGATCTTCAGCGCGCCATCACGGCCGAGCGCTACGAGCGACACGTTGGGAGGACGGTCCGCGCGATCGTGGATCGAGTGGACGACGCAACCGGCGAGACCATGGGTCGCACGGTGTGGCAAGCGGACGACATCGATGGCATTGCGCGGCTCACCGGCAACGCAGTTGCCGGATCAATAGTCGACTGCGTGATCGAGGACGTCGTGGACGACTACGACTTCGTCGCTCGCATCACGCGCGTGCTCGCGGCACCGCTCGCTGTCGCCCCCGCGGTGCGCGCGGGCCGGTCGCTCCCCGTGATGGCCGGCGCCGCATCCGCCAGCTACGGACGGTGAGCGTCTCGCGATCGGCCGGCATCGTTGCACGCGCGCGCGCTGTGATGCCGGGAGGGGTCAGTTCACCCGTGCGCGCGTTTGGCGGTGTTGGCGGCGAGCCGTTCGTCGTCGCCCGTGGGGAAGGCGCGCGGATCTGGGATGAGGATGGCCACGAGCTCATCGACTTCGTACTCTCGTGGGGCCCGCTCGTGCTCGGCCACGCCGCGCCGGCGGTGCTCGACGCGCTCGACGACGCGATGCGTCGCGGCACGAGCTTCGGCATCACGACCGAGCTCGAGGTGGAGCTGGCCGAGCTGTTGACGCAGAGGATGCCGCACGTCGAGATGGTGCGTTTCGTGTCGAGCGGCACGGAGGCGACGATGAGCGCGCTGCGCCTCGCCCGAGCGGCCACCGGTCGCGACGCGTTCCTCAAGTTCGACGGCTGCTATCACGGGCACGCGGACCCGTTCCTCGTGCGCGCCGGATCCGGCGTCGCCACGCTCGGCCTTCCGAACTCGCCGGGCGTTCCCGATGCGATCGCGGCGCTCACACGCTGCGCGCCGTTCAACGATGCGGAAGCAGTGCGCGCCATCGCGCGCGAGAAGCCGCTCGCGGCGATCATCGTGGAGCCCTTGGTGGGCAACGCGGGATTCATTGCGCCCGATCCCGGATTCCTGCAGGCGCTGCGCGCGATTGCGGATGAAACCGGCGCACTCCTCATCTTCGACGAGGTGATGACGGGATTTCGCATTGCGCCGGGCGGCGCGCGCGAGCGATTCGGTGTCACGGCGGATCTCACGACGCTCGGCAAGGTGATTGGCGGCGGGCTGCCCGTTGCCGCGTACGGCGGACGGCGCGATCTCATGGAGCGCATCGCGCCCGAGGGTCCGGTCTACCAAGCGGGCACATTGTCGGGCAACCCGCTCGCGATGGCGGCAGGGCTGGCGACGTTACGAGCGCTCACACCGGCGCTCCACGACCGCATCACGGCGCGCACGGCGCGGCTCGTTGCGGGAATGATCGCGAGCGCCGCGCGGTACGACCTGCCGTTCACCGCCGCGCACGCGGGATCTATGTTCGGATTCTTTTTTCGCCGCGAGCCCGTGCGCGACTTTCATGGCGCGAAGGAGAGCGACGTCGCGCTCTTTCGCCGTTTTTTCCACGAGGCGCTCGAGCGCGGCGTCTATCTCGCGCCGTCGCCATTCGAGGCGGCGTTCATGTCCGCCGCGCACGGCGACGCCGAGGTGGATCTGGCGCTCGAGCGAATGGACGATGCGATGCGCGCCGCGCGTGCGTAGAGCTCTCCTGGCGGCGGCGATTCTCGCGCTTGCGGCGTGCGGCGGACACAAGCCGGAGGTGACGCCTCCCGGGGTCGCGCGCGACACGATCCCGCCGCGTGTGGAGGCCGAGTCGCTGCCGCCGGAGAAGATCGAGGATGTGAATGCGCCGCTGGAGCCGGGCATTCAGGGGAGCGGCCAGGTGGTGCGCATCGCGCTCGCGTCGGGCGTTCCGCGCGTCACGCTCTCGGCGACCGGCGAGTGGAAGCTCTACGACAGCAACGGCGAGAGCACGCTGCTCCACGGCGACGGCGGCGAGCAGTGGATCGTGGAGCCCGAGCGCGGCGGGCTGCGCGCGTCGCGACTCGACGGCACGCCAACTGGTGTTCGCCCCGCGCCATTCATCGCTCGACCCATGACGCGCGGCTCGTTCGTGCTCGTGAATGGGAAGCGATATCGTGGCGAGGTGTCGGTGGCGCCTGCGCCGGGCGGCGTGACGGTGGTCAATCGGCTCTATCTCGAAGACTATCTGCGCGGCGTGGTGCCGCTCGAGATCGGCCGATCACGAACGGAGGACGAGCGCGCGGCTGTGGAGGCGCAGGCCGTTGCCGCGCGGAGCTACGCGTACACTCACCTCGTGCATGACGCGGCGCGCCCGTACGATATGGTCGCGACGGTGCTCGACCAGGTGTACGGAGGTGCAGACGCGGAGAACCCGCTCGCCGATCGCGCGGTGCAGGGAACCACGCGGCTCGTGCTCACGTACAATGGACGAATCGTGAATGCGCCGTATCACTCGACGTGCGGGGGAAGCACCGCGGCGGCGAGCGAGGTGTGGAAGGAGGGGGACGAGCCGTATCTCGTGGCGGTGAGCGATCGCATTCCGGGCACGGTGGACCGCTTCTATTGCGATCCGTCGCCTACCTTTCGATGGTCGCGGACGTACGACCAGTCGGCGCTTCAGACCGCGCTGGACCGTTATCTGCGAAGCTATGCTGCGGTCCCGTCCGGCGGCGTCGGAACCGTGCGTTCCGTGGAGATCGAGAGCCGTACGCCGTCGGGGCGCGTGAAGACGCTTGGCATCGGCACCTCTCGAGGCCACTTCTCGCTTCGTGGCAACGACATTCGCTTCGTGCTACGCTCGAGTGGTGGCGAGATTCTCAATAGCACCTACTTTTCGGTGGAAAGCCGGCAGGATCGTGGTGGCTCTCTCTCATCGCTGGTCATTCGTGGAAGCGGAAACGGCCACGGCATCGGGATGTGTCAGTGGGGTGCGATCGGGCGTGCGCGCGCGGGCGCGGACTACCGGAGCATTCTTGGCACCTATTATCCGGGGACGGTCGGTGCAGCGGTCGGCAGGTAGCCTCGTTGCCGTTGTCATTCTCTTCGCGGCATCCGCCGCGCCGGCTGGGGCGCAATCGATCTGGAAGAAGCTCGATCTCGACAAGCTGGCGCTGGAAGGAATCGGCGTTGCAACCGGCCCGGTGTCGCCGAGCACGATCGTGAGCGTGCCGTCATACGGAGTGCAGGCGGACTATGGGGAGATCGCGCGCCACTTTCGCATCGGCTTTTCCGGGAGCTTCTGGAGCTCGCGCTTTACCGACAAGACCGTTAACCGCTTCATCACGCAGCTCGACAAGTCGCTCGCCGATCCAGCGGACTCCGTGAAGTTCGATCGGGTGGAGGTATCCACGATCTCGATCGAGGCAGACCTGCGATATTTGCCGACGAGCGCGAGCGCCGCGGTGCAGCCGTACGTGGGTGGCGGAATTGGGCTGCACATCGTGAACGCGCAGTCGAAGCTGATCGAGAACACCTTCGTCGAGAGCGCGCTCGACAACATCGGCGCTGGAATCAGTGCGATCGCCGGCGTTGCGATTCTTCCCGCGCACCGAGTGAGCGTGGGAGTCGAGGCACGCTACACCGTGCTCGGCACGCTGCGTTTTGGCACGGTGCGCGCGGGTGCAATGTTCCACTTCAGCCGGCAGCAACGCCCAAAGGTGACGTCACCGTGAAGCCTGCTCTGAGGATTGGTGTCATCGGTGTAGGCGCGATTGCGCAGGTGGCGCAGCTGCCCACGCTCGCGCGGCTGCGCGGGGCGCAGTTGGTGGCGCTCTGCGACAACGATGGCCCCAAGGCGCGCTCGCTCGCGGAGCGATTCGGCGTGCCGGATGTTTTTACGGACATCGATGAGATGCTCGAGTTCGACGAGCTCGATGCCGTGGTGATCTCGACGCCGAGCCATCTGCACGAGCCGCACGTGTTGAGTGCGCTCGCGGCGGGAGTACACGTGCTGTGCGAACGACCGCTCGCGCTCACGGCGCGGGGAGTCGAGCGCATTCTGGCCGCAGCGACGCGTAGCGATCGCAAGGTTGCGGTGGCGAACAACCATCGGTTTCGCAGCGACGTGCAGGCGGTTGGCGCATTCCTGCGTGGCGGCGAGCTGGGAAAACTCACGGGTGTGCGCACGGGCGCCTACCAGTCGAAGCGCGGCGCGGATGGCTGGCGTTTGCGCCGGGCAGAGTCGGGCGGCGGCGCGTTCATGGAGCAGGGTTTCGCGATGCTCGACCTCGCACTCTGGCTCGCGGATTTCCCAGCGCCAGTTCGTGTGAGCGCGCACATGGAGCGGGGCCGCGGCGCGAGCGCGGTGGAGGACTCGATGCTCGCGTTCGTCGAGTGCGAGCAGGGCAAGACGATCGTGGTCGATGTGAGCTGG
Source organism: Gemmatimonadaceae bacterium (assembly GCA_025450815.1). GTDB lineage: Bacteria > Gemmatimonadota > Gemmatimonadetes > Gemmatimonadales > Gemmatimonadaceae > FEN-1250. Next base: position 7,379 of record JANWLO010000090.1, read on the forward strand.
AACGTCACTGCGCAGGAAGATCGCTGGTGGTTCGATGTGCTAGCGACGCGCGGGAGTGCGCAGCTCAGCCCATTCAAGGTGGTGAAGGCGCTCAACGGTGTTCCCGCCGACGTTACGCCGCGGGGCGCGGCCGTGCGCG
>JANWLO010000091.1 GCA_025450815.1 Gemmatimonadaceae bacterium
CAGCTGCCCTTCCGCGCCGATGTTGAGCACGCCCGCCTGAAATGCCACTGCAACGGAGAGGCCGACGATAATCAACGGCGTCGCGCGCAACAGTGTCCCGGAGAAGAACGAGTACGTCGAACCGGCGGCGCCGCTCCAGAGCGCGGCCGCTGCGCGTGCGATGTCGTATCCGCCCGCATATACCACCAGGGCGACGACGGCGAGCGCGAGGACGGCGGCGACGATGCTTGCGCCGGCCTTCGACACCGCGAATCGCGCGAGCAGCCTCACTCGAGGCCGACCAGCGCGCGCGCGACGATCGCCGCGTCGGCGGCGGCGGGCGTGATGTGCCCGTCGAAGCAGACGAGCATACGGTCGGCGATCGCGAGCACTTCGTCGAGGTCGCTCGAATACGCCACTATGGCGACACCGGACGCGCGTGCCGCGCGGAGCTCGTCCAGCACATGCGCCGCCGCGCGTATGTCGAGACCCCGCGTGGGGTTCTCCACGACGAGCAGCTCCGGTGATCCTTCGAGCTCGCGGCCAAGAACGAACTTCTGCTGGTTCCCGCCCGACAGCGCACCGGCCGTCGAGTCCGCGCCGCTCGCACGCACGTCGTGCGCGGCCATCGCGGTCCGCGTGCGCGACTCGTACGCCCGCCACGGCATCGAGCCGCGCGACTCTCCGGAATCCTTGAGCGCGAAATTCTCGACGAGTGTCATTGCCGGAATCAGCGCATCGCGCAGCCGGTCCTCGGGGACAAACCCGATCCTCGCGGGAAGGCGCGCCGTTCCGCCGTTGGGGACCGTGCGTCCGCCCAGCACGCGCAGCAGTTCACGCTGACCGGATCCCTCGACACCCGCAACGCCGACGATCTCGCCCGCGCGGACGTCCATCGTGGCGTCGCGCAGCCGCGGCACGCCGCGCTCGTCGGTGACCGACACGCCGTCGAGCGACGCCACGGCGCCGCCGCCGGCAGCTGGGGTGCGGGCATGCGCCACTTCCCTCTCACGCGTACCGCTTGCCATCGTCGCGCCGACCATCGCGTCGATCACCGCTGATTCGCCGAGTGCCGCGGCCGAGCCGGAGAGCACCGTGCGTCCGCGGCGCAGCACGGTGACGTCGTCCGCGAGCGCGAGCGCCTCGCGCACCTTGTGGGTGATCAGCACGACCGTGCGTCCGCGCGCGACGAACGACCGGAGCCAGGCGTAGAGCTCCTGGGACTCCGCCGGCGAGAGGACCGCGGTCGGCTCGTCGAGGATCAGGATCTTCACGTCACGCGCGAGCGCCTTCACGATTTCGAGGCGTTGCTGGGCACCGACCGGCAGGTCGGCGACTCGCGAGGCGGGGTCGAGCACCAGTCCGGTCTCGGCGCCGATTTTCCGGACGCGCTCGGCGGCCGCACGCGCGTCGAACCCGCGAAACAGGCCGCGCTCTCCAAGCGAGACATTTTCCGCGACCGTCATGGCGGGGACGAGCAGGAAGTGCTGGTGCACCATCCCGATTCCGGCGGCGATCGCATCGGCGCTCGATCGCCAGCGCCGAACGGTGCCGTCCATTTCCATCGTGCCCGCGTCGGGGCGCAGCATGCCGAACGCGAGTCGCATCAGCGTGGTCTTTCCCGCTCCATTTTCGCCGAGCAGCGCATGCAGCGTTCCCTGACGCAGCTCGAACTGTGCGCTGTCGAGCGCAATCGTCCGGCCGAACTGCTTGGTGATGCCGCGGAGCGCGAAGGCGGCCGCGGTCACAGCCCGGTCGGTGCCGCGATGAACGTCCAGGGCACGCCGAACGTAGTGGAGAGATGCTCCGCCACGGCGCGGACTCCGAGCGTCTCGGTGGCGTAGTGGCCGGCGTAAATGATGACCAGTCCCTTCTCTTCGGCGTCGACCGCGCTCCAGTGCGGTCCTTCGCCCGAGATCAGCGTGTCGACGCCGTGGTCGATCGCTTCGCGAATCGTTTCGGCACTCACGCCGGCACCAGAGCAGATGGCCCAGTGGCGCGTGCGGCGGTCCGGCGTCATCGCGCTCGCGACGGCGCCGCCGCCATGCGACTTTGCGAAGACATCCAGGCGCGCGAGCAGTTCCGCGGTCGCGATGTCGCCGGGTCCGCGCACGCCGCAGTCGATGGTCTCATGACGCGCGAATCCGGCGCCCGGTTCCAGCCCGATCGCGCGCGCAAGCAGCAGCGAGTTGCCGAACATCGGGTGAGCGTCGAGCGGGAGGTGGGCCGAGTACAGCGCGACGTCGTGCTCGAGGAGGAGCCGCACGCGTGCGAGATGCGGTCCGGTGAGCGGCTGTAGGCCGCCCCAGAACAGCCCGTGGTGCACGAGCAGCATGTTGGCGCCTGCGTCCACGGCGCCGCGAATCGTCCGGGCGGATACATCCACGGCGGCGGCAATCTTCTTGACCGGGCCGCGGTGTTCGACCTGTACACCGTTGACGGCCGGTGGATAGTCAGGCGTCTCGCGCACGCGCAGCAGCGCGTCGAGGTGCGCTGCGATCGACGCGAGCGGAGCACCGGTCATTTCGTGCCGGGTGCGGCGGGAATGGTGAATTTTCCGGCGAGCATCTGCGTGCGCACGGAATCGACGGCGTGCTTCGCGCTGGGCGGGATCCTGGATTCGAGCGCAGGGTTGGGTGTCCAGCGCACGACGTCGACCTTCATGTCCAGCTTCACGATCCTCGGCTTGAATCGGCCGCTGCTGACCTCTCGCGCTACGACCATGAACGCGTGCGGGACGTCGATCACGACGCTTCCCAGCGTGACTTCCGGTGCGACCGTGTTCTGGTTCGCGTTCGACCCGATCACGTACGCGGTTTTTGCTTCGCGCACCGCCTGAAATGCGCCGAGGCCGGCTGCGTCCGCGTCCTGGAAGATGATGTCGGCGCCGCGACCGAGTTGAGCGAGCGCCTGTTCCTTCCCGGCGCTGGCATCCTCCCAGTTGCCGATGTATGAGACGAGCACTTTCGCTCTGGAGTTCACGCTCTTCACGCCGGCGGTGAACGAAGCAAATGCGTCCTTCACCGGTGGGAGCTCCGTGCCGCCTATGCATCCGACGGTTCCGGTTTTCGTCATCGCTCCGGCGACGATCCCGGCAAGATACGAGGGCTCGTCGAACGAAAAGCTCATCGCGGCGACGTTCGCACCCACGGTTTTGCCGCCCGTGGTGATATAGATCGTTTTCGGGAACTCAGGACCCACGCGCGCGGCGGCGTCCTGAAACTCGAATCCGTGGCCGATCACGAGTGAATACCCGGCCGCGCCGTACTGCCGGAAGTTTTCCTCGAACTCTGCAGGGGTCTTCGTCTGAATGTGGCTGACCTGAGCTCCCGGAATGCTGTCCTTGATGCGCATGAGTCCTTCGTACGCACTGCCATTCCACGATTGATCTGAGATCGGTCCAGGGGTGAGCAGGGCGACTTTGAATGCCTTGGTGTCGGTCGCTGAGGCACCGCTTTTGGTCGAGCAAGCGATCGAGATTCCCACACCGATGTTGAGAACTACGATCGCAGCCCTCCGTACAGCGCTGTTCATCATATCCAACTTGTGCTAGGGAAATAGATTACGATGAAATTATAAACAATAGTTTATATTTCATCTAACTGTTGAACGTTGGAACTCCGCGCTAATGTGGCGTTGATGGCACAGTGGTGTCATGCGCTGGTCGCGATACGGAGCGGCTCGGGATGTCCCGGTCTGGACGCAGCGATCGCATCGCTCATGCGGACAACTCCATTGATGCGCGCTCCCTCCAGCACGACTATCGATTTCGTCTCGATGTCGCCGTTCACCACCGCCGTCCCCTGCAGCTCCAGGCGCTCCGCCGCGACGATGCCGCCGTCCACTACTCCGCCGATGACCACTTCGTCCGCAATGACGTTGCCGTGCACGGCTCCGCCGCGTCCCAGCAGGACCTGGCGGGCCCCCGTCACGGATCCATCGACGTGGCCATCCACTTTCACCACGCCCGCGCAGTCCAAATCGCCGGTGATGCGCATGCCGCTCGAGATGATGGACATAGGTGCTTCTGCGATCGGGGTGTGGCTGCGTTCCGTCCGCTGCACTGCTCCTCCGTCTTTTCCAAACATTGCCGTCGATCCTCCCGCGTCTGCTAAGGGTGGATGCGCTCTGCGAGACTGTCGGTCTTTACTGCGGCGGCCCTCGTGCCTTTCGCCGCGACCGGCGCGCTCAGCATGCGCTGAACCTGTTCGTATCTGGACTGGAGCTGTGCCAACGTTTTCTGCAGCGAGTCGATGCGCTGCGCATCCTGCTCGAGATGTGTGATGCGCCACTGCAGAAGCGGCACACGTGCGGACTGCACTGCGAAGTATCCCCAGCTTGCAATGCCGACGGCAAGGGCGGTCAGAAACCATTTCGATGTCACCACGCGCAGCGCCTGCACCTGCCATGGCCGGAGCACCATCGTGTGGTGCGCGAGGCCATTCTCGCGCTGCACGTGGACGTACATCGATCCCGAGTCAGGTGAGAAGATGTTGCCGTGGTGCTGCGCTCGCGGCTGCTTGCGTGTTTTTCTGGTCATAACGCCTCCCTCGACGCGCCGAGCACGATGTCGAGCAGCCGCTCGAGATCGTCGGCCGAATAAAACGGGATTCGCAGTTCGCCGGCATTTTTTGCGCCGAGGTGCACTTTCGCATCGGTCTGCAGGCGGCGACGGAGTTCTTCCTCGATCCGCGCGACTTCCGGCGGCCGCGTGGCCTCGGGTCGTGCCGTCGCATGCCGCGCCTTCGCGCGCTTGGTGCCGGCCTCGCGCACGCGGCGCTCGACTTCGCGCACATTGAGTCCTTCAGCGACGATCGCCTTTGCGAGTTCGATCATGCGATGGTCGTCGCCGAGCGAGAGCAGCGCGCGCGCGTGGCCGATGGAGAGCTCTCCTTCGCGCACCATGCGCCGGACCTGCGACGGCAGCGCAAGGAGGCGCACGGTGTTCGCCACGGTGGAGCGGTCCTTGCCGACGACGTCCGCGACCTCCTGCTGCGAGAGCGAAAACTGCGCGATCAACTGCTGGTATCCCTCGCCCTCCTCGATTGGATTGAGATCGGAGCGCTGCAGATTCTCGACGAGAGCGAGCGTGAGGAGCGATTTGTCGTCGACTTCGGATTCGTCGCGAACGATCGCGGGCACTTCCCGCCAGCCGAGTCGCTGCACTGCACGAAAGCGGCGCTCGCCGGCGATGAGGAAAAACTCGTGGCCCGATGCCGCAGCGCGAACCGTTACAGGCTGTAACAGGCCGTTGCTCCTGATGCTCGCCTCGAGGTCCCGCAGCTCGGCGTCGCTGAACTGTTTTCGCGGCTGCATCGGATTCGGCCGGATCTGCGAGAGCGCGATCGAGCGGAGTGCGCTCCGGGGCTTCTCTTCGCGACCATTCTTTGGCTCGCTGGTTGCCGGATGGCCGGCCAGGAGGGCTTCCAGCCCGCGTCCCAGTCTCCTCGGCTTATCAGTTGACATAATACCACCGCTTGTTATTTCTGTAACTCATTGCAGTATAAAGAGTTGTATTGTTCATGCGCGAGCTGGGATGTGATTGCGCTCGATCAACTCCTTTGCGACACCCATATACGCCTTAGCTCCGACCGAAGCCACATCGTACACGATGATCGGCTTCCCAAAACTCGGTGCTTCTGCAAGCCGCACATTCCTCGGCACGACACTCTGGAAAACCTTGGTGCCGAAATATTCGCGGGCGTCTGCTGCTACCTGACGAGACAGGTTGAGCCTCGCATCGTACATCGTGAGGAGCACGCCGTCGATTGCAAGTGACGGATTCACCCCCTGCTGAACCCGGTGCACCGTGTTCAACAGCTGCGACAACCCCTCGAGCGCGTAGTACTCGCACTGGAGCGGGATGAGCACCGCGTCCGCGGCCGCGAGCATATTCACGGTGATCAGACCGAGCGAAGGCGGACAGTCTATGAGGATGAAATCGTAAGAGTCCCGCACCTCCTCGAACGCACGGCTCATGGAGAGTTCACGGTCGACCTTGCTCACGAGCTCCACCTCGGCACCAGCGAGATCCGGCGTCGCCGGAACGACGTCGAGATGCCGGAACTGAACCTCTCGGATGATCGACGAACTGATCATGCCTGGGTCGAGGAGAACGTCGTACACCGTCGTCTCGTACGACTCTTTCGCCAAGCCGATTCCACTCGTGGCGTTCCCCTGCGGATCGCCGTCTACGAGCAGCACCCGCTGCTCGGCAGCTGCCAGGCTTGCGGCAAGATTTACAGCAGTCGTCGTCTTTCCAACGCCGCCCTTTTGGTTGGCGATCGCAATTATCCGAGCCACAGATTCCTGGTAGCTGTTCGAGGAGATGTATCTGAAGTGTCCAACATAGGTGTGCCGTCGGTGCATCGGCAAGGCAAAATGTTTCACGTGAAACATTTTCGCGCAGGTCCGGTCGCGCCTGACAGCTTTTCTCGTTCCCTGCGCGACGCCGGCACATACACGACGCGCGTCCGACGCATATCGTCGCGAATCGGTGACGCCGGCGCTGGCACGCTGCGAATGACGATCGTCGGCCACGGGTCTCCGCGGACCTCAGCTCGCTCGCCCTCTTCTCAGTCGCGCCAAGGGGAGCTGGAACTGGCACCATGAGTGGCTACTCCGCACGCCGTTGCGGGTCCTCCGCCAACCGATGTGTCCGGGTGCTGCGCTCTCGCGGCGCGGCCGCGATGCTGCGCGAGCGACAAGTGCCGACCTGCGGCTGGCCTGTTGATCGATCGGACACCGCGTGCCATGCGAGTTCCGCGCGCCTTGGACGCCACTTTCCGGTATTTCCCAGCGGGGTCCTGTATTAGTATCAATTAGCTACTAAATAGTCCGGACAAAAAAAATTACGGCTGCCCGCTCCGCCACGCCGCCATGAGCGAGTCGCGCTTCAGCGGAATCCACTCGAACGCCGAGTCGGCCACCGCGTCCTTGCGCCGCAGCAGATACACGGGACGCGACGGATATTCCGCCGCGATCAGCGAGTCGCTCGCCTGCAAGTCGCGCGCATATACGTTCCCGCTCCCCCGCTCCAGCAGCAGCGGAGCCAGATGCGTGAACCCGCGCCGGTCCTCGTTGATCCGCGCGACGCACGTCTCGTCGTACTTGGCGCCCTGCAGCAGTTTCTCCGTGCTGTCCGGTGACCAGGGGCTCGGGCGAACGAGCGCGGAATCCGCGAGCAGCGGCTCGAGCCGCGCCTCCGCGGCCGCGCCGGTGAGACCGCGCGCTTCGGCGTCGCGAATTCCCCTGCCGAGCAGGCACGCGTCCACACCGTGATAGAGCGCGGCGGACGCACTACGCGATATCCCGCGCTCCCACATGCGCGCCATGAGCTGCGCGCCCCAGCTCTCCCGCACGAACACCAGCGCGTCGTGCACGCCCGCCCGTGCCGATTCCGCGGTGTAGTCGTCGCGCATCGACGTCAGTCCGTTCTGGTACTCGATCACGCGCACCGGCAACGAAAAGGCCACGGCCATCACCGCGCCCGTCGCAAGCGCAGCGTTCGTGCCGGCCCAGACGCGTCCCCGCCCGAACCGCTCGCGCACCAGTCGTGGCAGCCGCGCCGCGAACAAGACCAGCACCGGCAGCCAGGGGAACACGAACCGGGGCCCGAGGAAAAACCCGTCGTGCCAGTACGCGAAATAGAATGCGCCGAGCAGCGTTGCGCTCACCAGCAGGTACCGGTCAAGCGCGGAGAGACGCTTGGTAAGCGCGAGCGCCGCGATCACCGGCAGCATTGCCGGGAACGGTGTTTCGAACAGGTAGCTCTGCAGGCGCGTCACGTAGAGCGAGATCAGCTCGAGACCGCGTGATGGCGTATGCCGGTCGCCCCACGGCGCGGCGTGAAACCCGAGGCCGTGCGCCTTGCCCCACAGCACCTCGTAGCCGAACAGCAGCGGTGACCCGGTGGTCTGGGAGTTCA
>JANWLO010000092.1 GCA_025450815.1 Gemmatimonadaceae bacterium
CGGCCGCGCGCCAGCGGTTGGCGATCTACTGGAATGCGTTGACAGCGGAGTCGAGCGCGGCGGCGTCGGGGACGGTGCCCTGTGCGATGCGAGCGTTGCCGCCTCCGCGTCCTCCCAAATCGGCGAGCACCTGCTTGAGCGTGGCGCCAGCGTCGGTCGCGGCATCGGAGGATGCGACGACGATCGTGGGCGGCATCGCGATTGTGCCGATGAAGAGGGCGGGGCCGAGCGCCAGGATGGCTTGGGCAAGGCTGCGAAGCTCCTCGATGGAGCCGTTGCTGCAGCGCTCGAGGAAGCGGCGGCGGCCGTTGGCGTCTGGAGTGGCGGCGTCAAAGCGCTCGCGGGCGTGGTAGACATCGAGCGCTGTCACCAACTCGCGCCGCGCGCTCCGTGCCGCGCGTAGCTCGTCGCGCTGGACGATCGCGGTGGCGACGAGCTCGGCGGGCGCGACTGCGAGCGCGTGCGCGAGCGCGGCGACCAGCTCTTGGTCGGAGCGCGCGGCGCGAACCGCGCGGAGGCCGCACACGAACTCGACGCGTGTGGTCTTGCGCACGCGCTCGGTGCGGCGAATGAGGAGCGCTCCGATTTCGGCGGTCGAGCGGACGTGGGTGCCGCCGCACGCGCTTCGGTCGAGCGCGTCGATGGTGACGATGCGAAGCTCGCCGTCGCGCGGCGGCGGCTTGCGAAGTCCGGTGGCGGAGGATGCGCTCTCGAAGGAGACTCTAACTGCGCGCGGCTCGGCGATGGCGGCGTTCGCGATCTCCTCGGCAGCGAGCAGCGTGTTGTGGGAGAGCGATTCGGTGTCGAGGTCGAGAGTGGAGCTCGTTGCGCCAAAGTGGACGCTCACCGTGTCGAGGCGGAAGCGGTCGGCGAAGATCGCGGAGAGGAGATGCTGGCCGGTGTGCTGCTGCATGTGGTCGAAGCGGCGAGTCCAGTCGACGGCGCCGGAGACGGTGTCGCCTGCGGGCGCGGGAGCGGCGAGGATGTGCGCGATGCGGTCGCCCTCGTCGACGACGTCAGTGACGGCGATGCCGGCGAGCGTACCGGTGTCGAAGAGCTGGCCGCCAGAAGTCGGGTAGAACGCGCTGCGATCGAGGTAGATCGTGCGCGAGTCGTTGGCGCGATCGGTGATGCGCGCGCTGAAGGTGCGGAGATAGGCGTCGGTGTAGTAGAGTCGCTCGGTCATCGTCGCATCATAGCAGAGAAACTCGATTGGCACGACTGGCGCACGCTGGCGTGTGACGCGGCGCGCGGGCATGTTTGCCGCCTCCTCGGCACGATCACCTCGCGCAGGAAAGAGAATGGCCGTCCGCGTTCGTGGAATTGGCGTGCTCGTTGTTTTGCTGGCGATCGAAGCCTGTCACCCCGCCGGTCGCGCTGCGATCGCGCCGGCGGAGCTCGAGGCGCGCATCGCGCCGGCGATCGCACCGGCGGAGTCGGCGTACGCGGAGCTGCGCGCGGTGAAGGATCGGATTGGCGTGACGACTGCGCGCGGCGCGACCGCCGATTTCGATGGCGAGACGCTCGCGCAGCAGCACGCTCGGTATCAGGCGACGCGCGCGGTCGTGGATTCCGCGCTCACCGCCATAGACTCTGCCGCGCTCCCCGCGGTGGACCGCCTCGCGCTCGGCGTGATGCGCGCGACGCTGCACGGAGAGCTCGGCGCGCAACCCGAGGCAGACGTGAGTCTCGATGCCGATTCCGCGCCGAACTGCCACTACGATGCCGCCGCGATGGCTCGTGGCGATTCGGCGTACGAGCGATTGCACGATCGCATCTACGCGTGCTACGGGCGCGCTGTGCAGCGCGTGCAGTTCGAGGGCGCGACACTCGACCGCCTCACCGCCCTCGGCATGCTCGCGAAGATGAACGACCGCGAGCGACGGCACCGGCTCTTTCTCGCGATCGACACTATCTGGAGCAGCATGAACGGCGACGATGGCCCGTCGAGCCCGTACCGGCAGTACGTGAAGCTCAGCGCGGCGCGCTGGAAGGCGAACGGGTCACCGGTGGATGCGAGCGCGCGCTCTCTCGGCATCGACCCGGCGCAGATGGAACGATGGTTGATCGCGGTGCTCGACGCCTGGCGCACGAGCACCCCGGATTCGATGATCGAGCCGTGGGACTGGCACTACGCGGCCGGTGCAGCGAGCCGCGCACTCGACTCGCGCATCCCGCTGGACAGTCTCAGCGCATTCAACGCGCACTATTATCACGACCTCGGTGCGGACGTCGCGGCGCTACACGTGCACTTCGACCTGACGCCACGAGTGGGGAAGACGCCGGTGGCGTTCACGGACTTTGGCGCCCGTCGCCGCGTGATTGGTGGTGTCTTGCATCCCACGGAGCCGTGGGTGTTCGCGACGTATCGCGTGGGCGGCCTCGACAACCTCGACGAGCTCCTTCACGAGACGGGGCACGCGGTACACATCGCGGCCATTCGAGGACGCCCCGCATTCCTCGCCTGGCCGGACAACGATGCGTTGGCGGAGGGACTGGGCGAGATCGCGGCGCTGAATGTGTACGAGCCGAAGTGGGAGATGAAGTACGTCGGCGATTCTGTGCCGACTGCGGTGGGGCTGCGGGCGCGTTACGGCGGCATAGTGCTCGACATAGCGTGGTCGCTGTTCGAGGTGCGGATGCATCGCGATCCCGATGCAGATCCGAACGTGGTATGGGCGGGGATTACGAGCCGGTATCTGCACATAGTGCCACACCCGGAGCTGAGTTGGTGGGCGATGCGCGGGCAGCTCGTGGACGAGCCGGGCTACATGGCCAACTACGCGATCGGCGCGATCATCATCGCCGATCTCCGCGCGCGCGTGCGCGAGCTTCACGGCTCATTCGTTACGGGCGACAGCACGTGGTACGGGTTCATGTCGGCGCGCATCTACCGCTTCGGGCTCACGCGCTCATCGGTGCGCGTGATCACGGATTTTCTGGGGCGGCCGATAGGCATCGAGGCGATTCTTGCCGACATGAGGAGGATGCGAGTGGCTCGCTAGTAGACGGGGGGCAGATGGCGGAAGCCATGAGCACCGGGAGCCGTGAGTCTTGAGCTGAAGGACGCGAGCATCGCGAGGCCGGTCGGGATCGGGAGGCGGAAGGCGGGCACAAGCTATAAGGAATGAGCTGATGGCTTTGAGCCGTGAGCTTGTGCCGGTGGCGATTCCGAGCATCCCTGTCGCCTGCAGGAAAGGGATGCTCGAGAAGGGTCGGTAACCGCTCACATCTGAAGGCTATCGGCTCTCAAGCTACCTGCCTGGGCTCACTTTCCTCCTCGCGATGCGCGATCTCGTCCCGATCCTTCAACGATCAGCTCTGCTGCTTACTGAACCGGTCCAGCGCCGCCCTCTCCGCTGGCGTGAGGCTCGCGATCCCTTTCAGGCTGATCTTGTCGAGCAGCCGGTCCACCTCCTGCCGGTTGATCTCGTGCAGCTCGTTGCGTGGGATCGTGGCCCAGCGGCGCATGTCGTCGCCGCGCGGCGCGGGCGCGCGCGGCTCGGCGCGGAACGCCGATGTCGAGATCTTGCGGCGATGTTCGATCGCAAAAAGAAAGATCGCAGCGCCGGCCAGTCCGCCCAGGTGTGCGAGGTGCGCGATGCCGGGCTCAAAGCCGCCGAGGCCGAAGATCGACATGACAACGGTTGCCACGACGAGCCAGCGCACCTGGATCGGCAGCACGCCCCATATGAACACCTTGTCGCGGGGCCAGAAACGCGCGTACGCGAGCTCCACGCCGAACACCGCACCCGAAGCGCCGATGATCGGCACGTAAGGGTAGAACGCGGAGAGTAGCGCGCCTGACAGCCCGGCGATGAAATACAGCGAGATGAAGCGCCCGCTCCCCAGCCGGGCTTCCACGCGCGGGCCGAAAAAGAACAGCACGATCATGTTGAACAGGATGTGCCAGAAGTTCCCGTGCACGAACATGTACGTGACGGGCGTCCACGGCGCGACGACGAAGCGCGCTGCCGCAAACGCCAGCTCGTTCGTCAGCGCGGGATACGCCTGCTGCAAAAGGAACACGCCGATATTGGCGATCAGCAGCCGCTTGACCCAGGGTGTCATCAACATAGGCTAGAAGGCCGAAAAGAGATTTTCCAGAGCGGTCGAGCGCTTATCTTGTGCCATGTCCGAAAGCTACGCTGGCCGGGCGCCGCTCAGGGTTTTGCAGGCTGGAGCGATCGCGATCGTGCTCGCGGCCGCTCCCTACAAGTTATTCGAGCTCGACCGATATTTCGTTCCAAAGGAGCTCGCGCTTCACCTCACGGCGCTCGTTGCAATCATCGCGTGCGTGCACGGCGCGCGGCGTCTCACCTTGACGCGCGTGGACACGCTGCTCGCGATCTTCCTACTCCTGGGCGTGATCTCGAGCGTCGTCGCCGAGAACCACTGGGCGGCCGCGCGCGCGATCGGAATCACGTTCTCCGGGCTCGTGATCTTTCGCGCCGCGCGCGCCGTCGCGGGCGCGGGTTGGCGATGGCAACTCCTCGCCGCGCTCGCAGCGGCGATCGTGCTCGCGTCGGTGACCTCGCTGCTGCAGGCCTACGGCATCACGAGCGACTACTTCAGTCTCAACCGGTCGCCCGGCGGCACATTCGGCAATCGCAACTTCGTCGCGCATCTCGGGGCGATCGGTACGCCCGTGCTCATCGCGCTTCTCGTGCGCGCCCGTCGCACACGCGGTGCGCTCGCCGCGTGCGCGGGCGTCGCGATCCTCGCGGCAGCGCTCGTCCTCTCGCGAAGCCGCGCCGCGATGCTCGCGCTCATCGCGGTCGCGCTCGTTCTCACGTGGGGAATCTGGGTTGCGCAGCACCGCTGGCACGACGCGCGCGTCATTCGCCGCCTCTCGCTCGCTGCCGCATTCGCGATTGCCGGCGTCGCGGCCGCGATCTGGATGCCGAACGCCCTCAACTGGAAGAGCGACTCGCCGTACCTCGACACGGTCACCGGCGTCGTCAACTATCATGATGGGAGCGGGGCCGGGCGAATCGTCCAGTACACAACCTCGCTCAAGCTCGCCGTCGCGCATCCGCTCCTCGGCGTGGGGCCAGGGAATTGGGCGGTCGCGTATCCGCGCGTGGCAGCCCGCAGCGATCCGTCGCTCGACCGCGACGACGGGATGACGTCGAACCCGTGGCCCAGCAGCGACTGGATCGCGGTGCTCGCGGAGCGCGGAATTCCGGCGAGCATCGCGCTCGGCCTCGCGCTGCTCGGCCTGGCGGTGCTGGCCGCGAGTGCGATGCGCGAGGCGTCGAAGCTCGAGGAGTTCCTGCCGCCGCTCGTGCTGTGGGGCACGCTCGCCGCGACGGCGGTGGTCGGCTGCTTCGATGCGTCGCTCCTGCTCGCGCCTCCCACGCTTTTCGTGTGGGCGCTGCTCGGCGCACTAGCGACGCCCGCCGCCACGCGAATGTCGCTGCAGATCTCGACTGCCACGGCGCCTGGACTAATCACCGTTGGTGGCGCGATCGTCATCGCGCTCGCGTTCGCTCTGCATTCAACGGCGCAGCTCGCGTCGATGGAGATGTTCAGCTCGGCAACCACCACCGGTGCGTACGTGCGAGCCTCGATGGCGGACCCGGGGAGCTATCGCATCCAGCTCCGCGTTGCGCAGATCGGCGCGGAGCGCGGGCGCTGTGATCTCGTGCGACGGTACGGGATGCGCGCCCACCAACTCTTCCCCGCCGCGCCCGAGCCCGTACGGATGCTCGGCGCGTGCGGTGTGAAGCTCAAGCGCCGCTGACCTCGAGCGCCGCGCGGTCGTGCGCGAGCTGCTTTGGGATCCAGCAGTGCATGCCCACGGTGCGGAGACCGGCGGCCGCGAAGGCGTCGCGATAAAACGAGGGAGGTCGCCTGAAGAATCCCTCGAGATCACCCTCGATGTCGTCGGCACTCGTGAACAATCCGAGATACGCCACCCCGCGCAACCGCTCGACGAGCGAGCGCATCCCGGCGTGAAGCGCGGGTGCGGCAACATAGTGCAGCACGTCGTTGCAGAGGATCAGATCGAATGGACCCGCCACGTCGAGCGAGGCGAGCGACGCGATGTCGCCCTGCCGGATGTTACGTTGCGCACCAAAGCGCTGGACGACGTACGCACTCGGATCGATTCCCACGTAGCGGATGCGGGGGCGCTCGCGGCGGAGCGCGGCGGCCCAGAGTCCCTCGCCGCAGCCGACGTCGAGCACCGTGCGCACGCGCCGCTCGAGCAGCTGCTCCGCGATCGAGATGATCGTTCGCGCAATTCGCGACCGCTCGGCGTGCGTGGCGACGCGATGGCGGGGGTGTCGGTACCAGCGATCGTAGTACGGCCTGCCGAAGCCCTCGCTCAGCTCGCGCTCCGCGTCGCCTCGATTCGCTCGGGGGTGGCGGTCTGCACCTTGAGCAGGTAGCGCTGCGCCTCCGAGATGCGCTCGACCTCGATCGAAACCGACTCAATACCCTGCTCGATGCGCTCCAGTCGCGTGCCGAATTCCGCGGGCATCGCCGGCTTGAGCGCGCGCCGCTCGATCAGGCTGCCGAGTGCTCTCGCGAGCGGCTTGCCGACAGCGATGACGGCCAGCATGATCAGGAAGGCGTAGCCGAGGTGCTCGATGCGGGGCGGTATGTCGAGCGGGAGATCGGGAGGGATCGTCGCGATGGCCGGACCCGCAATCGGCGCAAGCGGCGCCAGCGGAACCTGCGGAATGTCGGGCACGTCGATCACTACGTGCGAGCCGTTTTTCGAGATGTTTACCTGTCCCGCGCGTTCCAGTCCGCTCTTGGCCCCCTGGGCGGCGCGGTCCGCCACGGCCTTGGCCTTCTGGGCGCTGAGGCCGGCGTCCTGAAGCTGCTGCTGAACCTGCGCCCGAACTTGCGCGGCGATGTCGGCCGCGGATGGATTGGCCGCAGCCGCTTGCTGTTGAAGCACGTAAGGCATCTCATCCTCGTTGTTGACGCGTGTTGCTCAATGCTACCTACGGCTAGCGCGGTCGTCCTGTTTCGGGAGGGGGCGCAGGTTGCTGCTCACCCCGCTCACCCTATATTCGGCTCGCGGAGGGTTTTTCGCACCCCCACCCCACTCGTGGCAAGAGGGCGGAAATGGACTGGACGATCATCGGAATCAACTTCGCGTACGCCGCCCTGGGGATCGTGCTCATGTGGGTGGCGTACCGGGTGTTCGACCGGCTCACGCCGCAGGTGGACTTCGCGGAGGAGCTCAAACGCGGGAACATCGCCGTCGCGATCTTCATCGCGGCGCTGTTCATCGCCATCGCGCTGATCGTTGGGCGCTCACTGAATTGAAGCAAGCGCGGAGGTTCGTGATGCTCGCCGCGCTCGTGGCGGCGGCCACTGGCGCGCCCCGGCCGGTGGCCGCTCAGAGGGTTCCGAGCGACCGCTACGATGCGTATTTCAGGAAATACGCCAAGCGCTACTTCGGCATCGGTTTCGACTGGAAGCTCTTCAAGGCGCAGGGGATGGCCGAGAGCGGGTTGTCGCCCACGGCGAAGAGCTGGGTGGGGGCACGGGGCATCATGCAGCTCATGCCGTCGACATATCACGACATCAGCTCGCACCGTCCGGAGATGACGTCGATCGATGACCCGCAGTGGAACATCGCCGCCGGGATCATGCACGACCGGTATCTCTGGACCGTGTGGAAGGACAGCGTGCCCGATGACGATCGATGGCGCTTCATGTTCGGCGGCTACAACGCCGGGGAGGGCACGATCTTCCGCGCGCAGGGCGTGGCGCGAGCATCGAAGCTCAATGAGCGCACGTGGCCGAGTATCGAGAGTGTCGCGCCCACGGTTCCGCGATGGCGCTACAAGGAAACCCTCGGATACGTGCGCGCGATCGAGCAGAACCGAAAGCGGCTGTCGCCGCTCTCCGCCTCGCGCGACAGTACGCGACGCTAGCGGAGTGAATCCGGGGTAGGGCCGCACTCGCGGCACACGGTTGTGCCGCGAACCGATCGCCAGAGTCGCTGCCACCGCCCCCCGTGAAAGTGGCGCTCGCACAGGAGCCGATTGCAGCGCAGGCAATAGCCGCCCACGCCTGGATCGAACTGCGCCTTGCACACCTCGCAGGTGGCGCGCAGTTCCGAGCGCAGAAGGTAGGGAACGCCCAGCATGGATCAGCCCGCGCTCACACCGACTGGTACGCGCATCCGTGCTCCTGCGCGAGGCCTATCAGCATCGTGCGCGACGGCACTAGACGGACGCCGGGATTGAGACCGGCCACGAGCTCCGCGTAGACGCTGTCGAAGGGCTCCTTGGCCGCCATCGAGAGCTCCGTGGCCACTCCCCTCAGCGCGTTGTTGCACTGGGTGAAAATCGTCCCGCGCGACTGCAATCCATTTACCGAGGCTCGCCTGGCGTCGCTCGCGGGCGCCTCGAGAAAGACGTTGTGGGTAGCCCGCGACTTTCCGCCATCGTCGGAGACATGCCACCGTTCGGCAAGCTTGTACTTGGCCCATAGTGCGTCGCCGGCATTGATCGGGAAGCCGCTCCCCGCGATGCCGACGATTGTGTCCACTTCCGGGAATTCCAGATGATAGACATCGCGCCACGAGTCGAGGTAGTTCATTACTACGTGCAAGGGCCCCGGAACGTCCTCGACCTTTCCCACGTCGAAGACTTGTTTGTGTTTGCCCTTGAGCTCATCGAGCCATGACAGATCCCACGGCGCCTCCGGCAGCTCGCCGGCCGCGAGTGGTCCGCGCGGGAACAGCGGGCCGACGGCAGTTGCGCCCGCCGCCAAGGCGAGCGAAGCGATGAAGGAGCGGCGAGGCGTGCGGTGCTCGGACATTTCGCTGTTCTCCGGGAAATCGTGTGATCTGGATCGCAAACACATCCGCCGCTGAACTGCGACATCCTCCAGCGTCGAAAGGGCGCAGGACTGGCATGCACAATGCCGCTTAGATCGCCGCGGTCCATACCTTGCCTTGGAAACCGTGACGAGGCCAAACACCGTCGGCCATCAGACAATATCGCATTTCAGGGGGAGCACATGAAGATCAGACTCATCGCGATCGCGGCGATCGCCCTCTCGCCAGCCGTGGTGCTTGGCCAGACGAGGACGCACATCCGCGTGTCGAAAGATGGCACGCACTCCACGACGACGCAGCAATCGACCAACGGCGAGGTCTACACCGCGCCGACGCCGGCCGCACAGCCGACACCAGCTCCGGACACGGCGATGGCGCCGACGACTCCGCCGGCCGATACCACCGCAGCCAAGACGGATTCAACGCAGCTCGGCACGGGCGCCGCAGCTCCAACGCCCACGCACAGCATGCAAACGGACAGCGCCACGACGCCGATGTCCGACTCCAGCACCATGCGCATTGACACCACCACGAGCACCACCACTACTGCCGCTCCGGTCGACACGGTTCGCGTTCCGCGGAGTCCGATTCAAGTGTCGCCCGTGGACAGCGCCAAGATTGGAATTCCCTCCACGCCCGAGATGCAACAGCGCGCCGATAGCCTCCGCCGCGCGGCGGACACCGCCACGGCTCCGCCTCGCTGATCACCCGTGTTGCGGAACGAGAAACGGGGAGAGCGAATTGCTCTCCCCGTTTTTTCAGCGCTGCAGTCGCGCGATATGCTTCGAACGAAACTTCGCGACCTTCGGCGCAATCACCATCCGGCAGTAGCCCTGATTCGGATTGTTCGTGTAGTAATCCTGGTGGTACTCCTCCGCCGGATAGAACTCCGCGGCGTCCACTACCTGCGTGACGATCGGATCATCCCAGAGCTTCTGCGCCGAGATCTCAGCGATCGTCTGCTCTGCGATCTTCCGCTGCTCGGGAGTGTGCGCGAAAATCGCGGAACGATACTGCGTGCCGACGTCCGCGCCCTGTCGATTCGACGTCGTTGGATCGTGCACCGTGAAAAACACATCGAGCAGATCGCGATAGCTGATCTGCGTCGGATCGAAGGTGATCTGAATGACTTCGGCGTGACCGGTGGCTCCGGTGCATACCTGCTCATATGTGGGATTCGCGCGCGTGCCCCCCGCGTAGCCCGAAACGACGCTTTTCACGCCGCGCAGCTCGCGAAAGAGGGTATCGACGCACCAGAAGCATCCCGCACCGAGCGTCGCGACCTCGGTCTGTTCGTTTGTCATGATCGAAATCTAGCAAACGGCGCGAAGAATCCGGGCGCAGCGCGCGCGGGTCAGCTCTCGAGCGAGGTCTGCAGTGTGGCGGAGAAGTCGCGGAGCCGAATAGGCAATGCCAGCGAGCGCAGGCCGCGGTTGGCCGCAAAATCGGCAACCTCGGCGTGGCTGCGCGACGGAGTGAAAAGCAGCACCGGCGCATGGACGCTCGCCGCAGCGTCGTAAGCCTCTTCCTCGCACGATGCATCGTGCTCGCAGTCGAGTAGCACGAGTTGGGGCTGCACGCGACGAATGGCCACCGGCACTGTCTCATCGCTATGCGGCACGGACGCCCGGTGACCGGAGAGATCCACGAGGGAGCACATTAGCGTCTGGATCAGCGGCTCCTTCGCGATCACCAGAATCGTGCTCGACATCGACTGCGACAACTCACGCCTGCGCTGCTGGGGACGGAAACTCCGTTCGTCTCCCGTGTGACGCAATCGACGGTCCACGACTCCGAGTTTCCGACGAATGTTCCGGATCAGGGGCCGGAATCGGTGGTGCGAGGTCGCGGAACGGGCTCCAGGTAGTCGCCGGGATAGTAAAAGCGAAACGCGCGGCGGTCGCACTGGATTATCCCGAACTGGTCGCCGCGAAGCCGCAGCTCGCGGTAGTCCGCACGGCTCGGCTGACAACTGAACGCGAGCGGCCCATCGAAGTGGCAGGAGCTCGCATCATCGCTAAGGCAAGTGGCCGGCGTGTGCGTGTGCAGCTCCGGTGTGCCTGGCGCACACTCGAACTGCACATGGTTCGGATCCTGCCCGGTAGTCTTCACCGGCTTCACGGCAAGCACGCGATAGATAGAGTCCACGCCGCCGCCGAGCACGGGACGAGATGAGATGCGCGCACGCTGCACGCAGTACGCGCGCTCGCTCTGCGTGGAGTCGTCGGTCCACAGTGCGCGCAGCTGCCGCGATACCGAGTCGTCCATGACGCCGAAGCGCACGGTCTGCGCGATTGCATTACGCGCTCCCCCAACCACCATGGTCGCAAAGAGCGCGCACATTCCGATACGCAGTTGCATGTCCGGGTGATTAACTCCCCGATGGAATCAACTCGACTGTGGACTTGAGCGTCTGCTGGATCGGAGCGCCCTCCGACTCGTTCATCTTTTCCATCAGGTCGGTGCGTTGCGTCGACTGGCTGCCGAGCAACACTCCCGAGGCGGTGAAGAAGTGAACGCCGGTGATCGTGCCACTGCCGCTGATCTCGAGCGGCTGGCCGGCTTCCGTTCCCTTGCCCAGCTGCGCGATCGTCGTGTAACGATTGATGCGCCAGGCGTGCTGGCCCTGCACCGTCGTGTCCCCCGCCACCTTGTACGTCGTGACGGAGCTCGACGTGATGTCGATGGCGTTCACCCTCGGATGTTCGACCACCGTGTCCGCCCAGCTCGCACCGGCTGCGAGCGCCTTCTGCGGAAGCGGGACGAGAAAGCGCTTGAGCGCCCTCGCGAATGCGTCGAGCCTGGCGTCCGACGTCCCCGCGGCTGGCTGCAGCGCGTAGATGTATCCGCGTGGTGACATCGTGCCCGTGAATTTCGCGCCCTGATAGATCTTGGTGTCGGGCGGCGGCGCGTCCAGTGTCGAGGTGATCCGGATAGAGTCCACCGTCATTTCGAGGGGAATCGTATCGTGCGCGGCGGATCCGACGTTGACCGCGATCCACTCGTGCGTGGTGGTGGTGAAATCGAAGGGCGCGCGCCCTCCTCCCATCGGCTGCGATCTCGAGAGCACCGTGAGCACGTGATAGCGCAATTTTCCAGGCGCGTAAGCGGCAGTGCCCTGCGCTGATGCGATGGGGGTCACAGTCGCGGCGGTCAAAACGAGCAGCCCGAACCGACGGGCGAATTTGAAAGACATGCACGCTCCTGATGCGATGAGGAATGTCTGCAATTGAATACCCCGAAATCAGAAGAATGTCCAATCGTAGCAGGCGAGTCGAAGGTGAAGCACACCTCTTGCAAAGTTGCACTGCCGAGCACGGGCGTTGCCCGGGCCAACGACTATTTAGGAGGAAGAGATGACGCGTTCATTATCCCGATATGCAATCGCCTCGACCGTCGCCGCGTGCACGGTCCTCGGCGCCTGCCAGAAAAAGGGAGATCTGGCAGCGACTGACACAACGGTCGCGCCCGCTGCCGTGGCAGCAAACAGCACGGATACGTCGATGTCTGCCGGAGCAGTGGCTCCGACCAAGAACGACTGGACGGACGCGCAGATCCTCGCGTTCGCTGCCGCCGCCAATGCGGGCGAGATTCAGGAAGGGACGATCGCCGAGCACAAGGCCACGAGCCCGGCCGTCAAGAGCTTCGCGCGCCTCATGGTGACGGACCACAAAAAAATGCTCGCGGACGGCAAGGCGCTCGCGACCAAGCTCGCGATCACGCCGGACACCAGCAAGAGCGACGTCACGGATCTGAGCAAGAACGTCACCGATGACGTCAAGGATCTGAACGACAAGAAGGCGGGGAAGGATTGGGACTCGGACTACATTGGCAAGCAGGTCGATGCGCACCAGAAGGTGCTCGACAAGCTCCAGGATGCGTCGAAGTCCGCTCAGAACCCGCAGCTGAAAGACGCGCTCTCGCAGTCCATCGGTAAGGTGCAGGAGCATCTCACCAAGGCGCAGGCGCTCAAGGACAACACGCAGAGCTAACGCTGCGGCGGTATCGACGGAATCGAGACCGGCACGTTCCTACGGAGCGTGCCGCTTTCGGTGTGCGTCGATGAGGTATGCCTTGAGCAGCAGCGAGCGCAGAGCGTCGGAGCCCCGCGTCGCCGATGGGCCGAGCTTCACCCAGAATTGCCGCGCGCCCGGCGGGTCGCCCAGCTTGAGTCTCGCGACCGTTCCTCCCTCGCGCACCTCGTCGGGGAGAATCCAGCTGTCGTTCGACAGCGTCGCTGGTGTCAGCGAATCGGAGAGCGCCGCCGCCGCCTTGAAGTCCCACACGGCCAGCGCGTGTCGGAAAGCGATCGTCCACCGCGCCTGGTCCGGCGCGTGCACTCGCGCCAGAAACGAAACGAGCGATGAGTTGAACTGTTCGTCCGCCACTCCCGCTGTGCCGCCATTCACGTCGCTCTCCACCCTGAGCGCGGTACTCGTCCATCGCTTCCAGTCCGGAGGCGCCACGCCCTTGGCGATGGTGGCCTCGAGCCACCACCGGTACTGCAGCGCATCGCGCATGTCCCTCCCGCCATTCGAATCGGATGGCACGTGCGCGTTCGGGTCGCGCAGCACCGCCCCCACGGCGAGAGCTCGCATCGACGCGATCTCGGGTGCCGTCGTGACTTCCGCGCTGTCGAACGGCTTGCGCTCGTCGAACAGCGCCGCGACCGCGTCGAAGCGCTCGGTGCGCAGCGTACCGAACCCGCTCGCGGTGAGTCGCTTGAACCGCGTGCGTTCGGCGCCGAGATCGAGCACCGGTAGATAGTCGGAGTTCGGCGCGCCGTAATAGTCGAGCAGCGGGGCGAGCTCGCGACGGTTGATGACCCGCGTCGCGTCGAGAGTGCGCACGCTGAACGGAACTACGCCCGCGAGGTCTGACGCGATACCGGGATCCTTCAACACCCCCCAGTCGGGAGCGGGAAGCTCGTCCTGATTCGAGGCGACGATCAGGATATCCTGGTTGGATGTTGCGTACACCACGTACGACTTGAAGTTGTGATGGATAGCGGAGAGCACGCTGAGCACGAGCCCGTCGTCGATCTCGTACAGGTGCAGCCACTGTCCGAACACTCCGTGCGGCGTGAGATAACTCCGCGCGCGATGGTAGAACTCGTCGGTGAAAAGACCCGACACCCCGCTCACCCACGGATTACTCGGCTCCGAGATGATGACATCGTACTTGCGCGCGTCCGTCGCGAAGAATGACTTCGCGTCATCGATTACGAAGCGCGAACGCTTGTCGTCGAACACGCGCCGGTTGGCGGGATAGAACAGGCGCGACCCCGCGATCATCTGCGGCTCGATCTCGATCGTCACCGCCTGCTCGAGATACGGGCTGCCGAGCAGGAAGTGCGACGTCATCCCCGATCCCTCGCCGATGACCGCGGCGAGGCGCGCGCGAGGCATGTGCGCGAGCGTAATCACGGGGACCAGCACCTGAGTGGAAATGTCGCCCGTGAGAGTACGCAGAGGTGCGTTGGGCACGGGGTACATCCACGCGCGCTCCACCGAGGCATCCGGCTTACCGTTGGTGGCGATCCACGAAAAGCTGTCCGCGGGAGACATGCCCACCGTTACCGTGGACGTGCGTCCGTCGCGATAGAAAATGACCTTGCGAAGCGCGGAGTCGGGGATCGTGCCGTACCGGTACACGCCGCTCGACAGCAGCACGTGATCGAAGTGATTGAAGGTGAGTGACGCAATCGACACGAGCACCATGCCGAACCCCGCGAGATAGGCGAGCTGCCGGTTGCGCTGCACGTTGCCGCCCGAGACTCGAAGCAGGATCACCCCGAGCGCCATGTCCACTACCGCACCCTCCACGAGCAGAGCCTTGAGGCCAACCAGAGGCAGGAGTACGAGCGCCGCCAGCACGACGCCGACGATTGAGCCGAGCGTGTTCGCTGCGTACACAGTGCCAATCGCTCGCTCGCCATCTCCGCGCCGCATCAACATTCGCGTGATGAGCGGCAGCGTCATCCCCGCGCAGAAGGTGGAGGGGAGCATCACGACGAGGCACGCGATGTAGCGCGCGAACGTGAAGATGTCGTAGCCGACGTCGTTGGGCTTGAGCGCGCTGATCAATGCCGCGGCCCAATGAAATCCGGCGAGATAGAGCGGGATCGTGGCCAGCGCCGCAAGCCCCATCGCGAGCTGGATCATGCCGAGCGAGCGAATGGGGTCGCGGAAGTTGTCCGCGCGCGAGCGCACCCCGCGCGCGCCGAGCGCCAGCCCGAGAATGAACGCGGAGAGCATGAGCTCGAAGGAATGCGTCGCGCTTCCGAGCAGGAGCGACAGCATCCGGATCCACGAGATCTCGTAGATGAACGAAGCCACGGCCGTTCCGAAGGCGACGATCAGCAGCAGCCGTGCGATGCTCGGCGAGAAGCGCTCGGCGGCATCAGGCGACTCGGGCTCCTCGCCATGCGATACCGGCACCGTCACCGCGTCTTTCGTGCGATAGCGCGCGGCGCCGAGCGCGAGGATGAAGACGACGAAATTGGTCGTCGCGGCCGCGTCTAGCGTGAGCGGCAGCCCGCCGAGTCCGAGCAGCCAGAATCCCGCAATCAGGACGCCTGCTGCGCCGCCGATGCTGTTGGCGAAATAGAGCTCCGAGAGCACGCGTCCGGGCTTGCGAGGCACGATGCGGATGACCCCCGCGCTCATGAGCGGGAAGGTCGCGCCGAGCAGTATCGATTGCGGGAGGATTAGCAGCCCGGCGATCGTCCACTTGACGATGACCAGCGAGTGCGGAGCGCCGGCGAGCGACGGGAAGAGATGATCGTACGCCGCGTTCGTGGCGAAAACGAAGATGTCATGGAAGACGAAGCCGATCAGGCCGATCGCGAGCTCCACGAACGCGTAGGCAGCCAGCGGGTCGCGGAGACGTTCGGAGACGCGCCCCACGATGTACGCCCCGGCCGACATGCCACCCAGAAAAATGGTGAGCACGATGATCTGAGCGTATGCACCGTGACCCACGAACAATCCGAGGTATCTGGTCCAGATCGACTCGTAAATCAGTCCCGCGGCGCCAGAAAGGACGAATACGATGGAAAGGAAGGCCGGCATTCCATACTTGCCGCGGGATTCGATTGTCATTCGCTTTTCATTCCGGATTGCACCGTGGACTCCGGTGCGCGGGGGCGGGCGGGGGGAGGGGCACGAGAACGACGAGCGAGCAGCGCGAAATGTCATTACTTGCCCGAGCGTCGGGCGCGCGGGATCGAGGGGCGTCGTGAGGATTCGTTTGCGAGCGGGCGCCTCGCGAGGCTATCTTCCCCGGGCGCGAGCGGGTGTCGGTGGACGCCCGCTGAATACCGGTCGCCGTCCTGGAGACGGCAGTAGGCGAGGAACGAGATGTCGAGGAGAACGCAGGGAGTAGTGCTCGTTGGCGGCTGGATATTTTCGATCGCACTATTCGTGTTCATGTACATCACGTACTACGGCACGAAGCTCTCGTATTCACAGCACTTTCCCGGAATGCCGTTCTACGGCGCCATGACGTGGTGGTTCTTCTTTACCATTCCCGTCATCGGCTTCACCTGGGGATACTTCAACGACTTGAAGAATCGCGGCTGATCGCCGCACATCGAATACACGGGAATCGGCCAATGGCGCGAAGCAGTTCTTCGCGCCATTGTCGCATCCGGCCGCGGCCGCCTGTGCCGCGCGTTTCGCGCCGGTACATGCCTTGCTTCTACTTCACGTGAACTCATTCGCCACGCGCCAGCGTGGCCAGCCGCAACGCGACAAGGCGGGCAACGGCCGCCGAGGAGAAGAATCACATGGAGATGGAATCGCTCAGGGAGCTCTATGTCGACGAGCTCAAGGACCTCTGGAGCGCTGAAAATCAGATCACCAAGGCGCTGCCCAAAATGATCAAGGCCGCGTCGAACCCGAAACTCAAGAAGGCGTTCAATACGCACCTCAAGCAAACCGAGCGCCACGTGAAGCGTCTCGAGCGCATTTTCAAGGAGCTCGACCAGAGCCCGCGCGGCAAGAAGTGCGTCGGCATGGAGGGGCTCATCAAGGAAGGCGCGGAGCTCATTAAGGAGAAGCCGGAGCCCGAAGTGCTTGACGCCGGGCTAATTGCCGCGGCGCAGCACGTGGAGCACTACGAGATGGCCGGCTATGGCTGCGTGCGCACTTGGGCGCGCCAACTCGGTGAGAACCGGCAGGCCGATTTGCTGCAGGAGACGCTCGACGAGGAGGAGCAGACGGACCGGCTGCTCACCGATCTGGCCGAGAGCGAGATCAACATCGAGGCGGAGGAGGGCGAGGCGGCCGAAGGTGAGGAAGAGGTCGAGATGGCTGGGGCCGGGAGCAACCGGTTCGAGCCCATGTAAGGAAATCAGCACTTACAGTTCGATCTCCTCGGTCCGCGGCATCGCAAAATCGACGTCGCGGACCGTCTGCATCCCACCCTCTGCCGGGAATCGTTAATTTCCCCGTCGTGAACGAACTCAAGGCTTTCCACAGTCCGCTTGCTCTGCTTGCGTTCGCACTTATTACGGTTGCTCCACGTGCGCATGCCCAGTCGACGGATTCCGCGCCGGCTCCGCAGGTTAGGCAGATCTCGCTCGACGATGCGCTCAGGAGCGCCGAGTCGAAGAGTCCGGACATCGCGATCGCGCACGCGGCGCTCACGCGCGCCGAGGGGCAGCGCGACAAGGCGCGCAGCCAGTTTCTGCCGCAGCTTTACGGCTCGGCGGGTTACACGCGCACCCTCAAGTCTCAATTCCAGGGACTCAGCTTCGGGAGCGACAGTAGCTCGACTCCGGCCTGCAGCACGTTTAGCGCGGCGGTGGACTCCTCGGCGTCCGACAACGCTCGGCTCGGGCTGCTCGAATCGGCGCTCGGGTGCAGCGCCGGCGGCGGCGGATTCGGATCGCTGCAGAACCTCGGCTTCGGCGCCGCCAATCAGTGGAACCTCGGGCTCTCGCTCTCGCAGAATCTTTTCACGGGCGGTCGCATCACAGCCCAGTACCGCTCCGCGAACGCGGCGCGCAGGAGCGCGGCGATCGGGCTCACGGCGGCGCATGCGCAGCTCACTCTCGACGTCACGCAGGCCTACTACGATGCGGAGCTGGCCGACCAGCTGGTGACAATCGCGGCGGCCACGCTTTCGCAGGCGGACACGACGCTGGCGCAGACGAAGCTCAGCCGCCAAGTGGGGAACGCGGCGGAATTCGATCTTCTGCGCGCGCAGGTGACGCGCGATAACCAGGTGCCGGTGTTGATCCAGCGGCGATCGGACCGCGATGTAGCGTACGTCCGTCTCAAGCAGCTATTGCATCTGAAGCTCACGGACTCGCTGCAGCTCACGACGTCGCTCGAGGATTCCACGGCGATACCGGCCGGAGCGGTCGCGACACTGCTTGGGCAGGCGCCCGATACGGCGACTGAGAGCCGCGCGCCAGTGCGGCAGGCGAGCGAGAACGTGACGGCGCAGAAGAGCGCGCTCACGGTGGCGCACGCGGAGCGGATTCCGGCTCTATCGCTGACGTCCGCCTTTGGCCGCGTGGCGTATCCGACCAATGTGTTCCCCGCGTGGTCACAGTTCCGCACGAACTGGACGGTTGGTGGATCGTTGACGCTGCCGATCTTCACGGGCGGCAACATTCGGGGCGATGAGCTGATCGCTGCGGCGGGGCTCGAGCAGGCGCGCGCGCAGCTGCAGCAGACGCGCGAGTTGGCGGAGCTCGACGCGCTGAATGCGCTCAACCGGTTGCGCGCCGCGCGGTCGCAGATGGATGCAAGCCGCGGCACGGCACAGCAGGCTTCGCGGGCGTACGACATCGCGACTGTGCGCTATCGCGAGGGGATCTCCACGCAGACGGAGCTCAACGACTCGCGCATCTCGCTGCAGCAGGCGGAGGCGAATCGTGCGACGGCCTCGCGCGATCTGCAGGTTGCGCGCATTCGACTCGCCCTGCTGCGCGATTTGCCGCTTGGTACGGTGAGCGGACAGCCTGCACAGAGCAGCGCGTCGGCGGCGACCACCACCACGACGGCGACGCCCACGACGACGCAGGGCAGCGGCGCGACAGCGGGACAGTCGGGCGGCGCGTCCCCCCTTCCGGCGGGAGTGCCGAGCCAGACACCGGGGACGACGCCATGACTGCAGTGCAGACGAAGGAACGCCGCGGCATCGCGTCGTGGAAGTGGTGGACAGCCGGTGTTCTAGTGGCGCTCGTGGCGCTTCTGATCGTCCAGCAATACCGCGGGAGGCATCCGAAGGCGCTCGGCGGCACGAGCGACACAGTGAGCGTTGGGCCGGAAGGAATCGTCGTCGCCAAACTCGGCACGATTCGCACGGGACCATCGATTTCCGGGACGATGACACCGCAAAACAGCGCGACGCTGCGCTCGGAGCTGTCGGGATCGATCGTACAGACGTACGTGGAGCAGGGGCAGCCAGTGAAGCGCGGGCAGCTGCTAGCGCGCATCGATGACTCGTCGATTCGCGAGGCGCTGCTCTCGGCGCAGTCCGCGGCGCGCTCGGCCAAGCTCACGCTCGACAATGCGACGCGCGACGCGGAGCGCGAGCAGCGACTCGAGACGGCGGGTGCAGTGGCGCCGCGTGACGTGGAGGCGGCGCAGCGCACGCTCGCGTCGGCACAGGCGGGGATGGCGGACGCACAGGCGCAGCTCACGGCGGCGCAGCAGCAGCAGAACAAGACTTCCTTCCGCGCGCCGTTCGATGGACTCGTGAGCGAGCGACCCGTGAATGCTGGGGATGTCGTGCAGCCGGGCACGGCGATCGCGACGGTAGTAGATCCCGCGAGCATGCGACTCGAGGGATCGGTGCCGGCGGAGCAGCTGTCCATGCTCAAGATCGGTACTCCCGTGCTGTTCAGCGTGAACGGCTACGCGGGGCAGACGTTCACGGGGAAGATCGATCGCATCAATCCGACGGCGGATCCCACCACTCGGCAGGTGCGAGTGTACGTGACGATCCCGAATCAGGGCAGCTCGCTCGTTGGCGGACTATTCGCGCAGGGGCGAGTGGCGACGGAGAGCCGGCAGGGGATCATGCTTCCGGTGTCCGCAGTGGACGAGCGTGGAATCTCGCCGATCGTGCTGCGGGTGAAGAGCGGCACGGTGGAGAGCGTGCAGGTGCAGATCGGGTTGCGCGACAACGCTTTGGAGCAGGTGGAGATCAGCGCGGGCATCGCGGCCGGCGACACGCTTCTCGCGAACGCCGCGCAGGGGCTGGCGCCTGGAACCAGAGTGCGCATCACCGCCGGCGACCGGCCGACGGATACACGCTAAGCGCCGGGACGGCGGGCAGGACGGGACACCATGTTCATCTCGGATTTTGCGATCCAGCGGCCGATCATCACCGTCACGGCGATGGTCGCACTCGTCGCGTTCGGCTGTGCGGCGCTGCTCAATCTCCACACCGACGAGTTCCCGGACATCCAGGCGCCGGTTGTCGGCCTCTCGATCGCGTATCCCGGCGCGTCGCCCGCGGAGGTTGAGCGCGAGCTCGTGAAGCCGGTGGAGGACGCGGTGTGGGGGATCAGCGGGCTGGATGGCGACAAGTCCACCTGCTTCGCAATAGACGGACTGGCGCAATGCACGCTCACCTTCGACTACGACAAGCCGATCGAGCAGGCGTCGCAGGATGTGCGCGACGCGATCTCGACCAAGCGCGAAGATCTGCCGCCGGAGATGAAGGAGCCGGTTCTCACGCGCTTCGATCCGTCGGAGGCGCCGGTGTTCACGCTCGTGCTCACGTCGCCCAACACCACTGCGCCAGTGCTCACGCGCATTGCGGACCCCGGGCTCGCGAGCGATCTGCGCTCGATTCCCGGCGTCGCGCAGGTGAACGTCGTGGGCGAAGTGAAGCGCAACATGGTGGTGGAGCTGCGGCCGGCCGACCTGCAGTCCGCCGGCGTGAGCGTGGCGCAGGTCGTGACCGCGCTGGGCCAGCAGAACCTCGCGTCGCCGGTGGGATGGCTGAATGGGAAGCTCGATGAGAAGCTGATCCGTCTGAGTGGGCGGTTGCAGAACGCCGCGGACTTCGGAGCGCTCGTCGTCGCGAATCGCGGCGGACAACTCATCCGGCTGAATCAGATCGCCAACGTCTACGACGGCACCGAGGAGTCGCGCACGATGGCGCTCTTCAACGGCAAGCAGGCGGTGGGGATCGAGATCCTGAAGTCGAAGGGATACAGCACGACTCAGGTGGCGGACGAAATTCGCGCGAAGGTGACGGAGCTGCAGAAGACGCTTCCACCCGGAGTGACGTTCGCCGAGGTGCAGAATGCGGGCGAGCGGGTGAGCCACGCGGTGCGGAACGTGGAGGAGGCGCTGGTGGAGGGCGCGCTGCTCACGGTGCTCGTCGTCTTCCTCTTTCTGAACTCGTGGCGCTCCACCGTCATTACAGGGCTCGCCCTGCCGGTATCGGTGCTCGCGTCGTTCATCGCGGTGTGGGCGTTCGGATTCACGCTCAACACGATGTCGCTGCTCGGCCTGTCGCTCGCGATCGGCATCCTGATCGACGATGCGATCGTGGTGCGAGAAAATATCGTGCGACACATCGAGTTGGGAGAGGATCACGTCGAGGCGTCGCACACGGGAACGAACGAGATCGGACTTGCGGTCACGGCGACGACGTTTTCCATCGTGGCGGTGTTCGTGCCGGTGGCATTCATGTACGGCATTGCGGGGCAGTGGTTCAAGCCGTTCGCGCTCACCATCGCGTGCTCGGTGCTCGTCTCGCTCTTCGTATCGTTCTCGCTCGACCCGATGCTTTCGGCGTACTGGCCCGATCCGCAGGTGACGCAGCACAAGCAGGCGCGCGGCGGGCCGATCACGCGTACGCTGGCAAGGTTCAATCGCTGGTTCGACCGCCAGGCCGACAGCTACAAGCTCATAATCGCGTGGGCGCTCGACCATCGTCTCGCAGTGACGCTGCTCGCGGGCGGAACATTCGTGCTCGCGATCGGGCTGCAATTGTCGGTAGGCGGTGCGGGGTTCGTACCGGTGAGCGATCGCAGCGAGATCAATCTCATCATCGAGTCGCCCGGCGGTAGCAATCTCGAGTACACGCGGCTGCGAACGGAGGCAGTGGCGGCGCTCGCGCGCAAGCATCCCGAGGTGGCGTACACGTACAGCTCCATCGGCGGCGCGATTCCATTTCGCGCGCCAGGCGTGGACCAGGCGCTCGTATACGTGCGGCTCGTTCCGAAGGCGAAGCGGCACCTGAGCCAGGATCAGCTGGGCAGCATCTTCCGCAGTGAGTTCGCGAGCGTGGCCGGTATCAAGACCGCGGTGTTCACGAGCGGATTTGGCGGCGCAGTGAAGGAGATACAGGTCGAAATGCGCGGTCCCGATCCCGTTGTGCTCACGCGTCTAGCGGAGCAGGCGGCCGCTATGGTGGCACACGTGAAGGGCGCGGTGGACGTCGGGCTGTCCACGCGCGGCGAGAAGCCGGAGCTGGACGTGCAGCTGAACCGGCCGCTCGCGGGATCACTGGGCATCACTGTGGCCGAGGTCGCGCAGTCGTTGCGGCCCGCGTTCGCGGGGCTCAAGGTGGGCGACTGGACGGACCCGAGCGGCGAGACGCGCGACGTGACGGTGCGCCTCACCCCCGAATCGCGTGAAAATCTCGCGGATTTGCAGGGACTTCCTCTCGTGGTCGAGGATGCGCAGGGACGCCCCACCACGCTTCCGCTCGGCCAGATCGCCAACATCCGCCAGACGCTTGGGCCGGCGCAGATCAACCACCTCGATCGTGTGCCGGTTGTGAACGTCGAGGCGAACGTGGAGGGGCGGTCGCTCACCGAGGTCACGAACGCGATCAAGAAGCAGCTGTCGTCGATGCGGCTACCGCCGGGCTACCGCATCACGCAGGGCGGCGAAGCGCGCGACCAGGCGGAGGTGTTCACGCGAATCTTCACCGCGCTGGGCATTGCCATTCTGCTGATGTATCTGATTCTGGTGATGCAGTTCGGGTCGTTCCTCGATCCGATTGCGATCCTCATCTCGCTGCCGCTCTCGCTCATTGGAGTGGTGCTCGCGCTGCTCGCGACCATCGACACCTTGAACATCATGAGCCTCATTGGCGTGATGCTGCTCATGGGCATCGTGGCCAAGAACGCGATTCTGCTGATCGACTTCGCGAAGTGGGCGCGCGAGAAGGGGATGTCGCGGCGCGACGCGCTGATCGAGGCGGGGCGCATCCGCTTGCGGCCGATCATCATGACGACGCTCGCGCTCATCGCGGGCATGCTCCCGGTGGCGATCGGGCACGGCGAGGGCGCGGACTTCCGCGCGCCGCTCGGTCGCGCCGTGATCGGCGGCGTAATCACGTCGACGCTGCTCACGCTCATCGTAATCCCGACGATCTACGAGATTCTCGATGAGTTCAAGGAGTGGACACGCGCGAAATTCTTCGGCCGGCATCGCACGGCGGAAGCGCGCACACCAGAACCATCCGCCGGCGACTGATCGCGCGACTAATCCTCTATCCCACCGATGGTGATGAGCGCCACGCCGCCAATGATGATCGCGGCGGCGACGGCGGTGCGAGCGGTGACCGGCTCGCTCGCAAACGCCCATCCCAGGAACACCGCGACTATGGGATTGACGAACGCGTACGTCGACACGAGCGCTGGACTCACCGCGTGCAACAGCCATACGTACGCGCTGAAGGCGACGAGAGATCCGAACACACTGAGATAGAGCAGTGAGAGCGCGGAGCGCGTACTGACAGCGGCGAAGTGGAAGTGTCCCAGCTCCCCCGCCGCGAGCCCGACGAGTACGAGCGCCGTCCCGCCGGCAAGCATCTCGATCGCGGTGGCGAGGAATTTCGATTCTGGAAGTGGGGCGTGCTTCGAGTACACCGAGCCCGCGGCCCACGAGAGCGCCGCAAGCATCAGCATCGCCTCCACGAAGAGATTGCGATTGCCGCCGCTCGCAAGCGGATCGGCCAGGATCCAGAGGCCCGCGAGCCCCACCACCACGCCGGCCATCACCCACGCGCTGGGCTTCCTCCCGCGAGGGCGAAGCCAGTCGATCAACACCATCCAGAGCGGCACAACTGACACCAGCAGCGCCGCGATCCCGCTCGCCACGCGCTCCTCCGCCCACACCACCACACCCGTGCCGCACGCGAGCAGCATCACTCCGATGAGCGATGCGCTCAGCCAGTTCGCGCGACTCGGAGCGGGCACGCCGCGCGCCCGCACCGCAGCGTAGAGGATCAATCCGGCGATCAGAAAGCGGCTGCCGATCATGAGCAGCGGCGGCAGCGTCTCGATCGCGAACCGGATCGCGAGGTACGTCGATCCCCAGATGATGTAGACAGCCGCGAAGGCGAAGATTATCCGCGGGCGCGGCGCGAGATGGTGAGCGGGGGCGTGCACCGACGAAAGCTACATGGCCAACGACCGAGACGCAGAGCGGAGCTCGTCGAAATGCGCCGTCACTGCACGTAGCGCAACACATCGTAGAGATACTTGACGCCGAAGCCGACGTTGCTCACGGCAAGCCGCTCGTTGTTGCCGTGCATCCCGCTGTGCATCTCCTCGTTCTCGACGAGGAACGGATCGAAGCCGTAGGTGACGATGCCGAGCGCGCGGTAGGTGGGTCGGTCGGTAGCGGCGGTGAACATCGGCGTCGTCACGATGACGTCGGGGTTTCGCTCGTGCGAGGCCTTCTCGATCGCGCGAAAAAGGTCGGTGTCGATGGGGCTCTGCAGTTTCGTCTTCGGCTCGATCTGCTGGTCGAAGTGGACGGCCGTGTCATTCACAACAGCTTCGAGCGTGCGCAGGAACGCGGCCGGGTCGGTGTCCGACAGCAGGCGAATGTCCATCTGCGCCGTCGCCTCGGCTGGAATCACGTTCGTCTTGTTCGATCCGGAAAGCATCGTGAGCGAGATCGTGTTTCGCAGGATCGCGTTCCAGTAGATGTCATCGGTCAGCCATTTCCGGGCGCGCGGATTCCTCACGGCGGCGCGAACATCCGCGAGCCACGCGCGGTGCTCGCCGGTGTATTGCGGCGAGATGTCGTGCAGGAACTTCTGCACGTCCGGCAGCACGTGGAGCGGCGTCTCGTAGTGTGCGATACGGTCGAGCGCGGCGACGAGGCGCGGCACGGGATTCTGCTTCGTTGGCCGCGACCCGTGGGAGGGCACGCCCTTCACCACGATCTTTTGCCAGAATGTCTGCTTCTCCGACACGCCGACACCGTAGTATTTCAGCTTGCCGTTCACGACCATGTTCTCCCCGCCCTCGGTCATCAGGAACTCGACGTCCTTCAGCAGATCCGCGTGATTCTTCACGAACGCTACCGCGCCCGATCCGTCGAACTCCTCGTCCGCGTTGCCGATGAACACGATGTCGCGATTGAGCGGAACGCCGCTGCGCTTGAGCGCGATCATCGCCATGAGCTGCACGACGGCCTGTCCCTTCATGTCGAGCGTACCGCGGCCCCACACGTAGCCATCCTTGATCACACCGCTGAACGGATCGACGGACCAGAACGCCGGCGCCACGGGCACGACGTCGAGGTGATTCACAAGCGCGACGGCTTTCTTCGAGCCGTTCCCCTTGAGTCGCGCATACAGATTCGCGCGATTCGGTCCGAGCTCCACAGTGTCCAGCAGCTGCGCCTCGATGCCTTCGCGATCGAGGATCGCCTTGAGAAAGCGCGCGCCGTCCAGCTCGTTCCCCGGCGGGTTGGTCGTGTTGACCTTTACGTAGTCGGAGAGCATGTGGAGCGTCTCGTCGTCGAGCGCCTTCCAGTCGAGCGCCTGCGCGCGCAGCGGGGACGAGACGGGGAGGAGAACGATCACAAGAAGCAGTAACGCCGTTCGACGCATGAATTCGCCCGGAGAGAGGTGTGGGTATGAGAACAGCGGGACCCGGGATGCGCAATCGCCACCAGCCGCGACGTGCTTCTTGCCGCCGTTATATTTCGGTATCCGCCCGTCCGTTCGGGACTGGCATTCTCATGCAATCGCTCGGAGGCGACGCGCCATGCGCCGCACCATGTGCAAGTCGAAAGTTCATCGCGCCGTGCTCACAGGCGCCGATCTCCATTACGAAGGCAGCCTCACGCTCGACGTCGCGCTGATGGAAGCCGCGGACATCCTGCCATTTGAGAAGGTCTCGGTGGTGAACATCAACACCGGGTCGCGTCTCGAGACCTACGTCATCGAGGGCGAGCGCGGGAGCGGGACGCTTCAGCTCAACGGCGCCGCGGCGCGGCACG
>JANWLO010000093.1 GCA_025450815.1 Gemmatimonadaceae bacterium
ATGACCGCGGAGCTCTCGCAATTCTTCCGCACCAAGCGCGACGGCGTTGCGTACGTGCTCGACGCGGTCGCCAATGCATTCCCCAACTCGCGCATTCTCGTCTACGCCGTGGACGGACGCTTTCTCGAGCTCGCGGAAGCGCGCGAAACACCGCTCCTCGCCGCCGCTTCGAACTGGGTCGCCACCGCCGAGCTGGTCGCGACCATCGTCAGCGACGCCATCCTCGTCGACGTCGGCACCACCACCACAGACATCATCCCCATCGCCCAGGGTCGCGTCGCCGCACTCGGTCGCACCGACTCCGAACGCCTCGTCTCTGGCGAGCTCCTCTACCTCGGCGCCGTTCGCACGGCCGTCGAAGCCATCGTCCACCACGTGCCGCTGCACGATGGCCAGGCGGGCGTCTCCGCCGAGTCGTTCGCGCTGAGTGGAGACGTACACGTGTGGCGCGGCGATCTCACCGCGGACGGCTACACCGCGCCCACTCCGGACGGCCGCCCCGCCAATCGGGATTTCGCGGGCGAGCGTCTCGCCCGCGTCGTCTGCGCCGATCGCGAGCTCCTCGATGACTCGGACATCGATCGCATCGCCGCGCACGTCGCCGACGCCATGGTCGCACGCATCGCCGCGTCCATCGCGCGCGTACGCATCCGCCATCCCCACCTCGACACCGCGGTCATAGCCGGTCATGGTGCATTCCTCGCGCGCGGCGCCGCACGACGCGCCGGCCTCCACATCGCCAGCGACGACCTCCTCGCCACCGGACAGTCGCGCCCCGTGGGCGCCGAGCCGGCCTTCGCCGTCGCGCGGCTACTCGAACGCTGGCTCGGCGCGCAACCGTGATCGACGCCGTCATCAAGGTCGGTGGCGCGCTGCTCAAAAGCGCGAGCGACCTCCAAAGCGCAATCGCGGCGATCGAGAACGCCGCACCGGGACGCACGCTCCTCGTCGTCCCCGGAGGCGGCCCATTCGCGAACGCCGTTCGCACGGTCGGCCAGCTCCACACTCTCGGCGACGATGACGCTCACTGGATGGCGATCCTCGGGATGGAGCAGTTCGCCGTGTTGCTCGCCTCGCGCCTGCGCGATGCGGAGCTGGTGCACCGGCCTGGCGAGATCGCTCGCGCGCACTCGCGCGGCACGATCCCCGTGCTCGCGCCATATCGCTGGCTGCGCGAGGCCGACCCTTTACCCCACTCGTGGGACGTGACCAGCGACAGCATCGCCGCGTGGGTCGCCGCACAGGTGGGCGCACGACGACTGGTTCTCATCAAGGCAGTTGCGCACGACACGCCCACCATCGTCGATCGCTACTTCGACCGTGCGCGTTCGCCCACGATCGAGTGTTCGTTCGTCACTCCCGGCATGCTCAACGGAAGCTGGCTTCCCGCGTGAGCTCGCGCGACATCCCGTAGGAGTCGCCCCGCCGCGTCACCAGCAGGTCGCGCGCGGCCAATAGATCCCGCACCCGGCTCTCCCGCACGCGGCCATCGCGGCCTCCGTCGCACGCCGCGCCACGTACCCCCACCACCTCCGCGCCGGCCTCGTACGCGAACGCCAGATCCTCGCAGGTGATCCGACCCGCGAGCGCCACGAGAAGCGACCGCGCACGCGCCTCGCGCACCAGCGATTCGAGCGCCGCGCGGCCGAGGCAGCGGAACAGCCCCGCCCCGTCTTTCCGCACCGTGTCCACGAGCACGCCCATCGCGCCCTCCGTCGCAGCCGCGGCAACTACTGTGGACGGCGCCGCAGCTCCCACTTCGTGCCAATCCGCATACGCCACCGCCACCACGGCACACGGCGATAGCAACACCCCATCCATCACCCCGCGCAACCGCGCCCGCACCAGATCGAGATCGCGCACGTCCGCGAAGCCCACCTTCACGAAGGCGGCACCAGCGTCCGCCGCCGCACGCGCCCGCGCCGACAACAGCTCCTCTTCCCCCGCGTCGCCCATCGCCGCACTCACGGGCCGCACGCCATTTACCGCCCGCACGATCTCCCGGAGCACGCCGGGCTCCACTGCACCCAGCGCACCCTCCAGCGGATCCTTTGCATCGATAATCTCGGCGCCGCCTGCTAACGCCGCTTTCGCCTCCTCCGCGCTCCGGACGCTCACCAGCAGACGCATGCACTCCCCCTTGTTCCACCCATGCATCCCGCGCTTATTAGTGCAGAGCCGCCGGTAAGCTAGCATCATTTTCGGGAGCGCCACCAGTTGCCCGACGCAGTGAATTCTCTCGCCGGCAAGGTCGCGCTCGTGACCGGTGCATCGACTGGGATCGGTCGCGCAATCGCGATCGCACTCGCGCACGCCGGCGCCGACGTCGCAATCACCTTCCGCACCGGACTACGCGACGCGAGCGCCGTCGCGAAGGAGATCGAGCGCGCGGGTCGGCGCGGCGCCGTCCTCCAGCTCGAGCTCGCCGATCCCGCCTCCATCGCGGCCCTCGCGCGCGAGGTCACGGATCAGTTCGGACATGTCGATGTCTGGGTCAACAACGCCGGCGCCGACATTCTCACCGGTGACGACGCCAAGCGCTCACCGCTCGATAAGCTCGATCAGCTGCTCTCGGTCGATCTGCGCGGCACCATCCTCGCGTCGTGGGAGGCCGCCCGCATTATGCAGGAGCAGCCACGAGGGGGCGTCATCGTCAACATGAGCTGGGATCACGTACTCTTCGGCATGGAAGGGCGAAATCCTCAGATGTTCTCAGCGGTCAAGGGAGGCATCCTCAGCTTCAGCAAGTCGCTCGCGCGGTCGGTTGCTCCAAAGGTACGCGTGAACATTCTCGCGCCCGGATGGATCGAGACCGAATTCGCCGCGACCTCGATGGACCCGGCCTACTATCGAAAGGTCGCAGAATCCACCCCGCTCGGCCGCTGGGGCACGCCGGAAGACGTCGCCCGCGCCGCCGTTTTTCTCGCCTCCGATGACTCCGCGTTCCTCACCGGACAAACGCTCATGGTCGGCGGCGGAGTCGTCATGTGATTCGCAAACAGTAAGGAGCCGGCATTATGGTAAGAAAGGACCCGACCTACACCGAAGAGCAAATCGCCGAGAAACTTCGTGCGATTCCCGGATGGTACTACGAAGACAAGTGGATCCGCCGGCAATACAAGACCGACGGCTGGCCGACGACGCTCATGCTCGTCAATGCGATTGGGTATATCGCCGAGGCGGCGAACCATCACCCCGACCTGTCGGTCACCTGGGCAAAGGTGGGCGTGAAGCTGCAAACGCACTCCGCCGGCGGCATCACTGACAAGGACCTCGAGCTCGCACGCAAGATCGAGGACACGATGCTCTGGCGCCCCGAGGCCGGGCGCACGACGGGTCTCGAGGGAACGCCGAACAAGTTCGTTCGGGGCGGCGATCCCAGGTAAGTGTCCGCTGTCGCTGCGCCATCACGCGTTCTATTCGTAACCGGTAAGCTCGCCGAGCCCGCGCTGCGCAGCACGCTCGGCGCGATGGCGCCATCGTTCGCGGTGGATGTCGCGATGCTGCCGATCACCGTCGCGGCGCTCATGACCACCGAGTGGATTGCGAAGCATCTCGCGGTCCCGGCGGGCACCGACCTCGTGCTGATTCCGGGCCTTTGCGAGGGCGACACGGCCTCCATAGCGAACCGCTTCGACGTGCACGTGGAGAAAGGTCCAAAGGATCTGCGCGAGATCCCGGAATACTTCGGCCAGGCCGTCGCGCGCGAGGACTACGGCGCGTGGGACATCGAGATCATCGCCGAGATCAACAACGCGCCCCGTCTCTCCCGCGACGCGATCACGCGCGAGGCCATGCGCTTTCGCGATTCCGGCGCGGACTACATCGACATCGGCTGCACCCCGGGCCTCGCTTTCCCCGAGCTGGGCGCCGTGGTGCGCGGCCTCGTCGACGCCGGTATGCGAGTGAGCATCGACACCTTCGACACCGCCGAGATCCGCGCCGCGGTAGACGCGGGCGCCACGATGGTGCTGAGCGTGAACGGAAGCAACCTCGATGTCGCGCGCGAGCTCTCAGGCCGAAACGTTCGCGTCGTCGCCATCCCGGACCTGGGCGCGCCACTCGAGAGCATCGACGCCACTCTCGATTCGCTCGCGAAGTGGAGCGTGCCCTTCCTCGTCGATCCGGTGATCGAGCCGATCGGCTTTGGCTTCACCCGGTCGATCGAGCGCTACGCAGAAGCGCGCCGTCGCTGGCCCGAGGCGGAGATGATGATGGGAATCGGCAACATCACCGAGCTTACCGCAGCCGACTCCACCGGCGTCAACGCCATTCTCATTGCGATCTGCCAGGAGCTCGGCATCCGAGCCGTGCTCACTACGGAGGTAATCCCGTGGGCACGGGGCTCCGTGCGCGAGATCGATATCGCGCGCCGCCTCATGTATCACGCGGTCACGAAGCACGTTGTCCCGAAGCGCGTCGACGACCGCCTCGTCACGGTGAAGGATCCGAAAATCCTCGAGTACGGCGAGCAAGAGCTGCGCGAGCTGCAGAGCCGGATCACGGACCCGAATTTCCGTATCTTCACCGATCGGGACACGATCACGGTGCTCAATCGCGATCTTTTCATCCGCGGCACCGACATCCAGGAGATCTTCTCCCAGCTCGGCGTCGATGAGGCAACCCACGCCTTCTACCTCGGTAAGGAGCTCCAGAAGGCGAAGCTCGCGATCACGCTCGGCAAGACGTATCGGCAGGAGGGCTCGCTCTCGTGGGGCTACCTCACACCGCCGGACGATGTGAAGTCCGAGCATGTGCGGCTCACGCAGCGTTCGCGACGCCGCGATGCGCCCAAGGGTGACCCGTCCCCCCAATGAGCGCGCCCCTCGTCGAGGAGCTCGTCCCCGTTCCCGATCCGGTCGAATGCTGCGCGCGCTTCAGAGGGCTCCCGTTCCTTCTCTTCCTCGACAGCGCGCGCGATCCAGAGCACCTCGGCCGATATTCGTTCCTCGCCGCGGACCCCGCGATCGTGATCCACGGCAAGGGCGCGACGGCCGCCCGCACCGACACTGCCTCGGGGCGCACCAGGCCGCTCGCGACGCACGCCCTGACCGCCGTGCGCGAGCTCCTGGCGCCGCACCGCGCGGAGCCGATTCCCGGGCTCCCGCCGTTCCAGGGCGGCGCGGCCGGCTATCTCGCGTACGACTGGGGCGCCGTGCTCGAGCGGCTGCCGTCGCCGCATTACGATGACCTCGCGATCCCCGACGTCGTCCTCCCCATCTACGACTGGGTGATCGCATGGGATCACCTCGAGCACCGCGCGTGGGTGATCTCCACGGGCCTTCCCGCCACGGGCGCCGAGAAATCTCAGCGCTCAGCTATTCGTCTGCGCTCAGTGCTCGCCCGCCTGCGAGATGATTCCCTCAGCACTGAGATATCTCACTCTCCAACTGTGCCGGCGGAGCAGGATGTCGAAAGGGCGCCCTCCTACCCGGTGTCCGACACCGAGCTCCCCACCGGCATCGATCTCCGCTCGTCCTTCACCCATCGCGGCTACCTCGGTGCCCTCACCCGCGTGCGCGAGTACATCATCGCCGGCGACATCTTCCAGGCGAACCTCTCCCAGCGCTTCGAGGCGCCGCTCACCGAATCGCCGTGGACGCTCTACCGTCGCCTTCGCGCGATCAACCCAGCGCCGTTCGCAGCGTTCCTCGACTTCGGCGCCGTCACCGTTGCCAGCGCGTCGCCCGAGCGATTCCTGCGACTCGACACCGCGGGCCAGGTGGAGGCCCGGCCGATCAAGGGCACGCGGCCTCGCGGCGTCTACCCCGCGCACGATGCCGCCCTGGGGCGCGCGCTTCAGGAGAGCGCGAAGGATCGCGCCGAGAACCTCATGATCGTCGACCTCATGCGCAACGATCTCTCGCGGGTGTCGGTGGCCGGAAGCGTGCGCGTTCCCGAGCTCTTTACCCTCGAGCGCTACGCCACCGTCCACCACCTCGTTTCTACCGTCACGGGCACGCTCGGGCCCGGCCGCGACGCTATCGACCTCCTCTGCGCCACTTTCCCCGGCGGATCGATCACCGGCGCCCCAAAGGTTCGCGCGATGGAGATCATTGCCGAGCTCGAGCCCTCGCGGCGTGGCGCCTACTGCGGATCCATCGGCTACATCAGCCTCACGGGCGTCATGGACACGAGCATCGTCATCCGGACCTATCAGGCCGTCCGTGGGCGGGTATACTTTTCCGCAGGCGGCGGCATCGTTGCCGACTCCGATCCCGAGCAGGAATACCGCGAGACGTTCGACAAGGCGCGCGCGCTCATCCGCGCGCTCGCGATGTGAGCTGCTCCCGGGTTCGACCCTAGAAATCGGACGCGCAGACGTGATTCTCCTCCTCGACAACTACGACTCCTTCGTCTACAACCTCGCGCGGTACGTCCGCGAGCTCGGCGAGGAGCCCGTCGTCGTCCGGAACGACGCGATCTCGCTCGACCAGATCGACTCGCTCGCGCCCTCGCACATTATCGTCTCGCCCGGTCCGTGCTCTCCGGCCGAAGCCGGCATTTCCGTGAGCGTCATCCGGCGGTTCGGCCCGTCCATTCCCACCCTCGGCGTCTGCCTCGGCCACCAGGCGATCGGCAGCGCGTACGGCGCGGAGATAGTGCGTGCGCGGCGTCCGATGCACGGAAAAACGTCGCGCATCCACCACGACGGCGAGGGACTGTTCGCCGACCTGCCGTCGCCGTTCACGGCCACGCGCTACCACTCGCTCGTGATCGCCCCCGACTCCCTCCCGTCCTCGCTACGCGTAACCGCGACGTCGGAGGACGGCGAGATCATGGCGGTCGCTCATCGCACCGACCCCGTCGTGGGAGTGCAGTTTCACCCCGAGTCGGCGCTCACGGAGAACGGCTACTGGCTCATCGATCACTTCCTGCACGGCCATCGCGCGCACGCGGCGCCGCTTCCCGACCGCGCGGATCTTGCCTTCGCGTCGCACGAGCCGCGCGAGCGTGACATACCGCCCGTGGAGCTCGTGCGGTGAAGCTCTGGGTGAACGGCACCGCGAAGCCGGTCGACCAGCCATCGCTCTCGGCGCTCGATCGTGGATTCACGCTTGGCGATGGGCTCTTCGAGACAATGCGCGCGCAGGAGGGCGTCGTCTTCCGCCTCGATGCGCACCTCGATCGCCTCTGCGCGGGCGCGCAATTGCTGGGAATCCCGCTCCCCGTGGACCTTCGCGAGCACGTGGCTGCCGCCGCTCGCGGCGAGGGCGAGTATCGCAACGCGAGCATTCGTCTCACCGTCAGTCGCGGCGCTGCTCCACCTGGGCTCGCACCGCCAGAACGCGCCGAGCCCACGGTGACGATCGTCGCGCATCCACTGGTGCGGCCGCGCGTTCCCGAGCCCCTCGTCGCGGTCATGGCGGCTGGCCGTCGCAACGAGCATGCGCTCACCGCGGGAGTGAAGACGCTCGCGTACACGGAGTCCGTGGTCGCGCTCGCGCAAGCGCGCGCCGCTGGCGCCGACGACTCGATCTTTCTCGACACGGCAGGTCACATCTCCGACGCGACCGCGAGCAATCTCTTCGCGGTGATCGACGACGTTCTCGTCACGCCGCCGCTTTCCTGCGGAGTGCTCCCGGGAATCACGCGCGCGGCCGTGCTCGAGCTAGCGCGCGCGCTCGGCATCTCACCCGTACAGCGCGAGATGCCCGAGCCGGAGCTCGCGGCCGCGAGCGAGATCTTTCTCACGAGCTCCATTCGCGAGATCGCGCCGGTCGTGCGTGTCGAGACCACCGCGGTCGGCACCGGGCAGAACGGACCCGTCACCGTACGCATCGTCGAGGCGTACCGCGCGCTCGTACGCCTGGAGTGTGCGACGTGATCGTCGAGGCAATCATCACCACGATGGACGCCACCGGCGTCGTCAACTTCGCGCCGATGGGCGTGGAGTGGGGAGACGACCGAATCGTCGTCAAGCCGTTCCTCGAGACCACCACCTTTCGCAATCTGCGCGACGGTGGCGCCGCAGTCGTGAATCTCACCGACGATGTGATGCTCTTCGCGCGCGCCGCTATCTCGAGCCCCCAGTATGCCGCCTTCCCCGCGGTGCGCGTGCGGGGCGTGGTGCTCGAGGCCGCGTGCTCGTGGCGCGAGCTCGAGGTGCGCCACATCGATGCGACGCCGCCGCGCTCGCGCATCGACACCGCGGTCGTGCACCACGGCGCGCGTCGCGAGTTCATCGGATTCAACCGCGCGCGCAACGCCGTGCTCGAGACTGCGATCGTTGCCACACGTACGCACATCCTTCCGCCGGCGGAGATTCGCGCTGACATCGCTCGGCTGCAGATCATCGTCGACAAGACGGCGGGAGCGCGCGAGCTCGAGGCGATGGCCCTCCTCACCGATCACATCGAGAACAAGCTCGCGGAGATCGCGGCTGCAGCGAACGCAAATGCCCGATAGCATAATCCGCATCGAGGCGCCCGCGAGGCTGCACTTTGGCATGCTCGATCTGCGCGGGTCGCTCGGCCGGCGCTTCGGAGGAATTGGGGCCGGGGTCTTCGGACCGTCGCTGCTCGTCGAGCTGGAACGCGCCGAATTGGTGGAGGCGGAGGGTGCGAGCGCTGATCGCGCGGTGGAATTCGCGCGGCGCTACCTGGCAGCGACGGGCGTACGAGGCGGAGTGCGCATCGTCGTGCGACACGCGATTCCCGGTCACTCCGGGCTCGGCTCCGGAACGCAGCTCGCGCTTGCGGTCGCGCGAGGCATCGCAGAGCTCTATGATCTCCCGGCCGACGTCGCGACACTGGCAACGGCGGTGGGTAGAGCGAAGCGTTCGGCGGTTGGGAGCTGGCTCTTCGCGGGCGGCGATTTCGTCGTCGAGGGTGGCCGACGCGAGGATGGCGGGCGCATCGCTCCGATGCTGGCGCGATTGAGCATTCCGCGGTCGTGGCGATGCGTGCTCGCGCTGCCAGCGAGCACAACAGGAACGAGTGGAGCCGCGGAGACACTAGCGTTTCGCACGCTGCCTGAGCCGCCGCTGAGCGAAGTGGAGCACGTTGCCCACCTGGTACTCATGTCACTGCTCCCCGCGCTTGTGGAGGGCGAGTTGGACGCCTTCGGACGCGCTTTGACGGAGATTCAGCAGATCAACGGACGATGGTTCGCGCCGGCGCAGGGTGGGATGTTCGCACCCGGTGCGAGTACCGAACTCATCGGGAAGATGGCTGAATGGGGCGCCGTGGGCGTCGGACAGAGTTCGTGGGGACCCGCAGTGTACGGCATCGTCGCGGGTGATGATGCGGCGACCCATCTTGCAGACAGCGTCCGCGCTGCGCTCAACGAACGCGGCGAAGTGTACGTCAATCAGTTCGCGGACTCTGGCGCTCGCGTTACGGTGCGCGACCCCTCCGGCGCGGGCAGCCGATAGTGAAACGCGGCACCACTGCATGGCGGTGAACACACCACTCGAGGATTTGATGACCGATTCCAGAACGACGATGCGCGCGCCGGAACGATGGATCGCAGTGCTGCGCATGGTGGTCGGCCTGTGGTTCTTCAAAAGCATCGTCACAAAGATCGGTATCGGTCTGCTCGGCGGCTTCATTCCAGTTCCCGTTGCGTCAGCCAGATGGCAGGCCGTGATGCCCAAGCTCATTGCGAAGTACGCGGCGGATAACCCCTTTCCGTCTTACAAGGCATTTCTGCTCGACACCGTCGTCCCGCACTCGCACGTGTTCGCGACGCTCACCGCGCTCGGCGAAGTTGGGGTCGGCATCGCGCTTCTATTTGGACTGCTGACACGACTGGGAGCCTTCTTCGGTATGCTGCAGGTGTTGTTCTACGGCTTTGCCGTTCAGCAACAAAGCTCCGGCCAGCAGGGCTTCCACGTGATGCTGTTCGCGATGATGGTGGTCTTCTTCTTCGCGTGCGCCGGCCGGCGATGGGGCGTGGACGTGAGGCTGCGCGAACGATGGCCGCAATCGCGATTCGTGCAGCTGTTCACGTAGCACGATGCGACGCGACGGCTATTGGGTCTTGTCGGGAGCCTTGTGGGGTCGCCCCGGGGCCAGCTTGCCTGAGCTGCGCGCATTGACGTACAGCCAGAGATCCTCGATCTGCTCCGGCGACAGAAGTCCCCTCCAGGTTGGCATTCCCAGAGCCGTCCGCCCGTACGTGACGGTAGTGACGAAGATGTCGTGCGTCACGTTGCCTTCAGAGCTCACCGAGTGGCGCAGATTCGGCGCAAATGTGCCGCCCATTGCATCGACGCCGTGGCAGCGGTAGCAGTATACGGCAAACATCTTCCACCCCTCATATACCTGCGGGGTGACGAGAAGATGATCGTCAGCGGCACCGGTGTCCGCCTTGACCGTTGTGCTGCCGGCCGCAGCGGGCGCGGTTGCGACTGTCGGTGCGGCCGCCGGAGTCGCACTAGCAGCCGAGGCGGGCGTGGCCGCAGCAGGCACCTTCGTTGTGCCGCTGGTGTGCTCGTGCACGACGTGATGTACGGCGGGCGCTGGTGTCTTCACAACCTCCGGCGCGGGAGCGGGAGCGGGCGTCGCCTTCGGGTCGCCGGCGAGCGTCGTCTCGCCGGTCGACACGCTTTCGACCGGAGTGGCCGGCGCGACTGCGGATCCGGCGCTCGTCGCTGCAGCAGTGTCAGCTGAGGCAACGGTGCTGTCGGTCTTGCTCGCATCGCGATGCGCACAGGCCGTCGCAAAACCGAGCGCGCTCCCGATCAGCAGGACGCGGCCTAGCAGCGAGAATGAGGAGGATACGGAGTATTCGATACGACGCTTGATCGACATGCTGGTTCGCTCCTGGACGTTGCTACGCGGGGTCAGTGTGCGGCGCCTATTGTAGGCACGTTGTATTCCATTAGGATTTTGTCGATCTCCGGCT
The DNA here is from genome assembly GCA_025450815.1 of Gemmatimonadaceae bacterium. Classification (GTDB taxonomy): domain Bacteria; phylum Gemmatimonadota; class Gemmatimonadetes; order Gemmatimonadales; family Gemmatimonadaceae; genus FEN-1250. The sequence goes on from JANWLO010000093.1 coordinate 10,852, forward strand.
TTTTCTGCTCGAGGATGTTGTCGATCAGTGCAAGGAGCTCGCGGTCTGCTCGTCTCGTGCCAATCGCTACTCCGTACGCGAAAGGCAGATCGGGGCTGTCCTGATCGGGAAGTGGCGTCATCGTCATCGGAACTCCCGAGCGTTTCGCGAAATATCCGGCGAGCGGGCCCCACACTAGTGCGACATCAATTGATCCCTTCGCAAGGGAGTCGATGATCTCGCCCGGACGGTGCTCCTCATCGTAGAATCCGCTGAACCCCACGACGTTCCTTCCGACGATGCCATGTGCGCTCAACGCGTGAGCTGGCGGCGTATTCGTGTAATCCTCACCGAGCAGATTGACACCGATGCGGAGTGTCTTGAGCCTCGGATCATCGAGCGTCTTGATGTCGAGGTGCTTGTCGGTTCGGGTGACGATGTAATACGTGGAGCGGTAGTACGGTTTCGACGTTGCCACCGGATCGAATCCTACTGGAATGCCGATAACGATGTCGCAGGTGCCCGCGCTTAGCGTATTGCGCACATAGCCACGCCTGCTCGGCCACCACGCATACGACACGCTGTCGCCCAATTCGTGAGCGATGAGATCTGCGATCTTGTTGTCGAATCCCTCACGATTCCTGTTCGAGAACGGAAGGTTTTCCGGGTCGGCGCAGACGCGCAGGTTGTGCTTCTGCTTCCACATGCTGTCCGGACTCAGAAGAATCGTTGGCCCCGGCGACCCCTGTGCCTCAACTCTGGCTGCGGCCATGGCAAGCACAGCGAGCGCGACTATTGCTCCCTTCAGGAGTATTTCAGGTCTCGTTTTCATTAAGGTCATACGATGACGGCGGTTTCGTGTTCCCGGTAGGGGGCGCACAAACCCGGTGCCGAAGCAAGCTTCGACACCGGGTAAGTGTACTTCCCCACGATACGACTGTGCTTACTTCTTTGCTGGACCGTCGAGCGAGAACACCGTGAGCACACCGCCCTGGTTCGAGTACTGGCCCGCATCGCCGAATGCACCGAGTGCGCCGAGACCGGCGGTCGGATCTTCAGCGCCGATGCCGGCAGCTACGCCGATGCCGGCCCAGCCTCCGATCCCGGAGAGAATCGCGATGTACTGCTTGCCATCGGGACCGACGTAGGTCATCGGGTTGCCGATGATGCCGGACGGCGTCTTGAACTGCCAGAGCACCGTGCCCGTCTTCGCATCAACGCCCTTCAGCCATCCTTCCATCGTGCCGTAGAAAACCAGTCCGCCGGCGGTGGTCATCGCGCCGCCGTACGCCGCCAGGTTCTCCTTGATGCTCCACTTGATCGCGCCCGCCATCGGATCCCAGGCAATGAAGGCACCACGGTTTCCACCGGGGCCCGGGAACATCCGCACGATTGCACCGACGTACGGCTGGCCCGCGGCATACTTCACCTCGACGCCCTCGTAGTCCATGCAGATGTTGTTGGTCGGGACGTACATCCAGCCGGTTTGCGGCGAGTACGCCGACGGCTGCTGATCCTTGAAGCCAATGGCGGCCGGGCAGATTCCCTCGGTGTTGCCCTTGGCGGTCGTACGCTTGGTGGGATCTTCCACCGGACGACCCGTGGTCATGTCAATGCTCTTGGCCCAGTTGGTGGGGCCGTAGGGCTTCGCCGTGACGAGCTTGCCCGTGGTGCGATCGAGCGTATAGCCGAAGCCGTTACGATCGAAGTGGGCGAGCAGCTTCTGGCTGCCATGATCGAAGAGCACGTTCTCATTGACGCCATCGTAGTCCCATGCATCGTGCGGCGTCATCTGATACACCCAGCGCACTTCACCCGTCTTCGGATTCTGTGCCCACAGCGACATCGACCACTTGTTGTCGCCAGGACGCTGATCGGGGTTCCACGTGCCCGGATTTCCCGAACCGTGGTAGAAGAGGTTGAGCGCGGGATCGTAGGAATACCATCCCCACGTGGTGCCGCCGCCACGCTGCCATTCATCACCCTGCCACGTCGAAACGCCGAGGTCCTTCCCCTGCGCGGACGGATACGGTGACTTGAGCGTGTTCTCCGTGATCCCGACGTCCTTGTCGGGGCCGGTGCTGTACGTGCGCCAGAGCTCGTGGCCATCCTGCGTGCTGAACGCCGTGATGCGTCCGCGAACGCCGAACTCACCGCCGGAGATACCGGTCAGGAGCACGTCGTCGACGACCATCGGGGCGTTCGTCATCGTCTCGCCCTTCTTGAAGTCGGCGCTCTTGACTCTCCACG
>JANWLO010000094.1 GCA_025450815.1 Gemmatimonadaceae bacterium
AAGCGTCCCACCACCGGTCTCTCGTCATCGCCCACGTTCTTCGCGTTCTTTCCGGGCTTCGGTCCGTTCTCGCGGCTGCGTCAGTCGATTCAACCGCGACTCTCGTTCACGTACGCTCCCGCCGCCGCCGTGAGCGATGAGTTCCTCCTCGCCACGGGCCGCACGCGCTCAGGGTACCTCGGCGGTCTCCGGCAGGAGACGATGCAGTTCCAGCTGAATCAGGTGCTCGAGGCCAAGCTCCACTCGAAGTCCGATACGGCTCCCGATGCCGGCGACAAGATCAAGCTGCTCTCGATCAACGCGTCGCCGATCGACTACGACTTCGTGGTCGCATCGCGCCCACACCGTTTTGGCGTCACGAGCAACGCGTTCAGCTACAACCTGCAGTCGGACCTGCTGCCGGGATTCGATTTTTCGTCCAACTACTCTCTATTTCAGGGCGATCCGCTCAGCGACACCGCGCAGTTCAAGCCCTTTCGCACGGGTATGACGGCAACCTTCACGATTGGAAAGAACAGCAATCCGTTCACTACGCTGCAGAAGCTCTTCGGGCACGTTGCGCGGCCCGACACGGCCCCGGTGGGCTCGAATCTGAATAACGGCAACCCGATGTCCGGGAGCACAGGGCAAGGGATCAACGATCTCCCGGCCACCGCGGGCTCCGTGGGCTCCCGATATCCATACGCGATCAATGCGAACCAGGGGTGGAATCTCTCGGTGAGCTTCACGCAGTCGCGGTCGCGACCGATTACCGGAACGAACGTGCGTGTGCTCGACGTGAAGGCGCTCTGCCAGCCGTTCATCGTCGATCCGATCTCGTACCAACGCTGTCTGCAGAATCCGCCTTCCACGGACACGGTGCCGCAGATCATCGGCGGGGCCACGCAGTACGTGAGTCCGTCGCAGAGCACCCTGCGCGGCAACATCGCATTTCACATCACGCCGCGGTGGTCGATGCAGTGGACCACCGGCTACGACTTCGAGCTCCACCAGTTCTCCGATCACGTCGTGAGCCTCCAGCGCGACATGCACGACTGGCGCGCGATCTTCGCCTTCACGCAGGCGCCCAACGGGAACTTCGCGTTCAACTTCTACATCTCGCTGATCGCCGAGCCGAACCTGAAGTTCAACTACGACCGCCGAACGTACAGGCCGCAGCCGACGACGCAGTAGCGCGAGCTCCAGTCGAGTTGTGTGTGTTTCTTTGTGCGGTCGCCAAGGTGTCCACTCACGTGGACAGTGCGCTCGAGGCGCCCAACGTAACTGGCTGGCGAATGGCGGTTTAGCCTGATGGCTCAGGTGGCGCGCGCCGTGCACATGTGTGCTGGCATCACTCCTTCGGAGCCTTCGATGCGTCGCACGATCGCAATACCAGCCGCCTTGCTCGCGCTCGCCGCGTGCTCCAGCGATTACGGAACGAATCCCGGTGGCGGCGGCTCGCTCGAGGCGCCGAACAACCTCGTCTCCGTCTCGCTGAACGGCGCCATCCAGCTTTCGTGGGACGCAAACTCACGGCTCGCTCGACCCGATCTGTTCGAGCATTACAACGTTTACTCCACGTCGTATGACCTCGACCACAACCTGTGTGATGACCAGAACTGGACGCTCGAGGGAACCTCGGTGTCGGAGGACTTCGTGGTGTCCGGGCTCTCGAACGGCGTTCCGCTCTGTTTCGATGTCAGCGCGGTGACCGTGAATGGACGTGAAAGCGCGTGGGCGGCGCCGCGCTACGACACGCCGCGCTATGACGCGCGCAACGTGATCATCGATGCGTCGCAGGCGCACCTGTCCACCAGTGGCTTTCGCTTCCAGTTCCCGAACTCGTCGCAGCTCGGGCAGGTGGTGTCCGGTGATCGCAACGACATCGACTTCCGCGTGGACCGGCACAACGACGGCTCGATCTGGTTGACGACGATACGCAACGGCACGAGCGTCGTGCTCTACAGCCAGGATCCCGTGGACGATCTCACGTCCATCGACGTCGCGCCGCTGGACGGCTACATCACGGGCTCGATCGAAGCGGTTCCGGGCTACGCCTACGTATTCCAGACGGAGCTGAGCGACGGACTGCATTTCGGCGCCGTCCGCGTAACGCACGTCGGCGCAGACTACCTGATTCTCGACTGGGCGTATCAGACCGATTACGGCAATCCGGAGCTGCGTCGAGTGCGGTAGCCTCTGGCAGTCCTCGCTCGTAGCTTTCGCGCATGAAGCGGCGAATACAGCTCGACGGGGACTCGCTAACGCTGCGGGACGTGTGGCTGGTGGCGCACGGAGATGGTGAGGTGGAGCTGGCGCCGGCCGCGCGGGACGTCGTCGCGCGCCGGCGCCACTTCGTGGATGAGATAGTCCGTCGTGGCGACGTCGCCTACGGAGTGACGACGGGGTTCGGCAAGCTATCCGAAATGGCAATACCGCTAGACCGGCTGAGCGAGCTGCAGGTGAATCTCGTGCGCAGTCACGCGGCCGGAGTGGGCACGCTCCGCCCCGCGCGCGAAGTCCGGGCGATGATGCTGTTGCGCGCAACTGTCATCGCCAAGGGATTTTCCGGCGCGCGCGCGGATCTCATCGACCTGCTCGCAGGAATGCTCAACGCAGGACTCTATCCCGAAGTCCCGGAGCAGGGGAGCGTGGGCGCGAGCGGTGATCTTGCGCCCCTCGCGCATCTGGCGCTCACTCTCATCGGCGAGGGCGTGCTGCATCGCGGCGAGAACGCCGGCCCCGCCGCCACGATGCTCGCGCATGCCGGACTCGCGCCCGTTGTGCTGCGGCCCAAGGAGGGAATCACCCTCATCAACGGCACCCAGGCGCACACCGCCATCGCCGCTGTCGCGCTCATGGACATCCAGCGCATCTGGCGCGTCGCACACGCTGCCGGCGCGATGACGCTCGAGGGTCTCATGGGAACGCCCGACGCTTTCGACGAGCGCATCCATGACGCGCGCGGCCAGCTCGGACAGAAGCGCTCCGCGGCGCTCCTGCGCGTGCTGCTCGCCGATAGCGAGATCCGCGATTCTCATCGCTTCGGCGACCCGCGCGTGCAGGATGCCTACGCGCTGCGGTGCATGCCACAGGTTCACGGACCGGTGCTCGACGCGATGCAGTTCGCCGAAGGTCTAGTGTCGCGCGAGCTGAACGCAGCAACCGACAACCCGCTGGTGTTCGACGACGGCACGATGATTAGCGGTGGGAATTTCCACGGGCAGGCGGTGGCGATGGCGCTCGATGTTCTGGCGATTGCGATGACGAACCTCGCGACGATGTCGGAGCGTCGCACCGACCGGCTCGTGCATCCGGACTTCAATCAGGGGCTGCCGCCATTTCTCAGCCCCGAGGCAGGCATCAACTCCGGCTTCATGATGGCGCAGGTAACCGCGGCGTCGCTCGCGAGTGAGTGCAAGGTCCTGTCGCATCCGGCGAGCGTGGACACGATTCCCACCGACGGCAACAAGGAAGACGTCGTCCCCATGGCGATGGGCGCGGCGTGGAAGCTGCGCCGCATCGTCAACAACGTGGCGCACGTGCTCGCGATCGAGTTGATGTGTGGAGCGCAGGCGATCGACTACCGCGCGCCGCTGCAGCCCGCTCGCCGCGTCGCGCGACTGCACGCGCACGTGCGCGAGCTCGTACCGCGCCTGGAGCGCGACCGCGTGTTGAGCGGCGACATCGCCGTGCTGCGCGGTGCGATCGGCAGCGGCGCCTTCGACGATGTGACGGACCTCCCCAGTGATGCGACCGCCTCTACCTCCGTTTTCGCATGACGGTGTCCACGGTCGACGCTCCAGCGGGCCCGCGCCCGGTGCGCGCGCCGCGCGGCAGCTCCATCTCCTGCAAGGGATGGCAGCAGGAGGCGGCGCTCCGCATGCTGATGAACAATCTCGACCCGGAGGTCGCCGAGCGTCCGGATGATCTCGTGGTGTACGGTGGCACGGGGAAGGCGGCGCGGAACTGGGAGTGCTTCGACGCGATCGTGCGCTCGCTTCGCGAGCTCGAGAACGATGAGACTCTGCTCGTGCAGAGCGGCAAGCCGGTGGCGGTGTTCCGCACGCATCGAAGCGCGCCACGAGTGCTTATAGCCAACAGCAACCTCGTTGGCCGCTGGGCGACGTGGGATGTATTTCGCGAGCTCGAGCGAAAAGGCCTCATGATGTACGGTCAGATGACGGCGGGCTCGTGGATCTACATCGGCTCGCAGGGCATTCTGCAGGGCACTTTCGAGACGTTCGGAGCGGTGGCGCGCGAGCACTTCGGCGGTTCTCTCGCCGGTCGGTTCGTGCTCAGCGCGGGACTTGGCGGAATGGGAGGCGCGCAACCACTCGCTGCCACAATGCAGGGCGCCGCGTTTCTCGGCGTCGAGGTCGACGAGGCGCGCATCGCGAAACGAGTGGAGACGGGCTACTGCGATCGCAGCACCGCGAGTCTCGACGAGGCGCTCGCGTGGATCGCGGGGGCGCAGCGCGCGCGACAGCCGCTCTCGGTGGGACTGGTGGGCAACGCGGCGACCGTGCTCCCCGAGCTCGTGCGGCGCGGTGTCACGCCGGATGTGCTCACGGACCAGACGAGCGCGCACGACATGCTCAATGGCTACGTGCCAGCCGGTTCCTCGCTCGCGGACGCCGCGACGCTGCGACGCTTGGATCCGGCGGCGTACGTCGCGCGCGCGACGGAGAGTGTGGTCGCGCACGTCTCGGCGATGCTCCAGATGCGCGCGCGCGGTGCGATCACGTTCGACTACGGCAACAACATCCGCACGGTCGCGCACGACGCGGGGCTCGCGCACGCGTTCGACTTTCCGGGCTTCGTTCCAGCGTACGTGCGCCCGTTGTTCTGTGAGGGGAAGGGACCGTTCCGATGGGTGGCGCTCTCGGGTGATCCTGCGGATCTCTACCGCACGGACAAGCTCGTGCTCGATCTCTTTCCGCACGACGAGCAGCTCGCGCGCTGGATCAAGCTCGCGCGCGAGAAGGTGCGCTTCCAGGGCTTGCCCGCGCGCATCTGCTGGCTCGGACAAGGGGATCGGGCGAAGTTCGGCGTGGCACTCAACGATCTCGTCGCGAGCGGTGAGCTGTCCGCACCGATCGTGATCGGCCGCGACCATCTGGACACCGGGTCGGTGGCGTCGCCCTTTCGCGAAACGGAAGCCATGCGCGATGGAAGCGACGCGATCGCGGATTGGGCGATTCTCAATGCGCTGCTCAACGTCGCGAGCGGCGCGAGCTGGGTGTCGTTCCATCACGGCGGGGGCGTTGGCATCGGCAACTCGCTGCACGCGGGGCAGGTCATCGTCGCCGATGGCACTCCCGAGATGCGCGAGCGGCTCGAGCGCGTGCTCACGAACGATCCCGGCCTCGGCGTCGCGCGCCACGCGGATGCGGGCTATGAGAGCGCGCTCGAGGCGGCCGAGCGACACGGGATCACGCTCCCCATGCAGGGCCCGCGCGAGTAGCGCGCGCCATGCTCAGCGCTCGCTTCAAGCCGTGGCACGTTCCGCTCTTTGCGGCGAAGTACGCGTATCTCCACATCAAGCGCTTCCCGGTGCTCGTACACTTCGAGGTCACCATGCGCTGCAACGCTCACTGCGACTTCTGCGACTACTGGAAGAACGGCGCGGACGCCGCGCACAGCGATGCCGAGAGCTACGCCGAGGCGGCGCGATATTTCAATCCGCTGATGATCACGTTCACGGGCGGCGAGCCGTTGCTGCGTCGCGATCTCGAGGAGCTCGTGGCCGCCGTGGCCGGCGCGATTCGCGTGCGCTATCTCGCACTCATCACGCACGGCGCGATGCTCACGCCTGAGCGCGCGCGCTCCCTGTGGAAGGCGGGGCTCAATCAGTTCAACATCTCGCTGGACTATCTCGATGAGCGCCACGACGCTGCCCGCGGAAGTCCCGGGCTCGCGGCGAAGATCCTCGATACCGTGCCGCGCATGCGAGCGCTCGGCATCGACGGCATCCGCTTCAACACGGTGATCAAGCAATCGAACCTCGACCAGCTCATGCCAATAGTCCAGCGCGCCGCGGCGCTCGGCGTCGGCGTATCGTTCAGCGCCTACACGGATTCAAAGAACGGCAACCGCGCGCATCTGGTGGCTCGCGAGGACCAGCAGCAACTCGATGAGGTGATCTCGGAGCTCCTTGCGTTCAAGAGGAAAAAACGAGGGGTGATCGTGAGCTCGGATTACTACCTGCAACAGGTGCCGCGCTTCTTCAGCGGCGCGATGCACGACTCGTGCAACTCGGGAGTGCGCACGATCCACATCGATCCGGCGGGGCAGGTGCGGCGCTGCCCGGATTTTCCGTCGGACTATCACTGGCGCGACTTCAAGCGCTATACCCCCATCGATTGCAACGCGTGCTACTACGCCTGCCGCGGCGAGGCGCAGGCGCCGCTGACCATCGCGCGCGTGCGGGACGTGATGGCGACGGCGCAATGACGCTGCTCTTCGTCAACGCGAGCCAGATCGTCACGTGCGCGGGCCCCGCGCGCGCACGCATCGGAGCCGAGATGCGCGACTGCGGCGTGCTCACCGACGGCGCGGTGGCCGTCGAGGGCGCGCGCATCGCGGCGGTGGGCCCGCGTGCGGAGGTGGAGCGCGAGTACCCTGGCGCGACGATCGTCGACTGCGAGCGCGGCGTGCTCACACCGGGACTCGTCGACTCGCACACGCACGCGATCTTCGGGCGCGCGCGCTACGAGGAGCAGGAGCTGCGCGCCGCAGGCGCAGACTACATGGAGATCGCGAAGCAGGGCGGAGGGATCCATGCATCCGTGCGCGACGTGCGTGCCCGAGGCGAGGATGAGCTGCTCGCGCTCGCGATCCCGCGACTCGAGCGGCTGGCGTCCTACGGCACGACAACGGTGGAGGTGAAGTCGGGATACGGGTTGTCGGTGGAGGATGAGCTCAAGCTGCTGCGAGTGATTTTTCGTGCGTCGGTGATGGTGCCGATTCGTCTCGTACCGACGTGGCTGGGCGCGCACGAGATACCGAAGGAGGCTCGCTCGAGTCCCTCCGCGCGCGCCAGTTATGTCAAAATGCTGATCGAGGAGATGCTCCCGCTCGTCGTCAACGACAATCTCGCCCGCTTTGCCGACGTATTCTGCGAGCCCGGCGTCTTCACCGTGAGCGAAAGCCGCGAAATTCTCAACGCCGCCCGAGCCTCCGGCCTCGCTCTCAAGCTCCACGCCGACGAGCTCGCGCCCTCCGGCGGCGCCG
>JANWLO010000095.1 GCA_025450815.1 Gemmatimonadaceae bacterium
CTGCAGCTCCTCGAGCCAGTTCAGCTGCCAGAACGATCGCATGACGATCGCGGAGTGTCGCACGCGATCGATCATCCGCCCACCGCGCCGTAACGCCGGCGTCCGCGCTTCCACACTAGCAGATAGATCGACATCCAGATCGCGAGCCACACGATTTGCCCGGCGAATCCACGTGCGTATTGCGCCGTGGTCGTGACGGAGCCGGTGAGTACCTCCACCGGAAACGAAAGCATGTACGGGAACCAGAGGTACTGCGCCACGTGCACGACGCCGGGCGGCAACAGCGAGAGCGGTGCGATGCGACCGGAGAGAAAGAGCGACAGCCCATAGTGCAATTCGACGAGTGCGGTTGCACGCGTTGTCCAGAACGCGAGGAGGCCGGTAGCGTAGCCATTCAGAAAACGAATCGCCGCCGCGAGCACGATCGCGACGATCGCGAGTGCCCATCGCCCCGGCTCGAACGGGATGCGCACGGCGGGCCAGAACGCAGCCGCGACGATCCACACCATGAGGATGATCATCGACGTCGGCGCCTTGTACGCGATGTTGTCCGCCACCGCCTCGTGAATCGGCGCGATGGGCCGCGTGAGGCGATAGTTCATCTCGCCCTCGCGGATCCACCGGTCGATATTCCACGCGTCCCACGAGAGAGTGGCCTGATTTACGAGCGCGACGCCAAAGAAATACCGCGCGAACGCCCCCTGCGTGTAGCCGTCCACGGCGCCGCCCGCGGCGATCGACCACCAGATGCCGAGCGAGATGATCGGCTCGGTGATCCCCCATATCAGCCAGATCACGATCGAGGCGCGATACTGCAGGTCGACGAGGAACGCCGAGCGCATGAGCTCCGCATACTGCTCACGCCAGGTCGCGATGGTGCGCGCGGCACTCGCGCTAGCCATTCTCCCCCTCACCGAACGCGATGCGGATCACCTCTTCGATTGGCGGATCCTGAATCGAGAGATCGGCCACCGCGAGATCGGCGAGCAGGCGCGCGCTCGCCGCCGTCGCGGTCTCGCGCGGCACCTCGAGCGTAGCACTCGGCGGCGCGTAGTGCGCCACTGTTCCGTACTCCGCGAGTCGCGAGCGCGACGCGGGTTCCGACAGCACGAGCTCGATACGCTTGATCGGCGCAATGCGCGCTACCAGCGCGGCGAGCTCGCCGTCGTATAAGAGCCGCCCGCGATTGATGATCAGCACGCGCGACGCTAGCGCGGTCACGTCCGCCATGTAGTGCGACGTGAGCAGGATCGTCGCGCCATGTCGCTCGCGATAGGTCCCGAGGAAATCACGAATCGTCTGCTGCGCCTCGAGATCGAGCCCGAGAGTGGGCTCGTCGAGGAACAACACCTCCGGCTGATGCAGCAGCGCGGCTGCGAGCTCGCACTTCATTCGCTCGCCGAGTGAGAGCTGGCGCGTGGGTTTGTCGACAATCTCGCCGAGCGCTAGCAGGGTGACGAGCTCCGAACGCCTCGAAGCGAAATCGGCTGCCGACACGCCATAGATGGCGCGATTCAGCCGGAACGTTTCCTCCGGCGGCAGATCCCACAGCAGCTGCTGCTTGTTGCCGAGCACGAACGCGATGCGACGACGAAAGGCATTGCCGCCGGTCCACGGATCGCACCCCGCCACCTGCGCGCTTCCGCCGCTCGGGAAGAGAAGCCCTGTGAGCATCTTGAGAGTGGTCGTTTTCCCCGCGCCGTTGGGGCCGAGGAAGGCCACGGCATCTCCACTCTCGATGGAGAAGGACACGTCCTGCACCGCCCGAACCTGCCGGTAGCGCGGGCGCGCGAGCGCGGCGAGCGCGCCGGCGATGCCAGGCTCGCGCACCTTCACATCGTATGTCTTGCTCAATCCGGCGGCGACGATGGCGTTCGGCATCGGGGAAAGATGCGTTGTGCCGGTGCGGCCGTGCTATCCCGCCGCCTCCACCAGCGCCGCTACCTCGCGCACACGTGGATTGATCAACGGCGAGTCCGTAATCGACTCGCTGATAGCGTCGAGCGTCTTGAGGCCATTGCCCGTGATGCACAGCACCACTTCGTCGTCCGCGCCGAACCGTCCCTGTCCCGCCAGCGCGAGCGCGGCGGCCACCGTGGCGCCGCCCGCCGTCTCCGTGAAGATCCCCGTGGTCTCCGCGAGCAGCCGGATCGCCGCGACGATGCGCTCGTCGCTCACCGCGGCGGCCCACCCGCCCGTGCCGCGCATCGCGCGCGCGGCGAACACGCCGTCCGCCGGATTCCCGATCGCGATCGACTTGGCGATCGTGTTCGGGATTTCCGGTACGATGGTCTCGCCGCCGCTCTCCACGAGCCGCGCGATGGGCGCGCACCCCGCCGCCTGCGCGCCGTACATCCGCGGCGCGGCATCGCTCACCAATCCGGTCTCGCGAAATTCGCCGAATGCCTTGTGCAGCTTCGTGAGCAGCGAGCCTCCCGCCATTGGCACCACCACCGCCGATGGCAATCGCCAGCCGAGCTGCTCCGCGATCTCGAAGCCCATCGTCTTCGACCCCTCGCCGTAATAGCCGCGAAGATTCACGTTCACGATTCCCCAACCGAAACGATCCGCGAGCTGCGCGCAGAGGCGGTTGACGTCATCGTAGTGGCCGCGCACCCGCACGAGATGCGGCCCATACACCGCGGTGCCGAGCACCTTCGCCTGCTCGAGATTGTCCGGAATGAAGATCCACGCGGGGAGCCCCGCGCGCGCGGCATGCGCAGCAACGGCGTTCGCGAGATTCCCGGTGGATGCGCAGCCAATGATCTCGAGCCCGAACGCCACCGCGGCATTGATCGCCGATGCAACCACGCGATCCTTGAACGAGAGCGACGGATGCGACACCGCATCGTTCTTGATCCAGAGCTGCGCGACGCCTAGCCGGTCGGCGAGACGCGGCGCACTAACCAATGGCGTGAACCCCGTGTCCTGCGAGAGCGTTGGCGTGCCGTCGAACGGAAGCCACTCGCGATAGCGCCACATCGACGGCGGGCGCGACGCGATCTCGGCGCGGCTCGGCAGCCGGCGCGACGCCGGATACATGGGCTCGAGCGGGCCAAGACAGGCGCCGCAAATCGCCTCCGGCGCGGCCTCGAACTCCGCGCCACAGACTTTGCAGTGCTGCGGCAGCGCGCGCAGCGTGGGCGACGATGCGACCGCGCCGCGCGCAGGGAGCTCAGTGGTGTGCATGGCTGATCAGTACTTGGGCGTGGACGGATCTACATCATCGCTCCAGCGAGTGATTCCGCCGGCGAGATTCCAAACCTTCCGGAACCCGGATGCCTGAAGCTGCTGCACCGCCCTCGCGCTGCGGCCGCCGCCCTTGCAGTGCACCACGATCTCGCGCGCGCTGTCGAGTGTCGGGAGCGCCTCCACGAGCGTGGCGAGCGGGATGAGCCGCGCGCCGGGGATGCGCGCGATCTCCCACTCGTGCGGCTCGCGAACATCGATGAGATCGAAGTCTTCGCCGCGCGAGATACGCGCCGCGAGCTGCGTTGGCGTGATCTCCGGCACCGCGCTCGCCGCCGCCGCATCCGCCGCCGCGGCCTGTCGCACTCCGCAGAACTCCTCGTAGTCGATGAGCTCCGTGATCTCGTGCGTGCCACATGCGGGACACGTCGGATCCTTGCGCAGGTTCAGCGTGCGGAACTTCATGCGCAGCGCGTCGACCAGCAACAGTCGACCTTCGAGCGTCTCGCCGATACCGAGGATGATCTTGAGCGCCTCGGTCGTCTGGATTGTTCCGATAATCCCCGGCAGCACGCCCAGCACGCCACCCTCGGCGCAGCTCGGCACGAGTCCCGGAGGAGGAGGCTCGCGGAAGAGGCAGCGGTAACAAGGTGCATCCTTCGTCGCGAATACGGACGCCTGTCCCTCGAAACGATAGATGCTCCCGTACACGTTCGGCTTGCCGAGCAGCACGCAGGCGTCGTTCACGAGATAGCGCGTCTGAAAGTTGTCCGTGCCGTCGATGACGATGTCGTACGTGCCGATGATCTCGAGTGCATTGCGTGACGTGAGCGACGTTTCGTGCGCCTCCACGTGCACGTTCGGATTCAGATCCTCGATGCGCTCGCGTGCAGAGTCGAGCTTGCGTTTGCCGATGGCGCTCGTGCCGTGGAGTACCTGGCGCTGCAGATTTGTTGCATCGACGACATCGAAATCGACGAGGCCGAGCGTGCCGACGCCGGCGGCCGCGAGATAGAGCGCGGCGGGCGAGCCGAGCCCGCCCACGCCGACGAGGAGCACGCGCGCGCGCTTGAGTTTCTTCTGCCCCTCGAGACCTACCTCGGGGAGGATGAGATGCCGGCTGTACCGGAAGATCTCTTCGTTCGATAGCTCGGGTGCCACGGTACTTGTGGTTGATGTCATTGGCTCAGCCTCCAGCGATGGCTGGAACGATGGTGAGCTCGTCGCCGTCCTTCACCTGCGCCGCGAAACTGCCGCTGAAGCGGATGTCTTCATCGTTCAGGTAGAACGTGACGAACGCGTACGGATCGCCGTTCTCGTCGCGCAGCCGCGGCGCGAGCTGCGGAAAACGCTCGGCGACGTTGGCGACGACTTCACCAACCGTGCCACCCTCGGAGCGAAGCGTGCCGCCGTCGGCGAGGCGAGCGAGAACTGTTGGTAGAAAGAGTGTGACTGCCATGCGATCCTCGATTCGAAAGATGATGCGTGCACGGAGCGTTACGGAGCGGTCAGGACGCGACTTCAATGAGTGGACGGCTCGCTGCGCGGAGCTCGGCGGCGTCCGCATCGTCCATTTGATAACAGTGCTCCGGCGCGGGGAATCGGCCGGCGCGCACGTCGGCGGCGTAGGCGCGAATCGCCTGTTCCGTCGTGGCGCCGATCTCGGCGTAGCGGCGGACGAAGCGTGGGGCGATGTCGCCGATGAAGCTGCCGAGCACGTCGTGGACGATTACGAGCTGTCCGTCCACATGCGGGCCCGCGCCGATGCCGTACACGAGCAGGTCCACGCGCTCGCGCACGAACTCGGCCGTCTCGGCGGGTATCGCCTCGAGGAGCACGGCGAACGCGCCGGCTTCCTGGAGCGCGAGTGCGTCGTCGAGCAGCTGCTCGGCGGCAGCGAGCGTTTTTCCCTGAACGCGGAATCCGCCGAGCTGGCCGAGCGATTGGGGAGTGAGTCCCAGGTGGCCCATGACGGCGATGCCGGCGTCGGCGATGGCGCGGACGCGTGGCGCGACGCGTCGGCCGCCTTCGCATTTGACGGCGCTGCATCCGGCCGTTATGAACGCCCCGGCGCTGAGAATTGCCCGAGCGTTCGAGGGCTGGTATGACAAAAATGGCATATCGCCCACTACCAGTGCGCGCTTCGCGCCGCGGCAGACGGCGCGCGTAAACACGAGCATCTCGTCCATCGTGATCGACGTCGTGCTCTCGTGGCCGAGCATGGTCATGGCGGCGGAGTCGCCGACGAGGAGCACGTCGGCGCCGGCGTGGTCGGCGAACACCGCGGTGGGATAGTCGTACGCAGTGATCCACACGGCGGGCTCGCGTCGCTGGCGGAGCGCGCGGAGCGTGGCGGTGGTGACGCGGCGGGAGGGGGCGATGACGTGTGACATGAGTCGTGTCCGTTAATGCGGGAGCGTGCCGAAACAGCGGGCGACGATCGTGAGTGCGCGATCGAGGTCGATTCGGGATGCGGAGAATGAGAGACGGAGGTGTCCCTCGCCTGCTGCGCCGAACGCGGTGCCGGGGAGGAGCGCGACCCCGAAATTCTGAAGTAGCGTGTCCGCGAGCTGAGCGGCGGTGATGCCGGAGGCGTTCGTGATCGCGGAGACATCGGGAAACGCGTAGAATGCGCCCGCGGGTGCGCGCATGCGAACGCCCGGAATCGCCGCGAGACGCTCGGCCACGAGCGCGCGGCGCGCCGCGAACTCGGCGATCATCGCGCGAAGCGGCTCCTGGGTACCCGTGAGCGCGGCGATCCCGGCGCGTTGTACGAATGCGGGGACGCACGCGTGATCGTTGAGCGCGAGGAGCGCGAAGCGCGGCGCGAGCGGTGCAGGGAAGAGGCCGAAGCCGAGCCGCCAGCCGGTCATCGCGTAAGCCTTGGAAAAACCGTCGACGAGAATGCATCGCTCCCGCATTCCCGGCAGCGTGGTGATCGAGGGTACCGGCGCACCGTCGTAGTTGAACGGGCGATAGATCTCGTCGACGATGACGACGAGGTCGTTCGCGATCGCGAGCTCGGCGAGGGCGGCGAGACGTGCCGCATCGATCACGCCGCCGGTGGGGTTCTGCGGCGTGTTGAGGACGAGGACACGCGTGCGCGCGGTAATCGAGGCGGCGATTGCGTCGACGTCGGGGCTGAAATCGTTGCTCGAGTCGAGCCGATACGTGATTGGATGCGCGCCCGCGAATCGGACCGCCGAGTCGTAGATCGGATACGCGGGGTCGGGGATGAGCGCCTCGTCGCCGTGCTCGAGGAGCGCGAGTGCGGCGTAGAAGAGGATGGGCTTGGAGCCTGGCGTGACGACGATGTTGTCGGGCTCGGCTGCGATGCCGAACGACGTGAGATGATTCGCGATCGCTACGCGAAGGTCGAGCAGGCCACCGGCGGGACCGTAGCGTGTTTCGCCATCGTGGAGTGCGCGCACCGCGGCCTCGACGATGTGGGGCGCGGTAGGGAAGTCAGGCTCACCGATCTCGACGTGGAGAATCTGCCGGCCCTGCCGCTCGAGCTCTTTGGCGCGCGCGAGCACGACGAACGCACTTTCGGTGCGAAGGTCGTCCAGGCGTGCTGCGAGCGGGATGTGCGCGGCGGTTGGAGCGGAGGTCGGCATGGATACGGTCGAGTTGACTGGTAGGGATGCAAAAAATCCCGGGGGGAATGCCACCGGGAGGTTTCGCGTTTTAGCAATTATTTAACGTGGCTGCAATAGGCGGCAAATTACCACGGGGGCTTCGATTGTGAATTCAGGATAGCATC
>JANWLO010000096.1 GCA_025450815.1 Gemmatimonadaceae bacterium
GGTGGATGGTGGCTGGATCAAGTGCCTTCTCTGAGGCGCACATGACGCACGCCATCTCCGCCACTGCTCCCGCATCGCACGACGACGTCCCGCCGCTCGCGGAACGAGTCGATCTCCTCTCCGGTGAGGGCGCGCTCGACGTCTTCCGCCGCGCCACGGAGCTCGAGCGCGCCGGCCGCACGATCGTGCACCTCGAGCTCGGCGCGCCCGACGTCGATGCACCGCCGCACGTCGTCGACGCCGCAGTCGCGGCGTTGCGCGCGGGCGACGCACGCTACGTCGCGCCGCAGGGGCTTCCGGAGCTGCGCGAGGCGATCGCCGCCGACGTGCGCTCGCGCGGCGTCGACGCGAGCGCCGATCAGGTGATCGTCACGCCGAGCGCGAAGACGGCGGTGTTCTACGCACTGCTGGCGACGGTGGAACCAGGGAGCGAGGTGCTCGTTCCCGACCCCGGCTTCCCGATCTACCCATCCATGGCGCGCTTCGCCGGCGGCACGGCGATCGGATACGCACTCGATGCGCGCAATGCGCCGGACATCGATGACATCGCGATGCGCATCACACCGCGCACGCGCGTGCTCTGTCTCAACTCGCCCAACAATCCAACGGGCGGCGCGCTCGATGCCGCGGACATGACGCGGCTCGCGGAGCTGGTCGAGCGCCACGATCTGCGCGTGGTCACCGATGACATCTATTCGCGACTCGTGTTCGAGGGCGGACGTGCGCCCACCATCGCCGCCTGTGACGGAGCGCGCTCGCGCACGATGCTCGTGGACGGATTCTCCAAGACGTACGCGATGACCGGCTACCGGCTCGGCTACCTCGTAGTGCCGCGCCCGTGGGTGGAGCGACTCGTGACAATGAGTGTGAACGGCCACACCTGCGTGGCGCCATTCATCCAGCGCGCGGGGATCGCAGCGCTCACCGGACCGCAAACAATGGTTGCGACGCAGGTCGCCGCGTATCGCGCGCGGCGCGACCTGCTCGTGCGCGGGCTCAACTCGCTCGAGGGCGTACAATGTCCAGTACCCGCCGGGGCGTTCTACGTGTTCCCCGATTTCTCCGCGCTGCTCGCCGCGCACGGCCTCACGTCGCGCGCGTTCGCCGACCGGCTGCTCGAGACGTATGGTGTTGCCGCCATCGACGGCGCGGCGTTCGGCCCGCGCGGTGAGGGGCGGCTCCGCCTCTCCTTCGCGTCGGCGCAGGCGGACTTGGACGCGGCGGTGACGCGGATCGGCGCGGCGGTGGCGGAGCTGGCTGGGTCACATCATCAGTGACCACCTACGTGCGTGAACAGGCCCTTCGGAATCATGACGTGCGCGCCCATCGTGCCGTCCACGAGCTGCGTGATGCGCACGTCCGCCGCCGTGCTCAATAATTGGTAGGCATCCTCGCGCGACAGGTGGTACGTGTCGCCGAGTAGCGCGATCGCCTGACGGGTGGCGATCTTCGTCGCCACCGTCAGGCTGGAGTCCGCACCCATCGCGATCCAGTCCGTGGGCGTTTCCGCGCGGGGCCAGTCGAAGTGCAGGTCCTTGCGCACGATGAGCTGGAACCGGCCGCGCAGGGAAGTCTCGAGTGCCGTGATGTCCACCTCGCCGTCGCCCTGCCCCGCGTGGCCGTCGCCGATTTCGAGGAGCGCGCCGCGCGTGTGCACCGGGATGTAGAGGATCGTTCCGGCGACGAGCGCCTTGTTGTCGAGATTCCCTCCGTGCGTTCCCGGAGGTGCGCTGTTGATGCGCCCCTGCTCGGGGCTCGGCGCGTCACCGATGCTCCCGAAAAACGGGTGCAGCGGAATCTCGATCCCGAGCGAATCGGAGAAGCGCGCCACCATGTGCTCGAGGTCGAGTGGGATGACGCGGAAGCGTGACTCGCCCGGGAAGTCCTCAGGCAGGAAGCCGCCGCGCGGTCCGAAGCCGTTGCACGCATCAGGCAGATCGACCGTGATCGACTCGATCCTCACCTCGAGCACGTCCCCCCGCTCCGCGCCGTCGACATAAATCGGGCCGGTGAGGATGTGCCCACCAGGGCCGCGTCGGAGCGTCGAGTCGTGTACCGCGGCTGTGATCGCGCGGTACGCCGGCTCGATCGTTCCGGTGTCCAGCCCCGGTTGGAGGAGCCGCGCCCCGCACGTCGAGACCGCGCCGACGATCACTTCGTCCCCCGAAGCGACGCGCAACACCGGCGCTGCGGCGGGATCGTACCCGCCGTACACGACCGTCGTCGGCGACGGCATGAGCGTGTGCACGGAGCCGACCGGGTGCGCAGGCCAGAAGTTCGAGCTCGTGGACGCAGCGCAGGCGGCGAACGCGATGGGGACGAACGGGATGATCGTGAGGAATCGACGCATGGTTCCGGGGGCGAGAGCGGTGGCGGAGTTGTCCTGAACGATATCTACACCCCCACAAACGTCATATACGCGCCCAGCGCCAGCAGGAGCGCCGCGACGATTCGGCGAAACACGCGCTCGGGAATGCGGCCGAGCACGCGCACGCCGCCCATGGTTCCCACGAGTGTGCCGGCCGAAGCGAGCACGATCAGCGGCCAGTCGTGCGTGAGCGCGTGGAATTGCGTCACGAAGTAGACTGGCATCCGCGCACCGTCCACGATCAGCCCGATCGCCGTCGCGGTAGCAACGAATGCCTGCTTGTCGACGTCGAATCCCAGGAGCGCGGCGGAGCGAATGCCGCCCTGATTTCCCACCAGGCCGCCGAACAGCCCCGACGCCGCACCGGCGATCCACGCTACCGGTCCGTGAAACCGCATCTTCCGCGCAAAGCCCGTCATCTCACTCGCAGCCACGAAGAGCAGGATGATGCCGAACGCAATGCTGAGCGCGCGATTGGTGGCGTAGGAGTGGAGCAGCGCGCCCGTCAACCCGCCCGCTGCGCTCGTCGCACCGAAGCTCACGAGCACGCGGCGATCCACGTGCGAGCGAAGCCGCCAGAAGCGGAGTGCAGTAGCGAGAAAGTGCGGAATCGAGACCGCGGCGACGGCGAGCTGCGTTCCCATCCGCACTGCGAAGAGCGGCGTGAGCAGACTTCCGATGCCAAATCCCACGATCGACGCGACAGCCCCGGCCAGCGCGGCGGCCGCTGCCACGATCAGACCGAATGTCACCCTAAGATCGCTTCAAATGCACGGGGTGGTGCGCTCACCGTTCTACGCATACTCGAACAGGCGCATGAGACCGTAGTTCATGTGCAGGAGCTGGTGGCAGTGGAAGAGCGTCGGCCCGGGATTGTTCGCGGTGAAGTCTACGTCGACGGTCCCGAATCCCGGGACGACAACCGTGTCCTTCATGATGCCGGCTGTCGCCCTCCCGTTCACGCTCACGAGCTCGAAGATGTGTCGGTGGAGATGCACCGGGTGCGGATCGTCGGCGAGATTCTGCATCGAGA
Organism: Gemmatimonadaceae bacterium; assembly: GCA_025450815.1. GTDB lineage: Bacteria > Gemmatimonadota > Gemmatimonadetes > Gemmatimonadales > Gemmatimonadaceae > FEN-1250. The sequence goes on from JANWLO010000096.1 coordinate 3,402, forward strand.
GTCGATAGCGACCACCGGAATGAATTCGGATTGGAGTACTGTGCTCGAATTGCTCGCCGTTGATGGTCCAACGGTTGAAGTCATGTTTCCCGCCGTTGATCTTGCCGAAGCTCATCGGAATGACTTCGGGCGGAGCGGCCGCGGCGCGCGAGCGACCGAACCGGATGTAGTCCCATGGTCCCTTGGGCGGTGCAACCCAGCGCGGCGCACCGCTCGAACCCGCGTACTCGACCACGATCCCCATGCCATCGCGGCGATCATCATCGTGCGGAGTTCCGAAAATCCACACCCCCGGATGATTCATCTCCACGATCGCGTCGATCCGCTCGGCAACGCCGAGTGCCAGCACGCTCACCTTTTGCGGCGTCGGCACGGGATTGCCATCGAGCGCGACGATCTCGAACTGATGACCGGGGAGCGCCAGCTGAATGTTTTCGGTCGCGCTCGCGTTCAGCACGCGAAACATCACCCGCTGCCCGCGACGAACGCGTAGTGGCTCGCCGTGACCGAGCGATTTGCCGTTGATCGAAAACGATCTGTAGCCCACCTCGTAGCCGTTCGGTTTGGAGTCCGGACGCGGTCTGGCCACTGCGCCCTGCGGCCAAACGTCCGCATCCGTCCCCATCTCCGTTGCGCCGAAAAATGGCTCCCATTCGTGCGTTGCGAGAAAAACTTCCTGATCGTATCGCGCGGCATCGTTCGCGGGCTCGATGTACACGAACCCGAATTGTCCACTGTACGTCCCGCGATGCAGATCGGCGCCGGCAAACGCGTGCGTGTGCACCCATCGCGTGCCGCTCGGCTTGGGGGTGAGCGTGTAGCGCATCGTTCCATGCGGCTTGACGAACGGAGTGCCCTCTTCGGCCGAGCCGTCGATGCTCGAGGGAATGAGCTGTCCGTGCCAATGCACGAGCTCTGGCGTGTCCGTATCGTTGATCAGCTCGACCGTGACCTGTCGCCCTTCGCGAAGACGGATTATGGGCGCGGGCACGCTGCCGTTGTAGCCAACCGTGCTGATGATGTGATCCGGGGCGAGCTCGACGAGCACGGGCGCGATGCGAATCGTGACGTCGGCGGGACCCGCATGGGCGAGCGCAGAATCCCCCGCGCCCGCACTCTTGGACGCTCCTCTCACAACCGTCGCGCTGTCCGCTGACGAGCTACTCCTCGTGCACCCGCCCACCAGCAATCCCGCGCCCGCCATGGCGCTCGCCCGCAGGAAATCCCTCCGCGTTGTGCTGCGGGCGTCATCCATGCTATCGCGTGATTCTGCGATTGACATCGCTCATCTCATTCCCTTCTGGCGTCAGAAGCGCCGTGAACGTCGGGTCCGCGCGAAGCCGATCCCACGTGGGGTCGATGCGAAGCAGTTGCGCGGAAACTACGAAACCTCCGCTCGGTATCGCGAGCAGCTGTCGAAGGAGCGGCACCGCCTGGGACAAGCTGTCCGCATGCGCGTAGATCTCGGCCAACCGCATGAGCACTCCAGATCCCTCCACGGCATCTCGCGAGATCGGAAGCAGCTCGCTCGCGCGGCGTCCCGCGTGGATCGCGTCCGCCTCTCTGCCCAGTCCCGCGTACGACATCCCGAGCCAACTCCACGCGTCGGCGTCACTCGGATCGGTCCGCACCTTCGCCTCCAGGGTCTGGCGAGCGTCGTCATAGGCTTTGTGCGAACGGGTACTCTCGCCCTTCGCCGCCAACGCCTGACCCGCAAAGACCGCGGCCGGAATGGGCCCCGGCGACTGCGGCTCCCACACGACGTCTGGTGCGCGCGAGATGATGGCGAGCGCGCTGTCCGGCTGCCGCATCAGCCATGCGATCTCGAAGCCGACAATCGATGTCTCGCCTTTGGGATTCGTGCTCGCCGGTATCGTTGCCCAGACGGCGTGCGCGAGCGTCGGCCGTCCAGCCAGCGCGAGTACCCACGCCTTCTGAGCGAGAGACTGGTAGTCTCCGGGATGTACGGCGACGGCGCGGTCGAACGCAGCAATCGCGTCGTCGTATTGCCGCGACAACGCGAGGGTGTTGCCGAGCTGCATCGGTAAGGTCGGATCTCTCGGGTCCAGCAGCTCGGCGCGCCGCAAGTCCGCGATCGCGGATTGCGTGTCGCCCCCACGACGGCTGACGTAGCCGATTGCCGAGATGACTCGCGCGTCGTTGGGAAGATTCTGGCGCGCCGTCTCGAACTCCCGCAGCGCGGCCGGATAATCGCGATGCCCCCAATAGTGCAGATACCCCATTGCCAGATGCGACTCCGGCAAATTGGGCTGCAGTGCCACCGCACGCTGCGCCTCTCTCGTCGCGCTGTCCAACCGCGCCTGCGAGTGATCGAATCCGATCCAGTAGCTGTAACTGTCGAGATAGGACAGCTGCGCGTCTGCGAGCGCGAACGTGGAATCGAGCGCGATTGCCTGTCGATACAGCGCCGCGGCTCGCGCAGCGAGAGCGGACGGCTCACCCAATCCGGTGCCCATCGTTTGATCGGCCGCGTACTCCGCTTCCAGGAACAGGTCATACGCCGCGGCATTCTGCGTGGGAACGCTCGTAACCCGTGCCGCCTCGGCCGGAAGGAGCTGCGCCTTGAGCGCGTCGGCGACATGCTGCGCAATCTCCGACTCGACCGCAAAGATGCTCCTGACGTTCCGGTCGTAGCTGTTAGCCCAGAGCTGTGCGCCGGAGCGCGAGTCGACCAACTGCACGCTCACGCGAACCTGATCGCCCGCGCGTTGGACGCTGCCCTCCAGAAGTGTCGCGACGCCGAGCTGCTGCGCGACGCGCGCAACGTCCTGCGGATGACTCGCATACTGCGCCGCGGACGTTCGCGCGATCACCTTCAGATCGTGGATTCCGCCCAGTCGCGTGAGGATCTCGTCCTGAGTCCCCACCGCGAAGTACGCGTTGCTGGTGTCGGCACTCAGATTGTCGAATGGGAGCACGGCGATGGACTTTGCAGGCGCTGCGGCCATCACGAGCGGATCGACGGCGACGCGTTCAGGTCCACCACCGGGAATGCGTTGGCGCGAGTACGCGTATCCTCCACCCGCCGCGATGAGCGCCAGGATCGCGGCCGTCGTCACGGCCAGTGGTGCCCGGCGTCGGCCAGTGGTGGCTTTTTCACGAGGCGCACTCGAATCCGCCGCCGGGCCAGATGTGCTCGCGACGCCGGACGTCGTCGCGCCCTCGAGGACAGCCAGCAGCGACTCCGCGTTTCGCGGACGGTCGGCGGGATTCTTCGCGAGGCATTGCATCACGATCGCGGCGACCGGGGCCGGGATGCTGGAGCGGCGCTTCGTGACCGGATCCGGTGCCTCGCTCACCTGAGCGGCCAGGACCTGCTGCATGGTGGCGCCGACGAAAGGAGGCCGGCCGGTGAGCATCTCGTATGCGACTACACCCAAGGCGTACAGGTCGGCGCGAGAGTCGATCTGTTTATCGGCGGAGGCCTGCTCGGGCGACATGTACGTGGGCGTGCCGAGTGTCATCCCCGCAGTGGTGAGCGTGGTGTGGGCGAAACCATCGACCACGCCCGCCGCATCGTGCACCGCCTTTGCGACGCCGAAGTCGGCAACGAGCGCGTGCCCCTCGGACAACAGGATGTTCTCCGGCTTGATATCGCGGTGCACCACGCCGTGCCGGTGCGCGTACGCGAGCGCGTCCGCGACGTCGCGGAGTATTCGGCATGTTTCAGCGATGGGGAGCGCGCCCTCCCGTGCCAGCTTCGCGCGGAGCGACTCACCGTCCACGAACGGCATCACGTAGTACAGCGTATCGTCCGCCACGCCGGAGTCGAACAGCGCCAGAATGTGCGGGTGCGCGAGTCGGGCGGCGAGCTCCACTTCGCGCTGAAAGCGCAGCGTACCAAGAGCCTGGGCTAGATCAGAGCGCAGCACCTTGATCGCGACGCGACGGTGATGCTTTACGTCTTCCGCCAGATACACCGTGGCCATGCCGCCAGCGCCGAGCTCGCGCTCGATGAGGTACCGATCGGCAATCGCCGCTGCGAGGCGTGCGGTATCTCCCGTCATCGCAGGCAGACGCCGGTGACAGTGAGTCCCATCCAGCCGGTCTCCCCTTGCGCGTCTAAGGGAATAGTTTTACCTCTCCCATAGAGCCGCATAGTAAGCCACCACGCATCCCGGGCACTCGTGTTCAACAAAGACTCCGGTCTCCTCCAGGGCACCCTCGAGCTCCTCGTCCTCAAGACGCTCTCCTGGGGACCCATGCACGGTTACGGCATCGCCAGCTGGATCGAGGGCGCCACCAACGACGTCCTCCGCATCGAAGAGGGCTCCCTCTACCCGGCCCTGTATCGTATGACGCGCCGCGGATGGATCAAGGGCGCGTGGGGCACCACCGAGAACAACCGCCGCGCCAAGTACTATCGCCTCACCGCCGAGGGAAAGCGACAGTTCCAGGAGCAGACCTCGGGATGGCAGCGCTTCGCCGCCGCGGTCACACAGGCCGTCGCATCCGCCAACGCCCCGAGCTGGGCGAGCTGATCATGCACAATCCATTTTCGCACCCCGACTCCAGAAAACCGTTCGAGGCCGCGCCCCAAGCCGAAGTGCACGACGAGCTCGCGTTCCACCTCGAGCAGCGAATCCGCGACTACGTCTCGCGCGGCATGGACCCCGCCACCGCGCGCGCCACGGCACTCGAGCGCTTCGGCAACGTTACCGAAGTTCAGCGCGAGTGCGCGCAGATGCTCGCCGACGAGCGCCGCGCCGACGCGCGCCGCGACTGGTTCGAGGATCTCCGCCAGGATATCCGCTTCGGCCTCCGCTCCGCCGCGCGCGCCAAGCTCTTCACCGCACTCGCCGTGCTCACCCTCGCGCTGGGCATCGGCGCAAACGCCGCCGTCTTCGGCGTCGTGAAGTCCGTGCTCCTCGATGCGCTTCCCTATCGCGAGCCACAGCGCCTCGTCCGCGTGTATGCCCGATTTCGCGATGGCAGCTCCGAACGCGGCGCTTTGAGCGCTGGCGCCGCGAACGACGTCGGCATTCGCCAGCGCTCGTTCTCGAAGTTCGCGGTATTCCAGGGAGAGGCGGGAGACCGCATCTACAAGGACGATGGCGGCGCCAGCATCATCCACGCTGCGTGGGTCCAGCCCGCCTTTCTGTCGACCCTCGGCGTCGTTCCCGCGCTGGGCCGCGACTTCCACGAAGAGGACGCGCGTGGCGACACCTCGTTCACCACGATCATCACGCACGAGGCTTGGCAACGCGTCTTCGGCCGCGATCCGCGCATCGTCGGCAGAACGATCCTCATCAACGGCATCGCGCGGCAGGTCGTGGGCGTGCTGCCGCGCGACTTCGTGAGCCCGGTGCCCAACGCCGACATCTATTACGCCCTGTCGCTCCCGGCGCTGCTGAGTGATCCCATCTCCGCGCGCGGCTCGCACTACCTCGCGTTCATCGGCCGGCTCGAGCCGGGAGTGTCCGTCGAGCACGCGCATCAGGATGTCGACGCGATCTCCACCAGCCTCTCCCGCGAGTATCCGCGAGACGACGGGCCCTTTCAGCTCACCACCACGCCTCTGCGCGACGCGATGGTGGGCGACACGCGCACGCCGCTTCTCGTGCTCATGGCGAGCGCGGGACTCGTGCTGCTCATCACCTGCGCGAATCTCGCCGGCGCGCTGCTCTCCCGCACGATATCGCGGCGCAAGGAGTTCGCCGTTCGCGTCGCACTCGGCGCCGGACGCGGACGACTCGTGCGACAGCTGCTCACGGAAAGCACGCTGCTCGCCCTCACCGGCGGCCTCGCCGGAATTCTCCTCGCTCTCGTCGGCCTGAGCGCGCTACGCACGCTCGCGCTCCACGCACTGCCGTCGTACGCACACCTCGCGCTCGATTCGGGCACGCTCGTGTGCACGATGGTGCTCGCGCTCTGCACCGGGATCGCATTTGGCATCTTCCCGGCGCTCTCCGTTGGCCGCGCGAACATGCAGAGCACCCTTCGCGACGAGACGCGCGGCACGAGTGAGAGCCGGCGTTCACGCCGGTTGCGCGGCGCGCTCGTGGCCGGCCAGATCGCTCTCTGCCTCAGCCTCCTCGCGGGCGCCGGCCTGCTCGCCCGCAGCCTCTGGGCCATGACGAGCACGCCACTCGGATTCAATCCAGACGGGTTGCTCACCGCGGACGTCCAGCCTGGACTCAACCAGATGCATACGAGCGACGCCATGGCGGGCTACTACGCTCGGCTGGAGGATCAGCTGCGCGCTGTTCCCGGCGTCACGGCCATCGCGAGCGCGAGCGAGCTTCCATCCGGATCGATGAACAGCAACGGTCTCGTCATCGAGGGAGCAACTCCGCCGCCCAACGATCAACAGTCGTTCATCACCTACGTGAGCGTCTCCGACGACTACTTTCGCACACTCGGCATTCCGCTTCGAAGCGGCCGCACCTTTGGGCCCGAGGATCGCCCCGATGCGCCGTCGTCCATCGTCATCAGCGCGGCGATGGAGCGGCGATATTGGCCCAATGGCGGCGCGCTCGGCGCGCGCATCCGGCTTGGCCCCGATGCAAACTCTCCATGGAAGATCATTGTCGGTGTGGTTGGCGACGTACGCAACGATCCGCTGCGCGCAACCCCGGAGCCCATCACGTACGCGTCGCGTCGACAGGAGCCGACCACTGGCGTGAGCTTCATTTTCCGGGCGCGGGGAAATCCGCTCGCGCTCGCAGCACCGATCAAGCGCGCCGCCGCTGCATTCGACGCGGATCTCGCCGCGCACAACATCGCGACGATGCGCTCGCTTCTTTCTGACGGACTCGCCGGACGGCGACTGCCGGTGGTGCTAATGACCGCGTTCGGCGCGCTCGCGCTGGTGCTCGCGTCCGTGGGTGTCTACGCGATGTTCGCCGCGATGGCGGCCGCGCGCGAGCGGGAGTTCAGCGTGCGCGTTGCGCTCGGCTCGAGCCGCGAGGCGATCGCCGGTCTGGTGCTAAAGCAGGGCGCGGTGTGGATGGCCGCCGGACTCGCGGGCGGCATCGTCGGCGTCGTGTTAGTAGGAAGCCTGCTGCGCAATCTGCTGTTCGGCGTGCGCCCGCTCGATCCGGTGACTCTCGGCGCGACCGCGATGATGCTGCTCGCCTGCGCCACGCTCGCGCTGTTCGGTCCCGTGCGGCGCGCAACGCGCGTGGACGCAACGACGGTACTGCACTAGCGAGTCTCAGCCGCGCGGGAGCAGCAACCGAAAGGTGCTCCCGCTGTCCACCGTGCTCTCCACGGTTACGTCGCCGTCCATCGCGCGCGCCAGATCCCGGCTGATCGCCAGGCCGAGTCCCGTGCCTTCGTGCATCTTGCTGAGCGAGCGGCCGAGCTGCACGAACGGCTCGAAGATCGCGTCCAGTTGGTCGTCGGGAATGCCCACGCCCGTGTCGCGCACGACGATCGCCACGCGATCGCCCACCAGGTCGCACGACACGTCCACCGATCCGCCGCCGGGCGTGAACTTCAGAGCATTGGACAGCAGGTTCAGCACGATCTGCTCGACCTTCGCTCGATCCGCACGAACGATCATCTGCGGCGCGCAGGGATCGAAGCCGAGCGTGATCTTTCGCGTTGTGGCCTGCGGCCCGACGAGCGGCACCACCGTCTCGATGATGGCGCGGACCGGCATCCGTTGCACGTTGTAGGAAAGCTGCCCTGCCTCGAGCCGGCTGTAGTTCAGCAAGTCGGTGATGATGCCGAGCAAGTGTTGCTGGCTGCCGCGGATGCGGGAGAGATAGCCCTGCTGCTGCTCCGTGACCGGGCCGCCGATCTCGAGCTCCATGAGCTCCGCATAGCCGCCAATCGCGTTCAGCGGCGTCCGCAGCTCGTGTGACATCGTGGCGAGGAACTCGCTCTTCGTACGATTCGCGACTTCCACCTCGGCGATCCGCCGCGTGTCGTCGATGGCGCGTTGCTCGGCCGCCCTGCGCTCCGTGAGATCGCGCGTGACCTTTGCGAACCCGACGAGCTCCGCGGCGTCGTTGCGGAGCGCCGTGATGATGACGTTCGCCCAGAAGAGCGAGCCATCCTTCCGAACCCGCCACCCCTCGTCCTCGAACCGCCCGACACGAGCGGCCACTTCGAGCTCCATATCGGGCTTGCCCGAGGCGATGTCCTCCGCCGGATAGAACGCGGAAAAGTGCCGGCCGATGATGTCGTCCGCGCTGTAGCCCTTGATGCGCTGGGCGCCCTCGTTCCAGCTCGCAACGTGACCCGCGGGATCCAGCAGGAAGATCCCGTAGTCCGTCACGCTATGGACCAAAAGGCGATACAGATCGGAGTCCACGGTGCGCTCGCTGAGCGGACGTATGTCGTCCTGCCCGGGCAGCCTTGCCCCGGAGCTCTCCGCGCGCCATCCGGCCGAAGCGTTGCCAGCAGTCATCCTGCGTACTCGTTCAGCGGCTCAGTAAACATTAGGGAGCTCCAGCCGCAAACTTTGTGCGCGCGCCCAGGGATGGCCTCGACAGGGTCGTTAAGCGACATTCCGTCATGTTAACCAGGACTTCGAGGCACAAGTGAGAATCGTCGGGGGCAAATTCGCGGGGCGGGATCTCGTGTCGCCCCAGGATCGGCGCGTGCGTCCCACGGCGGAGATCGTCCGCGCGGCGCTGCTGGACATGCTTCATGCCGACCTTCCCGATTCGCGCGTGCTCGAGCTCTTTGCCGGAACCGGCGCGATCGGCCTCGAAGCAATTTCGCGCGGCGCACGCAGTGCCGACTTCGTAGAGTTTCGGCCGGACAGTCTGCACGCACTGCGCGCCAACGTCGCCACGCTACGACTCCGCGATCGCACCAGGATCTTCAAGCGCGACGCCATTCCCTTCGCGGCCGCACTCGGCGCTGCGAGCTACGACATCGCCTTCGCGGATCCGCCTTACGGCTCGCGCCAGCTCGACCGCGTGATCGAGAGTTGGCTCTCCTCGCACTTCTCCCGCATCCTCGCCGTGGAGCACGCGCTCACGCACGAGCTACCCGCGGGAACGAGCCGGCGCGTCTTCGACGATACGGCGGTCACCATTTACCGAGTCTGACTGACGAGCTACAGGTCGAAGCGCCAGTAGTCTCCCGCATGATCGGCGCTCTCGACGCGGCGCGCACGCACACGGAACACGCGCTCGATTACCGCCGCCGGAATCTCGCTCGACTTTCCGGCCTCGACGGCGACACGTCCGTTCTCGAGCAGCACGAAGTGGTCGCCGTACTCGAACGCCACGTTCAAATCGTGCAACACCGCTACCACGGTGCACTCCGGCGACAGCAGTCCGCGCGCCACCTGCAAAATGTGGAGCTGGTAGTGCACATCGAGCCCACTCGTCGGCTCGTCGAGAAATAGATAGCGGTGCTCCCGCGCGTCGTCGCTCCAGATCTGCGCGAGCACTCGCGCGAGCTGCACCTTCTGCCGCTCGCCCCCCGACAGCGTCGGGTAAGGCTGCTCGCGCTTGTGCTCCATCCCCACCAGCTCCAGCGCGTCGCTCACGATCTCGCGGTCGCGCGCGGAGGGCACGCGCCCATAGTGCGGATAGCGCCCCATCATCACGACATCGCCCACCGGAAGCGCGAACGCGAGCTCCACGTGCTGCGACAGCACGGCGCGCCGTCGCGCCAGCGGCTCAGGAGCGAGCTTCGCCACCGGCTCCCCGTCGTATCGCACCTCGCCCGACGTCGGCCGCACGAGCCCCGTGGCCAGTCGCAACAGCGTCGACTTTCCCGCGCCGTTCGGCCCGAGCACGACGTTCAACTTGCCGGGCTCGAAGCGCACGCTCACGTCGTCGAGTATGAGCGTCGCGCCCGCGCGGTACGACACGCCGTTGAGCTCAACCATAGAATCCCGCGCTCCCCTTACGTTGCTCGCGCAGGAGTATCCACAGGAATACCGGCGCGCCGATGACCGCCGTGATGATCCCGATCGGCAGCTCCGCCGGCGCGATGACCAGGCGCGCGACGACGTCCACCACCGCCATTAGCGTCGCGCCAAGCAGCGCCGATGCGGGAAGGAGGAAGGTGTAGCTCGAGGAGCGCATCATGCGCAGCACGTGCGGAATCACGAGCCCCACGAATGCGATCACTCCCACCATCGCCGTCGTCGCCGCCACCATCACCGTGTTGACGACGAGCAGCCGCACGATGAGCCGTTGCGGATCCGCGCCGAGAAACGCCGCTTCGTCCTCGCCGAGCATGAGTGCGTTGAGCGGCTTCGCGCATCCGAGCGCGTAGATGAAGCTCGTTACGAAGCACACGCCCACGAGCGCCACGCCTCGCCAGTCCGCCGTGGTGAAGGTGCCCAGGCTCCAGAAGGTGATGTTGCGCGCCTGCGGGTCGCGCGCGATGTACGAGAGAAAGCCCGTGCCGGCCGCGCACACCGCGTTCACCGCGATCCCCGCCAGCAGAAGCGTGAACACGTTCACCTTGCCAAACGACGACGAGACTTTGTAGACGAGCATCGTCGCGCCAAACGCGCCCGCGAATGCGAACAGCGGCACCGCCACCACGCCGGCCGGAGCGTGGAACGCAAGCGCTCCGCCACCGAGCACGAACACGAGCGCTGCGCCGAGCGCCGCGCCCGATGATGTGCCCGCGAGCCCGGGCTCCACGATGGGGTTGCGGAAGAGCCCCTGCATGAGCGTCCCGGACACGCCGAGCACGGCGCCGGCGAGCGCGCCCATGAGCACGCGTGGAAGTCGCAGCTGAAAGAAGACGCTGCGCCCCAGCGTATCCGCCGCACGATCGGGAATCCAGCCGGCGCTCTCGCCGACGTAGCGCGCGATCGTAGCCGGCGAGAAAGTGAAAGCGCCGATCGACGCCGATGCCACGAGCGAGATCACGAGGCACAGCGCGAGCAGGAGGTAGACGGTCCGGTCGGACCGCCGCGTCATCGGCACCGTGTGCGGCGATCGATCAATGCTGTGCAGCTGCCGGATGCATCCACCCGGCAAACTTCTCGAGAACCGCCGGCGTGCGCGGCCCGAAGTACATCAGCTCCGTCTCGTCGACGCGATAGATGCGCATGTCGTGCGCGGCCGGGGTGAGCGAAACTCCGGGGAGCGCCGCGAATTTTTCTGCGCTTCCAACGCGATCGAAGCCGACGTCGGTGGCGATGATGATGTCGGGCGCCGCCTTCGCTATCAGCTCCGGAGTGAGCCGGAGCATGCCGCCCACCGAATCGATGGCGTTGACGCCGCCTGCCCAGCGGATGATCTGATCGGCGACAGTGCCGCGCTTGAGTGCGAGGTAGTCGTTCGCGATCTGTCCGAGGTGCATCACGAGCACGCGCGGCGGATGCGCGGAACTCCATTTCGACGTATCGGCGAGGGCGGCGCTCATCCCCTGCTTCCATGCCGCGACCTCGCTGTCGGCCTGTGCCTCGCGATTGAACTCCTTTCCGAGCCGCGTCATCAGTAGCTCGGCGCTGTCGAGCGTCGAACCGGGCTTGAGCACCAGCACTGGTATGCCGACCTTCTTCACCTGCTCGACCACGGCGTCCGGCCCCAGGTTGCCATCCGTGAGCAGCATGGTCGGCTTCATCGAGATGATCCCCTCGGCGCTCAGCGCGCGATGGTAGCCCACGGAGGGGAGCTTGGTGATGGCGGCCGGATAGATCGACGTGAGATCGCGCGCAACGAGAACGGATTCGGCGTGAATGTCGTAGAGGAATTCGTTGATCTGCTTGGAGACGCAAACTACACGTGGGCCGGCGGCAACGTCGCCGCGCCCGCAGGCGAAGGGTGCGAGCGCAATGAGGAGCACGGCCGCGCGCGAGGCGTGGCGGGATCGGCCGAGAATCGATGTCATTGTGCGGAAATTACGGTGGGGGACGAAGTGAAGCTAAACGGAGTGCCGTGCCGGCGAACTTCCGCCTCGGCATTCTGCTGATTTCCTGCGTCTCGACGTACCTCTACGTTCTCCGCGTCAAGCAGTTATCGCTCTCTCCCCAGCGCCTTCCTCACCGCCGGCGCTACCACACTCCCCAGCAAGTCGATCGAATGCATGATCTTCTCGTGCGGCATCGTGCCGACGCTCATCTGCATGAGAAAGCGCTGGTGGCCGAAGAGCTCGTGCGCCCACAGAATCTTGTCGATCACGCTCTGCGGGTCTCCCACGA